>JAOPZY010000016.1 GCA_025963875.1 Actinomycetota bacterium
CCAGCGGGGCCCCCAGCTGGACCGAGTCCCCCGCCTTGACCTTCAGCGTCTTCACCTGGCCGTCCCGGTTGGCGACGATCATGTTCTCCATCTTCATCGCCTCCAGCACGAGGACTGGCGCCCCCACCACCACCATCGCCCCTTCCTCGGCGAGGACGCGCAGGATGGTGCCCTGCATCGGCGCCGTGATGGTCTCGCCGACGCCGGCGTGGCCCCCGCGGGCGCCGGGTTCCGGAAGGTGCGGCTTCTTGCGCTCGGCACCCGGGTGCTCCCAGAGCCGGATGGCGAACCGCTTGCCCGACAGCTCCACGGTCACGTCCCGGGCTCGGCGCTCGCCGGGGCTCGCCGCGCCGGGCGGCAGGCCCGAGAGGTCGATCGAGGTCTCGACCGTCGACGTCGAGAAGTCGCCCCGTTCGAACCAATCGGCCCAGGCGACGAGGCGGTGGAACGGGATCGTCGTGGCGACGCCTTCCAGGCGGTATTCGTCCAGGGCGCGCCGCATGCGCTGGATCGCCTCGGTCCGGTCGGACCCGTAGCAGATCAGCTTGGCGACGAGCGAGTCGTAGAACTCGGAGATCGTCGTCCCACGCCTGGCCCCGGCATCCACCCGGATGCCCGGGCCGCCCGGCTCCCGGTACTGGGTGATCGTCCCCGGCGACGGCATGAAGTTGCGGGCCGGGTCCTCGACGTTGATCCGGCACTCGATGGCGTGGCCCCGCATCGACACGTCGTCCTGGGTGAAGTGCAGCGGCCTGCCCTCGGCCACCCAGATCATCTCCTTCACCAGGTCGAGGCTCGTGACGAGCTCGGTGACGGGGTGCTCGACCTGCAACCGGGTGTTGAGCTCGAGGAAGTAGAAGCGGGTTCCCGCCTTGGTTCCCGTGGGGGCCTCTTCGAGCAGGAATTCGGCGGTCCCGACGGAGAAGTAGCCAGCGTGGTGGCAGAGCTTCACCGCAGCCGCCCCCATCTGCTCCCGAAGCTGGGCGCCCACCACCGGCGACGGCGACTCCTCGAGCAGTTTCTGATGGCGCCGCTGCAGCGAGCACTCACGCTCGCCGAGGTGCAGGACATGGCCGTGGGCGTCACCGAGGACCTGGATCTCGATGTGCCGGGGCTTGTCGAGGTAGCGCTCGAGGTAGAGGTCGCGGTTGCCGAAGGCGACCCCGGCCTCCCGCGCGGCGCTGTCGAAGGCCGGCCCTGCCTCGGCAGCCGAGCGGACCACACGGAAGCCGCGCCCGCCGCCGCCGTGGATGGCCTTGATCGCCACCGGCCACCCGTGCTCGGCGGCGAACGCGTCGATGTCCTCCGGCCCCGATGCCGGTTCCAGGGTGCCGGGGACCGTGGGGACGCCGGCAGCAGCCGCCACCTTGCGGGCGGAAACCTTGTCGCCCATCGCCCGGATCGCTGCGGGGGGCGGTCCCACCCAGATCAGCCCGGCGTCGAGGACCGCCTGGGCGAACGTGGGGTTCTCGGCGAGGAAGCCGTAGCCGGGATGAACAGCGTCGGCCCCCGCCTTGTGGGCCACATCGACGATGCGGCCGATGTTGAGGTAGCTCTCCGCCGGAGGGGCTTCCCCGACGTAGTAGGCCTCGTCGGCGAAGCCCAGGTGGAAGGCGTCGCGGTCGATCTCGGAATAGATGGCGATGGAGGTGATGCCGAGTTCCTTGCAGGCGCGGAAGATGCGCACCGCAATCTCGCTACGGTTCGCGACAAGGAGTCTGGTGATGCTGGGCACCCGCGCATCCTAGCGACCTCGCATGCCCCTGAGGAGGCGGAAATCGGAGAGGGTAGACGGGAGCCGCTCAGGCCAGGGCCGGCCAGGGAGCCGACCATAGCGGCGGCGGGGGCCGGGCTCTGCGAGGGACGATCACTCGCCGGAGAGCCGCAATACCTGGCCCGGTCCTGGACGCCTGAGCGACACCACAGCTGGTACCCCTGAAAGGATTAGAACGCTCCTCCTTTCCGCCCACTGAGTTTGAGCCGCGAGGAGGCAAAAGTCCATAGGCCATAACGATTATTCCTGGGACACCCGGATGTCGGAGGGGTCCGGCACCCGGCTCGTGGCCAGCCCTTCCGCCCGGACGAATCCGGCGAGCACGACGGCATCCCGAAGGGCGCAGGCCCGGCCGTCGTTGTTGAAGTACGCATAGATGGTGGCGTCCGGCCCCCACTGCTCCCGGAGCAGGTGCGCCCAGCCCTTGAGCTGCTCCGCGCGGTAGCAGGGGTGCGGCGTGTCCTCGCCCTCGTGGAAGCGGAGGTACGTCCAGTCCGCCGTCCGCCACACGGGGCTGCGACGGGACAGGCTGTCGGCGATGCAGAGGGCTGCCCCGTGGTCGGAGAGGATCCGGCGGGTGGTGTCGTCGAACCAGGAGTCGTGGCGGAATTCGACCGCCGTCCGCACCGAGGTGAGGAGCCCGAGGGTGCGAGCGAGGGCCTCGTGCTCGGCCTCGAGGTTCGGGGGCAGCTGGAGGAGGACCGGGCCCAGCTTGGGGCCCAGTTGCCGTGCCCGCTCGAGGAATCGGGACACCGGTTCCTCAGGATCGTTGAGGCGCTTCAGATGCGTCAGGTAGCGGCTCATCTTCACGGCGACGACGAAGTCGTCCGGCGTCCGCTCCGCCCACGTGCGGAACGTCGTTGCCTGCGGGAGCCGGTAGAACGTGTTGTTGACCTCGACCGTCTGGAAGCGGGCGGCGAAGTACTCGAGCCAGCGGGCGGCCGGCACATCCGGCGGGTAGAAGGTGTCCCGCCAGTGCCGGTACTGCCAGCCCGAGGTCCCGATCATGCACGGCATGAGGGAATCCCTACCCAGCGTGGAGCCGGGCGGCCACCTCCCGCGCGGAGGTGAAGCGCATGCTGGGGATGCCGACCCGCTGCGCCCCTGCGACGTTGTCGGGCCGGTCGTCGACGAAGAAGGCTTCGCCCGGATCGGCGCCGAGCTGTTCCAGGACCGCCCGGTAGGCACGGGGATCGGGCTTCGCGACGCCGAGCCGGCAGCTGTAGAAGCGCCGCCCCACGGGCTCCATCCACGGCAGCCGGTCGATGGCCGCAGCGAGGCCGGAGGGTGCATTCGACAGCAGGGCGACCGTGGCGCCGCCGTCGAGCAGCCGCTCCAGAAGCGCGAGGGTCGCCGGGTCGGGATGCGACCAGCTCCCATGGTCGAGGTCCTCCAGCCGAGCCACCTGATCGGTGCCGAGGGGCCGGCCGGCCACGGCGCTCCAGTAGGGGCCCGCTTCCTCGCCGAGGTCGAAGGCCTGCCGGTGCGCCCAGTAGGCCTCCCTCCAGCCGGCAGCCTCCGGCCCGATCTCCGCACCGAGCGCTTCGATATCGGCGGGGGGTTGCGGCGTCGCGAGGACGCCCCCATAGTCGAGGATGATCAGTCGGGGGGATGTCCCCTTCAGGGAAGCAGGGTGTTGCTGTCGACGCTGGCCTCGGCGAGCTGGTCGTCGGTCAGGCCCTCCACGGCGCTCAGGTCGGCGCCGCCGAGGTCGGTCATCGCGAGGTCGGCCTCCGCCAGGTTGGCGTCCCGGAGATCTGCCCGGGCGAGGCTGGCGTCCCGCAGGTTCGCCCCCGTCAGGTCGGCACCGGTCAGGTCGGCGCCACCGAGGTCCGCCTCACTCAGGTCGGCGCCGCTGAGGTTGGCATTGCTCAGGTCGACCCTCGTGAGCACCGCGGCGCTCAGGTCGGCGCCACTCAGGTCCGCGCCACTCAGGTCGAGGTCGTTCAGCGACTGCCCGGAGAGGTTGCAGCCGCTCATGTCGGCTTCCCGCAGGACCTTGCCCCGCAGGTTCTCGCCTCTCAAATCCTGGCCACTGAGGTCACTGCCCGCCACGCGCACTCTCCTTCTCGATCCCGTCATGGTTGTTCCCGGAAGCCCTGATCCTACCGCCCACCGGGCCATTGTCGGCCCCTGGGATTAGGATGCGAAGCCGTGGACCGAGTGGGGATCGTGGCGACGGGCCAGGTCGGATTCACCTCGATCAGCCCAGGTCTTTCCTACAAGGAGCTGGTGTTCGAGGCCGCGATGCGCGCCTACGCCGCGGCCGGCCTCGACCCCCGCCGTGACGTCGACTCCTTCGTCTGCGCCTCGGAGGACTTCCTCGAGGGGACGAGCATCTTCGACGAGTACGTCCCCGACCAGCTCGGAGCGGCACAGCGTCCGGTGCAGACGGTGGCCGCCGACGGCCTGGTCGCCCTCGCCACCGGGGTCATGCTGATCCGCTCTGGCGCGGCCCAGGTGGTGGCGTGCGAGGCCCACTCGAAGGCGTCGGACATCGTCACCCTGCCCGACATCCTCGCCTTCGCCCTCGACCCGGTCTTCGAGCGGCCGCTGGGGGTCCACCCCTGGTTCGTGGCGGGCCTCGAGATGACAAGCTTCCTCGCCGGCGGGACCGCGACGATCGAGGACTGCTGGGAGGTTGCCGCCACCAACCGATGCCGCGCGTTGCTCAACCCGTCCGCCGCCTATGCCCAGACGATGACCGCCGGCGACGTCGAAGCCTCGGCCCTCGTCGCCGATCCCCTCCGCGAGCTCGACTGCCCCCGGACGGCCGACGGGGCAGTGGTCGTCGTGCTGGCCGCGGAGGAGCGGGCGAGGTCCCTCTGCCCGCTGCCGGTGTGGGTCGACGGCATCGGCTGGTCGACCGAGACGCCGTCGCTCTCGTCAAGGACGTGGGGCACCGCCGAGTACGCCCGGCGGGCGGCGGAACGGGCGTACGCCCAGGTTGGCATCACCGACGCGGGGGCCGAGGTCGACGTCGCCGAGGTGGACGACACGTTCAGCTACAAGCAGCTCCAGCACCTCGACGCCTTGGGACTGCGTGGCGCCCCGACCGTGGTGAACCCCTCCGGGGGCAGCCTCGGCCGCGGGTACCTCTTCGAAGCCAACGGACTCGCCAGGGTGGCCGACGTGGTCGCCCAGCTCCAAGGCCAGGCCGGAGCCTGCCAGATCGACGGCGTCCGGCGTGGCCTCGCCCAGTCGTGGCGCGGCGTCCCCACCTCCAGCGGTGCCGTCGCCGTCTTGTCGATGGACGCCTGAGCGATGGGTCGCCGGGTCGGGGTGGTGGGGGCGGGGATGACCCGCTTCGTCCGGCGGTCGCTCGAGACCGGCAAGGAGCTCGCCTGGGAGGCGGCCCGCACCGCGCTCGACGCCGCCGAGCTCACCATGGACGACATCGACGCGGTCTGCATCGGCACGGCCCCGGACGCCTTCGACGGCGTCCACATGAAGGGCGAGTACCTCGCCAATGGGGCCGGCGGCTGGAACAAGCCGGTGATCCGCTCCTACGTCGGCGGCGGCACCGGCGTCTTCTGTGCCGTGCAGGGCTGGTACCACGTCGCCAGCGGCATGTTCGACCGGGTGCTCGTCGTCGCCGAGGAGAAGATGTCCTCGACGATGCCCCATGCCCAGGGTGCCTTCATCACCATCTTCGACAACATCACCGAGCGCCCGCTCGGGCCGAACCTGCTGTGGATCTTCGCCCTGGAGATGAACCGCTACATGAACGCGTACGGGATCGAGAAGGCGGACATCGCGCGGGTGGCGGTCAAAAACAAGCGCAACGCCGCCGGGCATCCCGCCGCCCAGCTCGGGCAGGCGGACATCACCGTCGAGGACGTCCTCGCCTCCGAGGTCCTTGCCTGGCCGGTGCAGCGCCTCGATGTGTCGCCGGTGTCCGACGGTGCGGTCGCCATCGTCATGGCCGCGGAGGACGTGGCGTTGCGGTCCTGCGACAAGCCCGTATGGGTCGAGGGCGTGGGATGGAACCTCGACACCGCCTACTGGACCAACCGGGACCTCGCCTACCCCGCCTACGTCGAGCGGGCGGCCAGGATGGCCTACGACATGGCCGGCATCACCGAGCCACGGCGCCAGATCGACATCGTGGAGCCCTACGACCCCTTCGACTACAAGGAGCTGCACCACCTGGAGGGCCTGCTGCTCTTCGACAGGGGCAAGGCGCCGGAGGCCGCCCGGGACGGCGTCCTGGACC
>JAOPZY010000026.1 GCA_025963875.1 Actinomycetota bacterium
CCTCCATGACGCCCTGCTCCCGGTGGCCGGGGGCGGGTTTGAGCTCCTCGCCGGTTTGGCCAACGCGGCGGACTGGCCCCAGGTCCGGCCCCAGGAGGCGGCCGAGGTCGTGGCCGAGCTGCGCAGCCTCCGTGACCACGTGATCGTGAATGTCGGGGCTCAGACGGAGGACCTTCCCCGCCTCGGGGGTGCCGATCGTTACGGCGTCACCCGGGAGGTGCTGGGGGCGGCCGACGTGGTCATCGGCGTCGGGGTTGCGACGCCCGTCGGCGTGGCCCGCCTCATCTCCTGGATCGCCGACGTCGTGGTCCTCGCCCCCGGCACGCCGGTCCACCTGGTGGTCAACAAGGTGCCGGCGAGCCGTTTCGTCCGTGGCGAGGTGGAGGCCGAGATCCTGCGCAACTACGCACCGGCATCGCTGCACCTCCTTCCCCTGGACCCCGCCGTCGAGAAGGCTGCCTGGCGCGGGGAGCTCGTCGGGCTGGGGCCGTTCACCAGGGGAGTCGAAGGCCTTGCGACCGCCGCCTTGGCGTGGCCGGCCCCCAGCGTCCCGGTGCCGAGCCAGCGAGCGGAAACCAAGAGCCCCCTCCGCCGCCGGGGAGGCCGGGTGTGAACGCCCCGCCCGACGCCTACGCCTCGATCCGCCGGGCCGTGCTCGATGCGGTCGAGGAGGCCAAGCTCGACCCCCGGTCCGACACCGGGGCGGTGCGGGCGCTCGTGGTGAAGGCGGTCGAGTCCTACCAGCGGGCTGCCCACGCCGGGACGCTCGCCGCTGGCGGCATGGCCCTGTCGGACCCTGCCGCCATGGTGGTGCGGGTCACCCAGGCGATCTGCGACTTCGGACCCCTGTCGTCGCTCTTCGGACGCACGGACGTCGAGGAGATCTTCATCGAGGGCGACCGGGTGCTCTACCTGGACCAGGGTGGCCGCCTGCGTGGCCTGGCCGCCCCGACCACCGAGGCAGAGAACCGCCAGGTGATCGACCAGCTCCTGTCCCAGACCCAGCGCCACCTCGACGCCAAGTCCCCGCTCGTGCAGGCCCGTGTGCTGCAGGGGGCAGCCCGCCTCTCCGCTGCGATCCCGCCGGTGGCCGACCGGCTCTCGGCGACCCTCCGCAAGTACACCCTCCGCAAGGAGACCCTCCCCTACCTGCTGGAGCGTGGCTCCCTGTCATCCGCGGCGGCGTCGTTCCTCTGGGCGGTGATGCAGTCGCGCCGGAGCCTCATCGTGTCCGGGCCGCCCGGGGCGGGCAAGACGTCGCTCCTCTCCGCCCTCATCGCCGCCAGCCCTGCCAATCACTGCATCCGGTGCGCCGAGGAGATCCGGGAGCTGTCGGCGCCCATCACCCACGGTTCGTACTACGAGGCGCGCCCCCCGGCCCTGGACGGCAGCGGCGAGATCTCGCTCCGGGACCTGGTGAAGTTCCTGCTCGCCATGCGGCCAGACCTCATCGTGGTGGGGGAGGTCCGGGGGGCAGAGGCCTTCGAACTGACCCGGGCGATCAACGCCGGGTGCGGCTTCCTGTGCACTGTCCACGCCAACTCCGCCCGCGACGCCCTCTCCGCCCTCGTCAACGCGGCGATCATGGCCGGCGAGAACGTCGGCGAGCCCATCGTCCGCAGGGTCTTCTCGTCTGCCCTCGACTTCGTCGTGCACCTGGACCGCGACGACGTCAACCGCCTCGCCCCCGACGAGGAGGCCCGGCGGCAGGTGATGGAGGTGTTGGCCGTCGTGCCCGCCATGACCGAGGATTTCTCGACCGAGCCCATCTTCGTCCGGGAGGCTCTGGGCAAGCCGTTGGTGTGGACGGGGGCGTACCCGCCCGAGGTCGACCTCATCGAGCGGTCGTTGCCCGAGGGGGCCACGATGACCGCCATCCTCGAGGGGCGTATCCAGGCGCCGTTCCCCGGCTCCCAGGACGTGGGCCGTTGATCCTGCTGGCCTCGCTGGCGGTGGGGCTCGTGGCCTACCTCGCCGTGGGGCTGCTCACGGGCTACCTGCCCCGGATCGGCACGCGGGTGCAGGTGCCCCGGCGAGGCCGGGTCGAGCGGCAGACGTGGCTGCTGCAGGCGGGCACGGAGCTTTCCGTCGCCCAGTTCGTCGTGGGGTCCCTCGCGGCGGGAGCGGTCGCCTTCGCTCTGGTCGCTGCGATCACCGGGAGCCCGGTCGTCGCCATCGTGCCGGCCGCAGCGCTCGGCTTCCTGCCCCGCGCCTATTTCGGCCACCGGCGAGCTCGCCGGCTGTCCGAGCTGCAGCAGGCGTGGCCGGACGGCATCCGCCACATCATCGGCGGCATCCAGTCCGGGATGTCGCTCAACCAGTCGATTGCCAGCCTCGCGACCAACGGGCCGGAGCCACTCCGCCTCGCCTTCGCGCGCTTCGCCGTGGTGGCTCGGATGGTGGGGGTCCCCGCAGCGCTGGAGGTCGTGAAGGGGCAGCTTTCGGACTCGACGTCGGACCGGGTGATCGAGGTCCTGCTGCTTGCCCATGAACGGGGCGGGCGCATCGTGACCGAGGTGCTGCGAGACCTCGCGGAGGCGACGAGCAAGGACCTGAAGACGATGGAGGAGATCGCCTCCGACCGGCTCGAGCCGAAGATCAACAGCCGGGCCGTCTTCGCCCTGCCGTGGTTCGTGCTCGTGATGCTCTGCGCCTCGGCGGGTCCCTTCCGGCAGTTCTACAAGACCGCCGCTGGCGTCGTGGTGATCCTGATCGCAGCCGCGATCAGCCTCCTCGGCATCTGGATCGTCGAGCGACTGTCCCGGGACCCCATGGAGGAGCGGGTCTTCGGCTCGCCGGGGGCGCCGCGGTGAGCGGGCTGCTGCCCGATGGACGGGTCGCCCTGGCGGCGATCCTCGCCGGCGTCGCCGCGGCAGCCGCAGCCGGTCTCATCGTCCGCCCGGCGCCGCGGCTCGCCTCCCGGGTGCGCCCCTACACGCTGATCCCCCGCTCCCGGCTCGGCCGCACTGCCGACATCCCCAATCTCGCCGGGGAGGAGGCCTGGCTGTCGGGGGGCACGTTCCGGCGCCTCTTCGGCCCGCCGGTGCTGGCCCTCGCGGGCTGGCTCGGGGGCCTGCTCGATGCCCGCTCCGAGGAGGGGCTGCGGCTCATGCTGCGGCAGGCCGGGTATCGCGATCTGAGCCCCGAGGAGTACCGCGTCCGGCAGCTGGGGGCTGCCGCCCTGGGTGCCGCCGCCGGCGTCACGGCGGGGCTCGTCCTCGCCGGTTCGGCTGCGCTCGTCCTGGTGCTCGGCGTGCTCGGTTTCGTCATCGGCGCCACACGCTGGCGGGCCCGCCTCGACAAGGGCACCGCCCTGCGGCGGGAGCGGCTGCGGGTCGAGCTCTACACGGTCAATCAGCTCCTCGCCATGCACATCAAGACGGGAGGCGGCCCGATCCAGGCAACGCAGCGGATCGTCGCCCGGGGGTCGGGGGTGGTGGTGGAGGAGCTGGCGGAGGTGTTGCGGATGATTGCCGGTGGCACATCCCCGCAGGAGGCGTTCGCCCGGGCGGCCGCACTCACCGCCGAGCCGCAGGCCGCGCGCACCTACGAGCTGCTGGCTTCGGGGACCGAGCGTGGCGCCGATGTCGGGGCGGCCCTGCTCGCCTTCAGCGAGGACATCCGCGACGACCGCCGCGAGGACCTGAAGAAGGCGGCCACTCGGCGGCGGGCGGCGATGCTCGTTCCGATCATCGCCCTGCTGGCGCCGGTGATGCTGCTCTTCATCCTGGCGCCGATTCCACGTATCGTGTTCGGGCTGCACTGAGGGGCTGCATTGAGAGGGAACGGGGGAAAGCTTGGACGACATCTCGTTGCGCCTGGTTGTCCTGTGGCACCGGATGCTCGAGGTCCTGGAGGACCCGAGCGGGTTCTCAACGGCCGAGCTCCTCGGCAACGCCGCCATGGCCATCGGGGCCCTCGTCGTCATCTGGGGTGGGCTCCGCCTCATGGGGATCAACCTCCTCACGGAGATCCAGAACGCCATTGAGAAAGCGATGCACTAGGCCCCCAAACGACAGAGGCTTCATCACGGTCGAGTACGTCCTCGCCGTCTGCATCTCGATGGTCGTGCTGGTGCTCATCGCCAACCTCATCGTCTTCGAGTACGGCCACGGGGTCGTCCGGGCTGCGGTCGACCAGGGGGTCCGGGAAGGCTCCCGCACGGTGACGCCGGTGGCGTCCTGCGAGGTCGCCGCGCAGCAGGTCGTCACCGACCTCCTCGGCGGGCGGAGCGGGTCCATGGGGGCCGGGGTCGCCATCACCTGCACGCAGACCGGCGGCCGGCTCGACGCCAGGGCGACGGGGCGGTTCAAAGCCTGGCTGAAGCCGGTGCCCGACTGGTCGTTCACGTCGACGGCGACTGCGGTCGTCGAGCCCCCGCCGTGAAGCCGTGAAGCGCAGCCTGGGTGTCGAGGGCGGGTACGTCTCCCTGGAGCTGGTCCTGGGCCTGGCGCTGCTCGTCCTGCCGATCGCCCTGATCGTCCTGACCCTGCCGACGTGGCTCGCCCGCCAGAACCTGGCCCGCCTCGCGGCCCAGCAGGCGGCCCGCACCGCGGTGATCGCAGCCTCGCCCGATCAGGGTGCGACCGCGGCCGGCACGGTCGCCACCGACGCCGGCCTCGATCCCGCCAGGGACCTCAGGGTGGCATGGGAGCCGGGATCGAGCTTCGCCCGGGGCGGGCTCGTGACGGTGAGGGTCACCGTGCAGAGCCCGGCGATCGCCATCCCGTTCCTCGGCACCTTCGGGTCGTTCCCCCTCACCGCCACGTTCTCCGAGCGGGTGGACCAGTACCGGAGCGGGCCGTGAGTCGGGACGACCGCGGCTTCCTCACGATCTGGCTGCTGGGGCTCTGCCTCCTGCTGCTGGTCCTCGGGGGCGTGAGCCTGGACCTGTGGCGCGTCTTCTCCGAGCGCCAGGCGCTCGCCGGACTCGCCGACTCGGCCTCGCTGTCGGGTGCCGCCGGCCTCGACCTCGACGCCGCGCGCCGGGGGCTTGTCCGGCTCGACCCCACCGACGCGGCCGGACGAGCCCAGGCCAGCATCACCGGCCAGACCGACAAGGGCTCTCTTGTAGTCTCTAGCGTGAGGATCGTGGTGGTGCAGAATCCATCGGAGGTGACGGTGAGCGCTGACGGGCAGGTGCACCTGACCTTGCTGCGCCTGCTGCTCGGTGACCGCCCCGTGACCCTGCACGTGAGCTCGACGGCTGCTGCGAGGTCCTCGTGAGGGTCCAGGATCCGCCCGGGCGCGGTTTCCACCCGGGCATCGACTCCGACGACGAGGACGGGCTCAACCGTTCCTGGCTGCGCCGCCATGGGGCCGCCATCTTCCTGGCATGCCTCCTGGTCTTCGGTGGGGTGACCATCCTCGTCGAAGTCGGTCCCAAGGGTCTTCTCGGCTTCAGCCCGCAGAGCAAGCCCACGGTGGTCAACCCGAGGCAAGCGGAGTTCGAGGGCGTCATGCACCACATCTACGACGTGGCGAACCAGGCGGTCCGTGAGCGCCGCGCCGACCTGCTCGGCCAGGCCTACTCGGAGCACTGCCAGTGCTATGCGCAGGTGAAGGCGACCATCGACCGCCTGCTCGCCACCCACGAGACCCTCGGGGGGGCCGGGATGCAGGTGACGGCCGTGGAGGTGGAGCTGGCCACCTCGCAGGCGGCGATCCTGCGGGTGACGGACAAGATCGACCCCTACCCCCAGTACGCAGAATCGGGAGCGCTGGTCGCCACCGTTCCGGGCCGGACGCCGGTGCAGTTCACCGTGACCCTGGAGCGGCGCAATGGCACCTGGCTGATGACCGACGCCGTCCCGGCCGCCAACGCACTCCCCTAGTCCAACTTTGGGTCAAAAAGACCCATTTCCGGGCGTTTTGGCACAAAGTTCGGTGGCGGCCCTCATTCCTCGGCGAGCAGGCTTGCGAGCTGGCGGGCGTTGACGACCGCATAGTCCCGGTAGCAGTTGTTCATCAGGACGTGCACCTCCCTGGCCTGGCCGGCGAGGCCGCGGATCCTCGGGACCCACTCGGCCAGCTCGTCCTGGGTGTAGAGGTAGGCGAACCGGGGGGTTGCGGTTTCGTGCTTGCCCTTCCACTGCTCGACGTTGCGGCCGTGGAACCGGACGTAGGCAAGATCGGGCGCGGTCGCAGCGGCCACGGGGGGCATGCTCGAGCGGAATCCCTGCGGCATGTCGACGGAGGTGTAGGGGATGCGGTGCTCGGTGAGGAACCGTAGGGTGCGCTCGGCGTTGCGCTCGTTCATCCAGGCGGCGTTGCGGAACTCCACCGCCACCTGGTAGTCGGGGAGGCGCTCGACGGCCTCGAGGATGTAGGCGCGGCTCTCGTTGCCGGGCAGGAACCATTCCGGGAACTGGAAATGGATGGCGCCCAGCTTGCCGGCCGAGTGCAGCGGCATGAGGGCGTCCCGGAATCGCTCCCACACCTCGTCGACGACGTGGGCGGGAAGATGCGACGGGTACAGGAAGCGCTTGCCCCGGTGCTCGGCGGGGACCTCGGCACGCAGGTCCTCGGGGATCGAGTTGGGCCGGGTGGGGTGCTGCGTGAGCAGCGAGTAGGCCTTGACGTCGAAGGTGAACTCCGCCGGCGAACGCTCCGACCACAGAGCGGCGTTGCGCTCCGTGGGGGGGTAGTAGTAGGTGGAGTCGACCTCCACGATCGGGAACTGACTCGCGTAGTAGCGGAGCCGGTCCTCAGGTGTTTTCGCCTCGGGCGGGTAGAACAGCCCGCTTTCGACGAGGGACTTGTCGGTCCATGAGGCGGTGCCGACGAGCACCCGGCCTCCGCCGGAGCCTCCTACCTGGCCCGCGATCCTGCCTCGTTGCGAGCGTGCAGCGGGTCGAGACGGAAGACGGCGGGCAGCGGGCCGGGCGCCCCCTGAGACTCCGCTCCTGCGGCCAGTGCCCAACGTCGGGCTTCCGTCTCCTGCCGCTCCTTGATCTCCTTGATCTCGCTGCGCCCACCGGTGATTCGGACGGGTGCGGGAACCGGGATCGGCCGCTGCCTCGGCTCCGGCGTGAGGTCGACAACCCGCCACCGGGCCGAGCCCTTCGGATCCGCTGCCCGGCGGGTCTGGCCGACGCCAGCGCGGGACGGGCGTTCATCGAGGCTGGGCCGGCGGACCTGCTCCCTGGCAACCGGCCGCTGTACCGGCTGGGCCGGCAGGTGCCCAGCGGCAGGCTGGCGCACCGGACGCCCGGGGGAAGCCTGACGGGCCGCCGTACGTGGAGCGCTCGCCATCTGCGGCCTCGGTGACGTTGTCCGAGGCTGGGTCCGAGGGGAGTCCCACTGGGGCAATGGGGGCAACTGGGACGTGGTGCGTGGGGACGTTCTGGCGGCAGGACGCGCGCCGCGAGGGACATCCGGCCGGCCCGGGCGGGCGACGTCACGGTAGGGGGCCCGCTCGGGGGCCTGGCTGGATTCCACCGGGCCCGTGGTCCGCATCGCCGCGAGGGCGCCCGATGTCGCCCAGGCGATACGGGGCCCGCTGGGGGCCACGCTGCCGAGCGACCAGCCGTCCGCCGGCCAGCGTGCCGGCCGGGGCTCGGGGTCGCGTTCCCTGAGGTCGATCACGCGGTTGGCCCGGCCTCGCCGTGGGGTCTCCATCACAACCACCGTCGATGTCTCGGAGGTGGACGGCGAGACCGCCCGGTGGCGGCGACCCTGCGGGGCAAGGCTTCGGCGGGCCTTGCGGAAGCGCTGGATGCTGCGGTTGGAGTCTGGCGTTGAGTGGACCATCCATGCGACTGCGGCAATCACGACCAACCACAGCCCTACCGCGAGCAGACTGACGACGAAGCCTCTGATAGGACCTCCCCCCTTCCGGTAACTGGGGCATCCTAGCGGAGACGTTATAGCGAATGCATCTTTTGAGGCCGGATTCCAGGGACCGCCGGGGGCCGTCTGACCTTGACAGAAACAGGAAGAGAGCGCAGGATTGAGCATATGCTTAAACCACCTGCTCAAAACGATCAGTCCCCCGCCACGACGAAGGAGCGCATTGTCGCCGCGGCCCTGGAGACCTTGAAGGAGGAAGGATTTGCAGGGACGAGCGCCCGGGCCATCGCCCGGCGGGGGAACTTCAACCAGGCGCTGATCTTCTACCACTTCGGGACGTTGAACGACCTGCTGCTCGCCGCCCTCGACCGCACCAGCGCGGAGCGCATGGCCCGCTACCGGGAGGCCGTCCGCCGCCCGGGCACCATCGAGGACCGGATCCGCATGGCCACCGACCTGTACCGGGAGGACCTGCAGACCGGCCACATCACGATCATCTCGGAGCTGATCGCCGGCAGCCTGGCGAGGCCCGACCTCGGTCCCGAAGTGGTCGCCCGTTTGGAGCCGTGGGTGGAGCTGGTCGAGGACGAGCTTTCCGGCATGCTGGCCGGGTCGCTGCTCGGCAGCCTGCTCGGGGGCGTCATCCAGCCCCGCCCGCTGGCCTTCGGGATCATCGCGCTCTACCTCGGCGTCGACCTGCTGTCGCACCTCGACCACGACCACTCCCGTGCGGAGGCCCTGTTCGAGACCGCCGGCAAGCTTGCCCCCATGCTCGCGCCGCTCATGGGGGAGCTGCCACAGGATCCCGACCCCGGTAGCGGCGGAGAGGTTTCGTAACTTTTCGTCGTCTGACGACAAATTCTTACGAAACCTCGGTTCCCAGGTCGGGCTTGCCCTCGAAGGGGGTCGAGGCCTCGGCGTGCAGGCGCCGGGGGATCCGCCCCGCCTCGAAGGCCAGCCTGCCCGCCGAGACGGCCAGGCGGATGGCCTGCGCCATCGTCGCCGGCTCCTTCGCCCGGGAGATGGCGCTCGCCACCAGCACGCCGTCGCAGCCCAGCTCCATCGCCAGCGCCGCGTCGGAAGCCGTGCCGATGCCGGCGTCGAGGATCACCGGGACCGACGCCCGCTCCACGATGATGGCGATGTTGTAGGGGTTGCGGATCCCCGAACCACTGCCGATCGGCGATCCGAGCGGCATCACGGCGGCGCACCCGGCGTCCTCGAGGTGACGGGAGAGGACGGGGTCGTCATTGGCGTAGGGGAGGACCACGAACCCCTCGTCCACGAGCTGGCGGGCGGCGGTGACCAGCTCGGCCCCGTCGGGTAGCAGGGTGCGGTCGTCGCCGATGACCTCGAGCTTGATCCAGTCGGTCCCGAGCGCCTCGCGGGCGAGGCGGGCCGTCAGCACCGCGTCCCTGGCCGTGTAGCACCCGGCGGTGTTGGGCAGCACCTCCACCCCGGCCGCCTCGATCACATCGAGGACCGAGCCCCGGGACGCGGGGTCGACCCGGCGCATCGCGACCGTCGCCATCTCGGCGCCACTGGCTGCGAGCGCCTCGCCGAGGACGTCGAGGCTGCGGAAGCCTCCGGTCCCGAAGATCAGGCGGGAGCCGAACACCCGGCCGGCGATCTCGAGCTTCTCGCTCACGCAGCGCCGCCCTGGCTCGCCCGGACCACCTCGATGCGCTGGCCCTCGTGGAGCCGGCAGGTCGCCCAGCCGCTGCGCGGCACGACCTCCTCGTCGAGGGCGATGGCCACCCCTCGCAGGTCGTCCATGCCGGCGGCAGCCAGGACCTCGAGCAGCACCGGCGCCCCGCTGCCGGGGACCTCGATCGAGGCGCCGTTCACGGTCAGCAGCATGCCCAGGCCCCAGGAGCGAACCGGTCGGGGCGGAAGGCGGCAATGGCCTCGGGAACCCCGCCCCCGCACACCACCGAGGCAATGGCGTCGGCGGTCACCGGGGTCAGCAGGATGCCGTTGCGGTGGTGGCCGGTGGCCACGACGAGGCCGGCCAGCCCCCCCGCACCAAGGAGGGGGCCGAGCAGGGGAGCGTTGTCCCGGGTGCCCGGACGCAGGCCGGCGGAGGCCTCGGCCAGCTCCATCTCGCGGATGGCAGGGACGACCTCGATCCCAGCCCGCAGCAACTCGTAGACGCCACCGCCGGTGAGCGAGGTGTCGAATCCCTGCTCCTCGACGGTCGCCCCCACAACGATCTCGTCGCCGCGCGCCGGGGAGCTCCGGGGGACGAGGTAGACCTCCTCGGTCCTCACGAGGTGGCGGATGGGGAGGGCCTCCCCGAGGCGGGGCCGGAAACGGAGGATCTGGCCCTTCACGGGCCGCACGGCACCGGCCACCTCCTGCGGCACCCCGGCGATGCCGCCGGTCCAGCACCCGGCGGCCAGCACGACGCACGGGGCGGCGATCTCCTCGCCGGTGGTGAGCACCACGCCGGCGACCTGGTCGCGGTCCCGCAGCAGGGCGGCGACCTCGGCACCGCTGCGGACCCGGCCCCCCGCTGCGGCCACCGCACACTCGAGGGCGGCAGTGAGCGCACGAGGGTCGACCTCCTGTTCCGCGGTCCGGATCCCGGCGCGCACGGCCGGGTGCAGGGCCGGCTCGAGCTCCCGGCAACTGCTGCCGCGGAGCCATTCGACGGCGAGGCCGAGCCCACGCTGGAACGCGTAGAGGCGCTCGAGGACCTCGAGCTGGTCCCGGTCGACCGCGACGAACAGGGTCCCGGGGGCCGCGGATGCGAGCGAGGAGCCGCTTGCCGCGGCCAGTTCCCGGAGGAAGGCGGGGTAGGCGGCGGCGCTGGCCAGGTTGAGGCCGAGAAGGGCGTCCTCGCCGAAGGTTGCCTCGGTGATGGGGGCGAGCATCCCGGCGGCGTGGAACGAGGCACCGGAGCCGGGCTCGCCCCGGTCGAGCACGAGCACGTGGCGCCCCTGCTGGGCCAGCCGCCAGGCGATCCCGAGGCCGATGGCACCGGCCCCGACCACAATGGTGTCCACCGATCACATCCCTTCGCGGGCATTGTCCCGATCAGGTCGACGGGTCGTGGGCGAACCCACCTCTCAGCCTGGAAGCTCCCCGAGTGCTCGACGAAGTATAGGGCCGCGCTCGCTCAGGCGTCCCCTTTTCCGAGGCGGCGGGCGTACCGGAAGACGTGGACTGCAATCAGGGCGATGAAGAGGGCCGCTGCCAGGAAGGGCAGTTTCTGCGACGTGGTGGTCTTCGCATAGCCTTCGCCTCCGGACGGGAGTCCCGCGGCGCGGGCGGGAGCGGGGACGTCGGGCAGGGTGGCGGTCGACGTGGGGAGCGCCTGGGCGAAGGGCAGGGTGGGAGCAAACGTGCTCGACGGGTCCTGCGCCGGGGCGCTCCCGGAGGTCGGTCTGGTTGACGGACTGGTTACCGGAGCGGCCGCGGTCGGCGTCACCGGGGTGGCGGCGACGATGGTGCCGCTGGGGAGCGAGGCCGCCGAGGCGATGCCGTTGGGGTCGGTGGGCGACTTCCGCAGTGCCACGATCTCGTAGGTGAGGGGCTTGCCCTGCGGCGCCTTCGTATCCCGGAAGCTGTTGGTCGGCGACGTCTCCACGGGCGAGTACGCCGCGCCGCCCGCCGACCGCAGGATCCGGTAGCCCGTCACGTCGGGCTCGGAATTGGCGGTCCAGTTGAGCACCGGCACCGCCCCGTCCAGGCCCGCCGCCGCACCGGGGGGCTGGGCGGGGGGGTTGTTGACGAGCAGGTTGCCGACCACGGCGTGGGCGGCGCTGTTCAGCATCGATACCGCCGTGGCCGAGATCTGGTAGGTCCCGTTGTACCTGAGCGATCCGGTGTCCCAGGGCATCTCGATCGTATCGGCGATCTTCCCGCTTCCGAGCACGACGAGGGGATACGTCCGCGACGTGGTGGCGCCCGGCGGGAGCGCCGGGATTGACCTGTCCGCCGGGGCGATGCTGACGGCGAAGCTCTTGAGCGACGACAGGCTCAGGGCGTCCATCCGGATGTTCCAGGAGCCGCTGAGGGTCGACCCCGTGGGAGGAGTGCACCGATGGGCGTCGGCGGCGGATGCGTCGGGGGACGGCTGCCAGATGGTGATGGAGACGTCGAGCTGCGAGGTCTGCGTGCCCGTGCACGGGTCGGCGGCGGCCGGCGCCGGAACTGGCGGGGCCGCCGAGGCGACGACGAGCGCGCAGGCCGCAGCCAGCAGGCATCGCCGCAGGGCCGGATGCCGGAAGGTCACGTGATGGGTTGCGACGAGACCATCTCGGCCCGGGCGACCAGTCGCTGCGAGGCCTGACCCTTCGGGTTGCAGGTGGTCAGCGTGAGCAGGTGCGACTGGGTCGTGACGGAGATGACCGTCCAGTCCTCGGGGTTGGTGGCCCACGGGTTGGCGTGCCCGTCGAAGCCAGGGACGATCTTGTAGTTGTAGGTGGCGAACGGTGTCTGCAGGATGACCTGGTCGCCAGGGACAAGTTTGTCCAGGTCGCCGAACGGGTGACCGTTCATCGTGCGGTGCCCGGCGATGGCCACGTTGCCCGCGTCGCCGGGCAGGGGGCTCTGCGGGTAGTGGCCGGCGCCGGCGGCAAGGGCTTCGTCGGAGGTGCCCTCGACGACGACGGTCTCGACACCCAGCTTCGGGATGAGGATCCGTGTGACCGGGCTGCCGATGGCGAAGTTGCGATTCTTGTACTGCTCCAGGAGCTTCGTCCGGTCCGCCGCGTCTTTCGATGCCTGGTCGAGCTGGTTCTTCAGCACCCTCTGGTGGCGGGCGGCCTGGATGTCGGTGTAGAAGGGGTAGCCCCCCACGCCGACGGCGACGAGCACGAGGGCGCAGGCGATGGTCAGCAACAGGAACGCCGCCAGCTTGCGCGGCTTGCGGCGGCGGGGTCCCGATCCTTCGGGCACCACCGGTGGGGCCGGGGGCGGGGGAGGGCCGGGACGGTCGGGGCTCAGTACGCCGACCGGTGCCGTGGGGGGCCGCGAGGTTCGAGGCTCTTCCGGATTTTTCACTCTGGTTCCCCCCAGACCTGCCGCTCGAGCCGGTCCCTCGACCGCAGGGTCACGCCGTGGCATGGGCCTTACTTTACCCGGTCTCCAGGTCGTGAGGCAGGGAAGGCTGGTGAGAGTTGCTTAGACCGGAGCGTTCCGCAGCTTGCGGGCGAAGCGGGTGATGTGGACGGCTGCAACCAGCAGGAAGGCGGCGGTCGCCACGTACTTGACCGCGTCGACGGGCGTCACCTTGACCCCACCGGGCAGGGCGACCACCGTCGACGGGCCGCCCGGGTCGGCCTGGGCAGCCACCGGCGCCGGCACGTTCGAGTTCGAGGGGACCTCCGGAATCTTGCCCGAGTAGGGCAGCAGCGGTGCGAACTGCACCACGTTTGGCTGCGGGAGCTGCACGACCCGGGTGGGCAGCGTTGGGGCGACGAGCGGGGTGGAGGGCTTGATGACGCCGAGGGTCACCGGCTGCTTCATCGGCCCGGCGGGGGCGGCGCCCTTCGCCGGGTCGGCGGTGGCGACGTTCTGTGGGGCCGACGGGTCGCCGGCCGGCGCGGGAACCGACACGGATGCCGTCTGGTCGGACGTCACGGAGCCGATCATTCCGGACGGGTCGATCGGGCTGAACCGCAGGGCCGTCACCTTGTAGCTGAACGCCTGGCCCTTGGGGGCGCTCGCGTCCCGGAAGGAGGTGGTGGTGATGAGGCCGCTCTCCAGGGCCTGGTCCGAGCGGAAGACCTGGTAGCCCTTGATGTCCGGCTCTGGGTTGGCGCTCCAGCTCACGACGGGGACGCCGGAAGCGTCGAGGGACGTCTGGACCCCGGTCGGGGCGGAGGGAACGTTGTTGACCTTCAGGGTTGCCTGCTGGTTCTCCGATGGGGGAGACAGCGGCCCCACCTCGGCCCCCGTGGCCGCGAAGGTGTAGTTCCCGTTCTTCGTGGCGGTCGGCTTCGTGTCCCACGCAGTGCTGGCGGTGGCGAAGTTGCCGCTGTTCGAGGGGGCCGAGCCCGACGCCACAACCTTGCCGTCCGGGTCCTTGACGGTGAACGAGAGGGTCGTCGAGCAGATCAGGAGGCAATCGGTTTTTGCCGACACGGCAACCCGGATGCTGTGTGGGTCGAGGCTCGCCGGTAGCGGCGTGCCGTCGGACGGGGTCAGGGTGAAGGTGATGTGCGGCGAGGCGAACGCCGGGGCGGCCGTGCCGATCGAGAGGGCCGTGAGTGTCCCCGCAACGGCGAGGGACCCGAGAAGACGCTTGA
>JAOPZY010000030.1 GCA_025963875.1 Actinomycetota bacterium
AACAACAACGACCTGCTGGTGCTCACCAGGCCGCAGATCATCAGGGAGATCCACCGCCGCTACCTGGAGGCGGGGGCGGACATCATCGAGACGAACACCTTCGCCGCCCAGGCGATCTCCCAGGCGGACTACGGCTTGGAGGCGCTGTCGTACGAGCTCAACGTCGCCGCCTCCTCCCTCGCACGGGCTGCGGTCGCCGAGGTCATGGCGGCGGATCCTCGCCGCCCCCGCTTTGTCGCCGGGGCGCTCGGGCCGACGACCCGGACTGCTTCCATCTCCCCCGATGTCAACGATCCCGGGGCCCGAAGCGTCACCTACGACCAGCTCGCGGCCGCCTACCTCGAGGCGGCCACGGGGCTCGTCGACGGCGGTGTGGACCTGCTGATCATCGAGACGATCTTCGACACGCTCAACGCCCGGGCCGCCATCTTCGCCTGCGAGACGCTCTTCGAGCAGCGGGGCCGCCGCTGGCCGGTGCTGATCTCCGGGACCATCACCGACGCCTCGGGCCGGACGCTCTCCGGGCAGGTGGCGGAGGCGTTCTGGGCGTCGGTCCGCCACGCCCGGCCGCTGGCCGTCGGGCTCAACTGCGCCCTCGGGGGCCGGGAGATGCGGCCCTACATCGCGGAGATGGCCCGGCTGGCGGACACCTTTGTCCTCTGCTATCCGAACGCCGGCCTTCCCAACGCCTTCGGCGGCTACGACGAGGGCCCGGTCGACACGTCGTCGATCCTCGGCGAGTTCGCAGCGAGCGGCTTCGTCAACATCGTCGGCGGCTGCTGCGGCACGACCCCCGCCCACATCTCGGCGGTGGCCCAGGCCGTGGACGGCATCCCGCCGCGGGTGCCGCCGCACCGCGAGCCGATCCTCCGGCTCTCCGGGCTGGAACCACTCAACTTCACCCGGGACATCAACTTCGTGAACATCGGCGAGCGCACCAACGTCACCGGGTCGGCCCGCTTCCGCGACCTCATCAAGGCCGGCGACTACACGGCGGGACTTGCCGTCGCCCGCCAGCAGGTCGAGGCGGGGGCCCAGGTCATCGACGTGAACATGGACGAGGGCATGCTCGACGGGGTCGCTGCGATGGACCGCTTCCTGAAGCTCGTCGCCTCCGAGCCGGACATCTCCCGGGTGCCGGTGATGATCGACTCCTCGAAGTGGGAGGTGATCGAGGCCGGCCTGAAGTGCGTCCAGGGCAAGCCCATCGTCAACTCCATCTCGATGAAGGAGGGCGAGGAGAAGTTCATCCGGCAGGCCACCCTGGTTAAGCGCTACGGGGCCGCCGCGGTGGTCATGGCGTTCGACGAGCAGGGCCAGGCCGACTCGCTGGCCCGGCGCATCGAGATCTGCGAGCGGGCCTACCGGATCCTCACCGAGCAGGTGGGCTTCCCGGCCGAGGACATCATCTTCGACCCCAACATCTTCGCCGTCGCCACCGGCATCGAGGCGCACAACAACTACGGCGTCGACTACATCGAAGCCACCCGCTGGATCAAGGAGCACCTGCCCCGCGCCCTGGTCTCGGGCGGCGTGTCCAACGTCTCGTTCTCCTTCCGCGGCAACAACGCGGTGCGGGAGGCGATCCACTCCGTGTTCCTGTTCCATGCCATCAACGCCGGCATGGACATGGGCATCGTGAACGCCGGGTCGCTCGCGGTCTACGACCAGCTGGACCCCGAGCTCCGGGACGCCATCGAGGACGTCATCCTCAACCGCCTTCCCGGCACCGAGGCCACCGAGCGCCTCGTCGAGGTCGCCGGCCGGTTCAAAGGCGACGGTGCGAGCCAGGAGGCGGCCACCGAGGAGTGGCGCTCGTTGCCCATCGGCGAGCGCATCACCCACGCCCTGGTGAAGGGCATCGACGCCTACGTGGAGGCCGACACCGAGGAGCTGCGGGCCGAGATCGCAGCCCGTGGGGGGCGGCCGATCGAGGTCATCGAAGGCCCGCTCATGGACGGGATGAACGTCGTCGGCGACCTGTTCGGCGCCGGCAAGATGTTCCTGCCGCAGGTGGTGAAATCGGCCCGGGTGATGAAGAAGGCGGTGGCCTACCTCATCCCGTTCATCGAGGCGGAGAAGGGTGACGAGCCGGCGAAGGCCAAGGGCAAGATCCTCATGGCCACCGTCAAGGGCGACGTCCACGACATCGGCAAGAACATCGTCGGCGTCGTGCTGGCCTGCAACAACTACGACGTCGTCGATCTCGGCGTCATGGTGCCCGGCCAGAAGATCCTCGACACGGCCAAGGCCGAGCACGCCGACATCATCGGCGTCTCGGGGCTCATCACGCCGTCGCTGGAGGAGATGGTGAACCTCGCCAGGGAGATGGAGCGCCAGGGGTTCGACCTGCCGCTGCTCATCGGCGGCGCAACGACGTCCCGGGCGCACACCGCGGTCAAGGTGGCGCCTCAGTACGAGGGGCCCGTGGTCTGGGTGAAGGACGCGTCCCGCTCGGTCCCGGTGGTCTCCGCCCTGCTCTCGGCCGAACAGCGGCCGGGCATGGTGGAGCAGATCCGCCAGGAGTACTCGGCCCTCCGGGAGCGCCATGCCGGACGCGAGCGCCAGGACCGCATGGTGCCCCTCTCCACTGCACGGGCGAGCCGGACCGCCGTCGACTGGGACGGCTACCGGCCCGAGCGGCCCGCCACGCTCGGCATCTCGGTATTCCGTGACTACCCCCTGGAGGAGCTCCGGACCTACATCGACTGGCAGCCGTTCTTCATGGCCTGGGAGATGAAGGGGCGCTACCCGCAGATCTTCAACAGCCCGACGAAGGGCGAGGCGGCCCGGCGGCTGTGGGACGACGGCCAGGCCCTGCTGGACCGGGCGATCAAGGAGGGCTGGATCCAGGCGCACGGCGTCGCGGCCCTGTTCCCGGCCAACCGGGTAGGCGACGAGGATGTCGCGCTCTACGAGGACGACGGACGGTCCACCGAGATCGCCCGACTCCACCACCTGCGCCAGCAGACCGCGCACGAGGAAGGGGTGCCGAACCGCTCGCTCGGCGACTTCGTTGCGCCGGTGGGCATCGACGACTATGTCGGCGCCTTCGCCGTGACGGCCGGGACGGGCTCGGCCGACAAGGTGGCCGAGTTCAAGGCGGCGAACGACGACTACAACGCCATCCTCCTCGAGTCGCTGGCGGACCGCCTCGCCGAGGCCTTCGCCGAGCTGCTCCACGAGCGGGTGCGCAAGGAGCTCTGGGGCTATGCGCCCGACGAGCACCTCGACGTGGAGCAGCTGGTGAAGGAGAAGTATCGGGGCATCCGGCCGGCGCCGGGCTACCCGGCCTGCCCCGACCACACCGAGAAGGAGACGATGTGGCGGCTGCTCGACGCCGAGCGCACCACCGGCATCGTCCTGACCGAGAGCTACGCGATGTGGCCGGGGGCCTCGGTCTCGGGCTGGTACTTCGCGCACCCGGACTCCCGGTACTTCGCAGTGGGCCGGATCAACCGGGACCAGGTCGCCGACTACGCACGCCGGAAAGGCTGGTCGCTGGCGAAGGCCGAGAAGTGGCTGGCCCCGAACCTGGGCTACGAACCCGAGGACTGAACCGGGGGCTCGAGCCATGTTTCCGTCAAAAAGTGTGCCCACGGCCCTTTTTGACGGAATCTACTTTGACGGAATCTACGCCAGGGCCGGCTCGGGGGTCTCCAGGATCTCGTAGAGGGTGCTGCGGCGGGCCCACGGCCTGCCGATCTCGCCGATCAGGGCCTTCATCTCGGGCGGCCCCAGCTCCTGGCCGTGGGAGGCCCCCGCCGCCCGGGAGATGTTCTCGTTCATGAGGGTGCCGCCCATGTCGTTGCAGCCCGCCTTCAGGGCGAGCTGCGATCCCGTCGTCCCCATCTTCACCCACGACACCTGGATGTTCGTGATCCACGGGTGCAGGGCCAGGCGGGCAACCGCATGGATCTTCAGGGCCTCCTCGAAGGTCGGCCCCTGCCGGGCCTTGCCCTTCAGGTAGATCGGCGCCCCCATGTGCACGAAGGGCAGCGGGACGAACTCGGTGAAGCCGCCGGTGTCCTTCTGGATGTCCCGCAGCACGCCCAGGTGGCGGGCCCAGTTCCGGTAGCCCTCGACGTGGCCGAACATGATCGTGGTGGTCATCGGCAGGCCGAGACCGTGGGCGGTGCGGGCGACCTCCGACCACTGGGCCGTGTTGACCTTGTCCGGGCAGATGATCGCCCGGATCTCGTCGTCCAGGACCTCGGCGGCGGTGCCCGGCAGGCTTCCGAGGCCGGCGTCCTTCAACTCCCACAGGAAGTCCCGGATGCTGACGCCCTTGGTCGCCGCCCCCTGCCAGACCTCGAGGGGGCTGAAGGCGTGGACGTGCATCGACGGCACGGCATTCTTCACCGCCTTCACCACCTCGACGTAGAAGTCGCCGGTGAATTCGGGGTGGATCCCGCCCTGCAGGCAGACCTCGGTGGCGCCCTTCAGCGCCGCCTCCCGCGTCCGGGTGGCGATGTCCTCCAGGCTGAGCAGGTAGGGGTCGCCCCGGAGGTTGAGCGACTTCGGTCCCTTCGAGAAGGCGCAGAAACCGCACCGGAAGTAGCACATGTTGGTGTAGTTGATGTTGCGGTTGACGACGAAGGTCACCGTGTCCCCGCAGATCTCCCGGCGCAGCTCGTCGGCGGCCCCCGCCACCGCTTCGATCTCGGGGCCCCGAGCCGCCAGCAGGCTGACGATGCCGTCCTCGTCGAGCTCCTCCCGTGAGCGTGCCCGGTCGAGGGCTCGCTGGAAGTCCGGCCGCAGGCGGACGGCGGCCGAACCGGTCCAGTACGAGGCCGGCACCGAGTTCCCCGGCAGCACGGCCGGCGGCGGGGTCACGTCGCCCGCCCGCCAGCCCGCCTCCCGGCCGAGGCCCGCGCCGTCGGCCAGCGCCAGCACCTTGGGCCGGACGGGCTTGGACACCCACGACGCGTCGCCGGCGTAGCGGGGGTAGACGGTGAGGCGGGGAACCAGCAGGAAGCCGGCGCCCTCGGTCACCGCCCGGAGCTGCTCGATCCCGGGCCACGGGGCCTCCGGGTTGACGTGGTCGATCGTCACGGGCGAGACGCCGCCCCAGTCGTTGATCCCGGCCTCGAGGTAGCCGGCGAGGTGCTCCGGCGACTCCGCCAGGTTCGGCGGCGCCTGCACGCTCATGTCCGCCCCGAGGACGAGGCGGGCGAGCGCAACGGTGCCCAGCATCTCGGCGTTGGAGGGCTCCGGGTGGTCGTGCATCGGGGTGCCCGCCTTGGCCCGGAAGTTCTGGACGATGACCTCCTGGATGTGGCCCCACCGCTCGTGGGCGTCACGGATGGCGAGCAACGTTTCCGCCCGGTCCTGCCAGGTCTCCCCGATGCCGATGAGCAGGCCGGTCGTGAACGGCACCTTCCGGCGGCCGGCCTCCTCCAGCATCGCCAGCCGGACGGCGGGGTCCTTGTCCGGCGATCCGTGGTGCGGCATCCCGGGCTCGCCGAGGCGAGCCGACGTGGACTCGAGCATGATCCCCATCGAGGGGGCGACGTCGCGAAGGCGATCGATCTCGTCGCCCGACAGGATGCCCGGGTTGATGTGGGGCAGCAGGCCGGTCTGCTCCAGCACGGCCTTGGCGGCCGCAGTCAGGTACTCGACCGTCGTGGCGTACCCCATGGCGGCAAGCTCGTCCCGGGCGATGCGGTATCGCAGCTCGGGCTTGTCGCCGAGGGTGAAGAGGGCCTCACGGCACCCGGCAGCGGCCCCGGCGCGGGCGACATCGAGCACCTCGTCGATGCTGAGGTAGGCCCGCCGGCCCTCGATGGGCGGCCTCGCGAACGTGCAGTAGTGGCACACGTCCCGGCACAGCTTGGTGAGGGGAATGAAGACCTTGGGCGAGTAGGTCACGAGATTGCCCCAGCCGGCGTCCCGGGCGGCGGCAGCCGCAGCGAGCAGGTCCGCGTCGGCGGGATCCTTTGCAAGCTGTTCCGCCCACGCCAGGGCCTGAACCCTCGTCACCACAGGCATCCGGGGACACTACCACCGCGGTGACGCGAGAACAGGTGCACCCCCGGATGCTTGCCCGTTCCCTGGCCGGGCACGCCCCGCCCCGCAGGACGCTACCCTGACCCCGTGGCGGTGACGGCGCTGGCGGGGGGTGTGGGAGCTGCCAAGTTCCTTCGGGGGCTCCTGGCGACCGTCTCGGCTGCCGAGGTCACCGTCATCGGCAACACCGGCGACGACGCCGTCTTCCATGGCCTCCACGTGAGCCCCGACCTCGACATCGTCACCTACACCCTGGGCGGCATCGTCGACGCCACCAAGGGGTGGGGGGTGGCGGGCGACACCCGCAACGCCCTCGACCAGCTCGGCCGCCTGGGCATCGACACCTGGTTCTGGCTCGGCGACAAGGACTTCGGCACCCACATCGCCCGCACGATGTGGCTGGCCGAGGGCGTGGCCCTGTCGGCGATCGCGGAGCGGATCCGGGTGGCGCTCGGCGTCGGCGCTCGCATCCTGCCGATGAGCGACGACCAGGTCCGCACCCGATTCGTCACGACGGCGGGGACCGAGCTCGAGTTCCAGGACTACTTCGTGCGCCACCACCACGCCGAGGAGATCGCGTCGGTGAGCTTCGAGGGCGCTGCGGCCGCCCGGCCGGCCCCGGGGGTCGTCGAGGCCATAGAACAGGCCGAGCGCGTGATCATCTGCCCCTCGAACCCCGTCGTCAGCATCGGGCCCATCCTCGCGGTGCCGGGCATCCGGGAGGCCCTGCGCTCGGCCCGCCACAAGGTCGTCGCGGTCTCCCCCATCGTCGAGGGGGCGGCCCTGCGCGGGCCCGCCGCCCGCCTGCTCCCGGTCGTGGGGGCCGAGGCCAGCGCCTCCGGCGTCGCCGGGCTCTACGCGGACATCTGCGCCACGTTCGTCGTCGACCGCCGCGACGCCGGCGAGGTGGCGAGGATCGAGGCACTCGGTCTGCGGCCGGTGCTGCTGGAGACCGTCATGGAGACCCCCGACGTCGCCGCGGCGCTGGCGAAGGAGATCCTCGCCCTCGACCTCGACGGATGAGCCACGCCGACTCCGCCGCCGCCGGGCCCGTCGTCCTGCTGCCGATCGTGGGGATCCCGGAGGTCGCCCCCGGAGACGATCTCGGCGACCTCATCGTCGAGGCGGCCACCGCTTCGGGCATCGACATGACCAGCGACGACGTGCTCGTCGTCACCCACAAGATCGTGTCCAAGGCGGAGGGCAGGATCCTGGAGGTCGACCCGGACGACGTCGATGCCCGGCACATGGTCGCCGAGATGGAGGCAGCCCGGATCGTTCGCCGCCGGGGGGGCCTGCTCATCGCCGAGACCCGGCACGGCTTCGTGTGCGCCAACGCCGGCGTGGACGCCTCCAATCTCGAGCCCGGCCAGGTGAGCCTGCTGCCGGTGGACCCCGACAAGTCGGCCCGGCGGCTCCGGGCCAGGGTCCGCCAGCTCACCGGGCACGCCCCGGCCCTGATCATCACGGACACCTTCGGGCGGGCCTGGCGGGTCGGCCAGACCAACGTCGCCATCGGGGTGGCGGGCATGCTGCCGGTGATGGACTATCGGGGATCGGTCGACCATTTCGGCGTCGAGCTCAAGGTCACCACCATCGCCATCGCTGACGAGATCGCCGCCGCCGCCGAGCTTGTCATGGGCAAGGCCGACGGCGTCCCGGCCGCCGTGGCGAGGGGCGTGCGCTACCGGCGGGGCCGGGGCAACGCACGGGCTCTTATCCGCCAGCCGCAGGACGACCTTTTCAGGTGACACGTACGATCTGCCGCTCACAGGTTCCAGCCTCCGGAGCGGCGGGAATATACCTGGGGCTCCGTGCTTTGTAGAAGTTGTAGACCCGGGTGGGCTGTGTTCACAGCCGGGCCTCAGGCGCGCCTCAGCCGGAGGTCATCATCCTAAGGGAATATGCCCGTAGTCCTTTGTGTTCTATTGGGTACAGCATACAAACGAGAGGCGTGAAAGAGGCAGAGATGGAAACAAACGTGAAGCAACCAAAGACCACGCGCCGGCGCCGGCCTCGCGCCGAGGGCGGCCCCGCTCCCGCGGGCGCCGACAGCGTGGGCCAGTTCCTCCATGAAATCGGCCGCTACCCCCTTCTTACCAAGGAGGAGGAGGTCGAGCTGGCTCAGCGGGTGGAAGCGGGTGACACGTCGGCGAAGGACCGTATGGTCACGTCCAACCTCCGCCTGGTCGTCTCGATCGCCAAGCGCTACCAGGGTCAGATGCCGTTGGGCGACCTCGTCCAGGAGGGCATCATCGGGCTGATGCGGGCCGTCGACAAGTTCGACTGGCGCCGCGGGTTCAAGTTTTCCACCTACGCCACGTGGTGGATCCGTCAGGCCATCGGACGGGCGATCCAGACCCAGTCGAGGACCATCCGGATCCCGGTGCACCTTGCCGAGCGCGAGTGGAAGGCGTGGGCCGCCGAACGCAGCCTGACCGCCGAGCTGGGCCGCGAGCCCACCGACGAGGAGGTAGCCGAGGCCGCCCGGATCACCGTCCCCGAGTTGGAGCGGCTTCGCCAGACCGCCCGGATCGTCGCCAGTCTCGACCAGCCGGTCGAGGAGGGTGGCGAGACCGAACTGGGTGAGCTGGCGGCCTGGGAAGGCCCCGACCTCGAGGAGCAGGTCCACTCGGCGATCGAGGAGGAGTCGGTCCGCAAGGCCCTCGACCACCTGTGCGACGCCGAGCGGGAGGTCATCCGCCTGCGCTACGGCCTGGACGGCGAGCCGGTCACCCTGCGGGAGGTCGGCAAGCTGCTGGGCGTCAGCCACGAACGGGTGCGCCAGCTCGAATCTTCGGCACTGGAGCACCTGGCCCGAGTAGCGGAGATCGAGGCCCTTCGGGTCGCATAACCCCGGCGTTTCCTACGCGCAAGGCCCCGGCTGACGCCGGGGCCTTGGTTGTTCTGGTGGCGGTCGTGCCGAGCGGGTGGCTAGTGGTGGCTACCCTTGTCCTCCCCGCTCGTGGCCGGCGTGGTGGTGGCGGTCTTGTCGTCGTTGCCATGGTGCTGGGTGGTGTCGTGGTTCCCGCTGTCGTGGTTGTCGCCGTGATCGTCCGCGGTCGTTGTGACTCCCGCTGCCTGGGCGGCCACCTTCGCCGTGACGATGGCGGTTGCGCAGGCTGCGTCGGGAGTGCCGCCTGCGGCCACCTTCGCCGTGACCGCCGTCTTGTCGCGGGCGACCAGCGAGATGAAGGCCCCGTTCTGCTCGCCGGTCAGGCCGAGCGCGTGGACGATCGATGCTGCATAGGCGACGCAGTTGCCATGGTTCGGAGTTGCCGAGTCGTCGGCGTCGTCGGCTTCCACCGTGTTCGTGACGCCCTCATCGGCGTCGTTGTCCTCGACCTTCGACGCCGGCTGGGTCGGCTTGGGCGTCGCGGTGGCGGTCGGAAGGCCGTGGTCCCCATCCGGGCCGGCCTTGACGGTCGAAGTGGCGTTGTGGTCCTCGGGGTCCGCCACGGTGGGCGTGCTCGTTGCCTCGACAGCAATCTTGGCCTGGGCCGCCCCTGTATTGGACGAGCTCTCGAGCGTGGGGGCGGTCTCGCGGGGGGCTGCGCCGCCGGTGAAGGCACCCGCCGCGACGAGGCCCCCTGTGGCAAATCCACCCGCGAGCGCAACGACAGTAACCTTCGCAGCAAACGTTCCGAAAAGCCTTTTGATCACGATCTCCTCCTAACTTTCTCGATGTCCTGAGTTAGCGCCGCTCGCCGGCAAAGGGGTACGGGCCCGATTTAACAAGGATTGCCCCTTGCAAAACTGACTAATAGCCACTACAGTGCCGAGCGTCAGGGGGACCCCCGTATCACCCCCGGCCATCCATGCGGCAGGGGGCTAGCGAAAGGAAGGTGGATGAGCAGCGCACTGACCCAGCCGGACGAGATCCAGCTCGGCCCGCTCGAGCTGGGCATCCTTGCCGACATTGCCTCAGGGCTGGCCTGTTCCGTCATCCCAGACGGGCAGGACGGGTTCGAGGGCATCGCGCCGCAGGGCGGCGACCTGCGGCGCTTCGCCCGCCTGCTGCACACCCCGGGCTACGAGGCGTGGCTGATCGCCTGGGAGGCGGCGGCGGACCTCGAGCTGCACGACCACGGCGGCTCCCAGGGTGCCTTTTACGTCGTGGACGGAGCGCTGGTGGAGGCCCATGCGGACCTCGTGGACCTCGCACCCCTCCAGACGCTCCTGATCGGCGCTGGTGAGGGCCGGGACGTCACCCCGACCCGTGTCCACCGGGTCTGGAATCCGGGGCCGGCACGTGCGGTGAGCGTGCACGTCTACTCGCCGCCGCTCAGTTCGATGACGTTCTACGACGACCAGCCGGGCACCTTCCTGACGCCGCTGCGGACCGACTTCGTCGAGGGGGCGCCCGAGCCCGGAGGCGCCCGGTGAGGATCCTGGCGGAGCACAGCGGGTCCCGCATCGACGAGGTCCTGGAGCGGGTCCGCTGCCGGCTTCCCCACCGCCCCTCGGCAGCGGACCTCCCCGCCCTACGGGCACGGGGGGCGTTGATCGTGGACATTCGACCGGTGGAGCAGCGCAACCGGGACGGCGAGCTTCCCGGAGCCGTCGTCGTCGACCGCAACGTGCTCGAATGGCGGCTCGACCCCACCTCGCCGCACCGCATCCCGGAGGCCGCCGGCGCGGATCAGGTGATCGTCCTGGTCTGCAACGAGGGCTATGCCTCGAGCCTCGCTGCCCTGTCGCTCCAGAAGCTGGGGCTCGCCAAGGCCACGGACCTGGACGGGGGCTTCCAGGGTGTGCTCGCCCTGCGCCGCTAGGGTTCCGTCCTCTCAGCCATCAGGACAGCGGCGTGTCGCCGGCGATCTTGCCGATCGCCTGATCCAGACGGCGTTGACGGGTCTCCGGTTTCTTCGCCGAGGCGATCCACGCCGCGTACTCCTTGCGGTGGGTGTAGCCGATGGCCTCGAATCGGGCAGCCGCTTCGGGGAGGGAGCCCAACGCCGCCGCAAGGTCAGGCGGGACGTCGACGGTGCGCTCCCCCGCGTCCCGCTCCACGGCGACGGCCACCGTGTCGCCGACCGAGGCTCCGGCCTGAGCCTGCACCAACTTGGTGACGCCGACGCAGAAGGTGCCGTCGCCGAGGGGCATCGTGGAGCCGCGGTAGGCAACGCCGTTGAAGCTCGCCCGCACCGGGAAGCGCGCCCGGGTGCCGAAGATCTCCGCCGCGGCCGCCGGGAGCCGGACGAACGCCCCACCGCCAGGGCCGGCCTCGATGGGGGCCTCGAAGTCGATCCGGTCCTGGGAGTGTTCCTTCTGGGCCATGGCTAAAACGCTACCAGCGGACCCTCGTCGCTGCGATGGGGGGCGGGCGAGCTTCTGAGAAGAACTGAGGAGTTTTTTACGCGTATAACTGCACAAAAACTCCTCAGTTCCACGTCGGGACGCTGTTTTAGCTGCGCGGCGCGGCGAGGCGGACATCGTGGGCGGAATCGCCGGCCACGAACTCAAGCAGGCGGCGACCCTCCTCCTCCAGGGCCTGCCGGTCCCGGCCGGAAACCGTCGCCAACGGCTCCACGGTAAGGACAGCTCCGGGCGCCGGCGTGGTGATCCTCCACGTGGCGGCCAACCGCCCGTCGACGAGGACCGTGCCCAGCCGGCCCCCATTGCCGGGAGGCAGCGGCGGCAGGCGGTCGTGATCCAGCACCCGGCTGCGGTCCGCATGTGAGAGCAGCACGTTGTCGTACTCCGGAAGGAAGCGCACGGGTGCGGGCGTATCGGGGTGCGGGCGGGGGGCGTCGGGGAGGTCCAGCAGTTCCCGGCCGCGCTGGTCGTGAAAGACCCGCAGGCGTGGGCGCATGGGCTCGACGACCTCCCGCAGGCCTGAGAGCCCCGACCAGCCCGCCATGTCGGCGACCGTGGCCGGGCCGAAGGCCCCGAGGTAGCGAAGGAGGATGCCTTCGACGTCCGGGCGCTGGAGCCCCCGCCCCAGCCATCTCTCCGCGCTCATCCACGTGGCCTGGCCCCGGCTTCCCCAGATGCCGCGGGGTGGTACCTGGACGAGTGGCACAAGGTACGTCACGGCGTAGGCGAGGGAAAGGCCGTCGGTTCCGGGTCGCCGCTCCGCGAGGGCCCGGGCCAGCTCGGCGCGGGTCCGGGGCTTCTCTTCCACGAGCGGGATCGCCTCGGCCAGCAAGGCATCCAGGTCGAGCCCGCGGAGGTTGCGGGCGAACGGGCTTCTGGCGAAGAGGCGCTCCAGCATCGGCTGGACCACCGGGCGCAACGCAGCGAAGTCGGCGGCCGTGACGAGGTGCACCGTCCCCCGCATGACCGTCGCCCGGACCGCCCGCCGGGTCGTGAGGAGCGTCGCCAGCTCCTCAGTGCGGAAGCCCTCCAGCCGGCTCCAGAGGCCGACATAGGGAGCGTTGGGGGCCTGGCCCTGCATGCCGACGAGCCGTTCGATGGCCTCCTCGGCCGTCAGCTCCACTCGTTCGAGCAGCATCTGCCGCTGGAGGGTCGCCCGATTGAGGGCCCGGGGGGCCGAGGACATCCATTTGGGATGCAGTTTCGCTTCCTCCGCTCCGTGCCGGCCAGCCTGCCCGTCGCGGATGGATGACCTGATCGGACTAGGAGAAATAGCCACGCACGATCAACACTTCGGCCCGCGTTCCTCCGATACCAAACCGTAGGCCGAAATGGCCGGCCGGGCATGCTACGCGGGACCCCGCTGCAACCGCAATCATCGGAGGGAGTCGGAATGGCAGAGGCTTGGGACTGGCGACAGAGCTACCTTGAGTACTCCGACACGCGGGAGGACCAGGGCCTGCCGTACCCGATTCCCCAGAGCCCTGGGGTCCCGGCCCCGGCTGCTTTCCCGCCTCCCGCTGCCAGCCAGAGCGTCCGTGGGCTCAGCATCGCCGCCTTCATCAGCGGCGGGTTGGCTCTGCTGCTCCTCCCGTTCATCCTCGGCCCCCTCGGCATGATCTTCGGGTTCGTCGCCAAGTCCAAAGGCGACCGGATCGGCAAGTGGGCGGGCCTCATGTCCATCGCCACGACGGTCCTCGGGCTCGTCTTCAGCATCTGGGTGGCCGGCCACGTGCGTGTGGGCTTCAGGGGCTGACCCGCGCGGTTTTGTGGCGCGGCTACGCGCCTCCTTTTTGGTCGAGTGGCAGGCTCGCCGCCTGCTCTATGCGCTCGAAGATGTCGGCGTCCGTTTCCTGTTGCCACTGCGGCAACTCATCCCAGTCGGCCACGTAGGACGGCTTCGGGTCAGGGAAGTGCTTGAAGACCTGGCCGATCCAGCACAGGGCGACGAAGCGGCCCTTCTGAGTTCGGCTGAGCTTGGCTGTCTGGCCACCGGTGGCCTCGACGAAGGTGCGGACCTGGTCGTAGACGGCCGTCGCACTTTCGCGTTCCCAATCGGGAGTCTCCTCCCACGATGCGATGTAGCCGGGCTTTGGCTCGCCGGGGTAGTGCTTCTTGACGCCGGCGATCCACGCCTCGCGGAAGACCTTCCCCTTTTCGGCCTGCGACATCAGTGGATGTGAGCCGGCACGGGGAATCAGTCGATATGCGGGTAGGTGCGGTTGAGGTAGCAGGCGATCTGGCGTCTCATAGTCGGGTGGATGTCGAGAGCATCCAGTTCATACGGGTGCGCCCAACGTACGTCGTCGGCCTCGCTGTTGGCTGCCGGGAATCCCCCCAATGGGCGGCCGAGTAGGGTCACCTCGTACTCCTGGCGCACCTCCCCGTCGGTGTAGGCAACGATGTGGGACGGATCGGAGAAGATCCCGACAAGGCCGGTGATCGCAACGTCGATGCCGGTCTCCTCCTTGGTTTCACGGATGGCGCACTCGGCGATGGTCTCGCCAAGCTCCTGCTTGCCCATCGGAAGAGCCCACTGGCCCGTATCCCGACGGCGCTGGAGAAGGATCTCACCCCGTTCGTTCACGGCGAGCACACCGGATGCGGGAACGAGGCTGTTCGGGGCCGGCGCCTCGGGATCGTGCCAGTACTCCCGTCGCCCCACGGCGATTAGACCGTCTCGCCGAGCCAGGGCTGGGCGGTCTCCCAGACACGCTCGAAGCTTGTCGAGTAGTGGTGGAAGAGCGTGCCGCCGTCCAGCCGACGCAGGTGGAACGCAGGATTCAGGCTGGCCGGTGCGCCCCAGACGTGGGGATTGAAGATCATCTCGTCGTCGTAGCGGAACACGCTTGCGTACAACGTGGTCCCGTGCAGCCTGATCTCGCACCCATCGGCGGCCGCCAGTTCCCGGTAGTACACGAGCGAGGCCCGGATCTTGGCCCCCAGCGTGCCCCCCAGCCCCTCCTCCGAGTCGCGGATCGCCACCGCCCGGCTGTTCGGTTCGCCGAAGCACAAGCGCACGTGTACACCGGCGGCCAGGCGCTCGGTGAGCATGCGGGCGATGCGGGGCTGAGTCTGAGCGTAGAAGGTGCCGGAGAAGACGAGTACATCGATGTGCTCCAGGGCCTCGCTGAGGAGTCGCAGCCAGACCTCTCGGGGGACGGAGGCCCGGTCGGGATAGGTCTCGAGAATCTCGGATCGCGCCGTCTGTGGCGCCGAACTGTTGGCTGCGAGGAGCAAATCGGGCCACAAGTAGGTCTCGTCGACGCCGAGCTTGTGGGCGACCGTCCAGCGGTGGCGACGATGGGGGATGCGGCCAAGGCTGATCCAACGCTCGACCGACTTGGGGTCCACGGCGCAGGTCTCCGCCAACTGAGCGACCGCAAGGCCACGACGAACCATGGCCGTTCGTAGCCGCTCGTTCATGGAACTTGATGATACGCCCGCATTAGGACGTTTCAAGGATGTTTTGGGACGTTTTAGCCTCGCCGGGATGTCCTGGAAACGTCCGCCTGGGCGGTTTCGGCGTCCCCTTCAGCCATAGAAGGATTGCCCGCATGGTGCGCGTGGTCGGCGGGGCGGTGCAGGGACAGTGAGGTGCTGAGAAACTCCATGAAGCGGCCTGAAATGCCTATCGACCCTCCCGCTTGGGCACATGCAGCGGTGTCGTCTCCCCACCTTGCGCGGCTTCTCCGCCGATGACCACGCCCTGCGTGTGGCCCGCCAACTACCGGAACTCCTGTCAGCGGCCGGCCTCCCTGGGCGGGACCTGCCCGCAGCATGTGACTGCGATCCGTTGCCACGCAGGCACGCTGAACTGCGCCTGGCCAGGGTGCACCCGGCGAGCCTGGGACCGCAAGGGTCTGTGCTCGTTCCATTGGAAGGTGGCCTTCAGATTGATCGAACCGTGAGCTCGCTAGGCGGCGTGCGCTTCGGAGACGACCTTGTCTTGGCGTTTGGATCGGTATTCGCGCCAGGTGAGCCATACGACGAATGCATCGAAGACCGTAAGCACGATGAGCCAGATCGAGAGCCGCGAGGTGAGCTGGTAGAGCTGATAGACGATGAAGGTGAGCAGCAAGGCAATCATCCACGGGTAGGCCCACAGCTTGTTGCGTAGGACGAGAACGACGAGGACCACCTTCGAAAGCCCGTGGGCCAACAGGTAGACCGCGGCGTACAGGGTTGCTCCACGGGACAGCTGGCTCGCGGACTGCACCAGATGGCCAGCGATGAAATCGCTGGGGTCCTGAGCCAGCTCGCGGGCCGTCAGTGCCCGGACGATGCGGTTGATCGAGCTCGGCGACACGAGCAGGAAGAGAGTGCCGGCGACGACTTCGAGGAGCCCGTCAAGGCCCTTGAGTGCGACAGAGATCCTGAAGGTGCGATCGAACCTCCGAGAGACGGCCATGTCGAGCAGTGCACCTACCCATAACCGGGTCGGGAAAAGCGCCCGATCGGTGATGTCGAACAGATGGTTCCTTGATCCGAGAGAGGCGGGGCTGTCCCGGGCAGCCTTCGTGAGAGACCTTCCCTCAGGAGGACGGTGAGGGCCAGCGGACGGTGACAACCGAGTCGTCGAGGGCGTGCAAGCGATGTTTGATGCCCGGCCCCACACCGCGTAGTCGCTCGGGCGAGCAAGGGTGACAAGCCCGGTATCGAGTCCAGATCGGAACGGCCGCTCACGAGCAGGCACCGGGTTGTTGCGTTCTCATCTGGGTTCAAGCCGGCCCCAGTGTCTCCTGGGGGACGGAGTCCCCACTTGATCTCCACGTCGTCGGTGGCCTGGGCATTGTCGGCTTTGACGAAGCCGCCCACGAACCAGCCCCGGTAGTCGACGGCGTCGTCCTCGGCATTCCCCACGTGCAGGGCGCCGGATGGACGACTCTTCCCTGGGATCTGTTGCCGCATCACAGCAGCTCGGCCGGGGCTGGCGCGAGGCGACGGACACGTATTGCGGGAAGGTAGACCCGCTCCGGGAAATGTCGCTTGAGGTAGGCGAGCCCTCGACGAGCACCATGAGCCCCTCGCTGGTCCATACGTCGGGTGCCTGGATGAGCCCGCTGAGACCCCGACGTGGCGAGGCGCTCGGACCTGGAAGGGTGGAGCACCGGATGAGGTTGGCCACCTCCCAGTTCGGGCGAAAAGCCTGCTCGAACGCACGCCAGAACCTCGGGTCGTGGATGACCAGCAGGGTGCCAATCTCATAGTTGCCGGAGAAGAGGTTGACGCCCAGGCCCACGCAAAGCGCCTGGTAGGAGTCGGGCCGTTCCCGGAGCCACCGAAGCGGCTTGCTCTCGTCAACGAACCACATGGGCTCGAGATCTCGGTCGTCAACTTCGACCTCCCGGCCACCGAGGACCTCTTCGAAGAGCTCCCGGTACAGGGTGGCCGACGGAGGTACTTCCGAGGCGAGGGCCCTGGAGTGAGGGAGGACGGACGGCTGATGAAATGCCCGCGGGATGACACTGAGCAGGCCCTGGGAATCTGAGACGGAGGCGCCCCTGCGTTGGGCCAGCACGAGAAAATCGTTGTGGGGCTTGGGCCGGGCGATAGCGAGGAGGGTGAGGACGCCGCCTGAGCACACGCGGTTGTCGAAGTCTGCGAGCCCCGCACCGTCAGGGAGAACTTGCGCCCGCAAGGGCATGCGCTCCCCTGAAGCGTCGAGCAGTTCGTCGATGCTGCTGGCCTGCGCCAGGGCAGCGGTTAGTTCATCGCCAAGGAGGCCAACGCTGAGCCGGTAGTGCAGGAACGAGTCGGGCGAGAATGTCGCATCCAGTCCTCCCCGGCGCAGAGCGAGCCGACGCAGGCGGAAGATCGGGGCGTCATAGATTTCCAGACCCTTGGCCTCGATGTCACAGAGGAACCGGAGCGCCAAGGCGCGGAAGGGCTCGATGGCTCGATCGGGGCCAACGCTTGTCGTCAGCGCGCAACGCTCGTACCGTGACGACCCGCCGAGTGCGGCGAGTGGCACGCAGATGCCCGACCATGAGGGTCGGGTGGCCAGAGCGAGGCGGACTCGCCGGTCGTTGATTTCCACCTCGTACGGCGCGAGCCCTCCTCGGCCAAGGGAATCATCCGAGTAGTAGGCCGCAAGAACCTCTCGGCCCGTGAGGGTGGAGGGTTTCGGGTCTCGTCGGCCAACCGGCTGGTGACCGTTACCGGTTGCAAGAGCCGAGAACAACTCGTCACAGGCCTGCAGGTACTGGATGCGAAATAGCCGGGCGTACTCCCGGATGAGCTGCGGATCGAGGGTGGCGAGGTGGGCGGGACGGACCTTCGCCGCTGCCTGTCGGCGGCGGCCCGGCGGCAGTCGGGCGCTCTCGTTCTGCAGTTCCCGAAGAGCCTCTTCTCGAAGGCCGAGCAGCTCACTCCTGAGCGCTTCGGCTGCGTCGGGATCCCCCTGGGCGAAGAAGCGAGCCAGGGCGTCCAGAGCCTGCTCTCTGGGGATGTGGCGGCCGTGCTCCCATTCCCACAGCGAATGTTTGGACGTGCGCACTGCCGATGCCAGGGCAAGGCCCTTGACGGGACGCCCGAGACCCGTCTCTCGCAATTCCGCAATGCGGCGGGCGAGCGCCCCACGGCGTGAGGCGCCGCCATCGGTCTGGGGTGGGAGGGTCGGCGCCATACGGAATCTTATCGGCGGCCTCACGGACCGCACCGCCGAAACGGTCGGTTCGAAATCGAACCCGAACAACCGGCAAATGGCTCGACTGCATCCCGTTCGGTATCGATGATCGCCCTACGACAGCCCGGGAATGGCCCGGGCTCCAGCCAAGGGGAGACCTACGTGGAGTGGCCGATCGACACGTCTGCCTTTTCGTTCATGGGTTCGCTGCCGCCCGAGCCGTTGCTGGATGCCAAGACCAAGCACCAGAAAACTGGCGTGAACGGCAAGCCGCTCTATTCCATGGAGCTGATGTGCTTCTGGGAGGAGGGCGCCGAACTCTTGACCGTCAGCTTCCCAGGGGCTCCCCCGGTAGGGCTCAAGCCGGGCATGCCGGTGAAGGTGACGAGTCTGTCCCTCTCGCATTGCTCGGTCGATGCTCGGTACGGGTTGACGTTTCGGGCCGCCAAAGTTGAGCCGCTGGGCGTGGCCGGCCACGAGGGGGGTCTGGCATGAGCTGCGTGGGGCGCGGATCCTGCCGGCGAACCGGTCGACGGTGGACTCCAGCGGCGCCGCCGCTGGTCCGAGGCACCGAACACGGTGCCGCTTCTCGCGGAGCTGAGGTGTGGCGAAGCCGTGGCCTTTCGCCGCCGACCATGCCTCGTGCGGGAGAAGCTCAACCGAGGCCGCCAAGCACTCTTGGAGGACTGGTTGGGCCGGGGATCCGACTCACGATCGGTGGGCTGATTGGAGGACCGCATTGAAGCCGATGAAGCGCACAACCGCAGTTCCTGTCGATCTCGTGGGAGGACACCGGCAGGGAAGGCACCCCGGTCACGATGCGGGCTGTGCTCTGCCTTCGGCACCGGAAGGAGATCGGACTCGAGTACCCCAGCGCCCGGGGCTGTAGCCAGCCCGGCGAAGCGTGCGACTTCTGTGAGGGCCGGAGGCCGAGAACGCTCCAGGGGGCTTCCTCGTCCTCGAAGTAGCCTCCTCGGGTCCCCTGACGGCAAAACACGACTCGGCCCGGCCGTCTTGGCGCCTGCCGACCGATAAGCCCGGGGTCGGTGACGTGCTGCAGGGGGCCCGGGGTGGCTACGTTCGAGTCGTTGGCTCCAGCTCAGCAAAGACCCGAGATCGTATGTCGTGGACTGCCCGCCGCCGATGGTGCGTGACCCCCTTCACCGTCCGCGGGGAACCCAGACTGACGTCCGGGCCATACGAGGGGGTGGCCCGGGCGGGTTGTCGGGGGAGGAGGTGGCGGCGCCATATGCGGCGAGTTCTCTGAAGCTTTTGCGCAGCCATAGCGTGCCCTGAAGGAAGACGACAGCAATGGCGCCCTCGTCAGAGGAGCGTGGCGCGACCAAATCGCAAACGGTAACTCTGGTTGCCGGCCTAGATGATGTGGGGCTGGAGATTGAGGCCATGACCGTCACCGTTGCGCTGCCTCCACGACCTCGGACGGCCTGCAGACAGCTTGGTGCCACTACCGTCATTCCCCAGTTAACGGGACAACGCTCAAGATAAGCCAACTGCACCCAGCAAGCTTTCCGGACTCTCGTCCCGAAGGCTTGCCTAGGCGCTCCGCCTGGCCCTACTCGCTCGGGTGGCTCGTACGGGCTCAACGGGCGGCTGGCGGCGACCCTTGGGTTTGGCCGCCGCGGCAGGAGCGGGAACCTTCTTAGGAGTGCCATTCGGGACCGGTGGGCGAGTGTGCCGAGCAGCGGGAGCTGTCAAGGCTCGGGCCGGAGAAGCCCCCCGCGGTGCGGTCGATCCTACGGGGACGGCGAGGACGTTCAGATAGAGCGGCTGGCTCGCCACCCCCTTGAAATTCACTGCGGCGGTGAAAGAGCGCAGCGGATACTGGGTTGTGACCACCCCTTGGCTAATGCCCTGCCCTCCGGTAAAGACACCCTGCGCTGTCGCGATAACGCCGGCGGGAGTGATCTGGTATCCGGACGTATCTATCAGGTTGTTCTTTATGACGTCGTTGAACACCTGCGTGATCGGGATGTACCAGTTGAAGTGACCATCGCCAGGGGCCCCCAGACAAACCCTGTCGTTGAACCAAATTGCAATGTCCCCACTCACCAACACCGTTGCCGTGAACTTGATCTCGTAGGACTGACTGTTGACCACCATGTCACATTTCAGGGAGCTTTGTGGAGGAACCGCAACCGGTGTGTTGACGGACCAAGTCTGCGTCTTGGTCAGCGTTTGGCCCTGCGTAGACGAGAAGGATAACGTTACGCTGGCCTTCGGAGCAGAGGACGCAACGTCAGGGAGACCTTCCGTAGCGCTGATCTCGACACCGACGTTCACGCCCTCGGTAATCGACCAGGTGAAGTTTTGGTCAGTCGTCTCGGTGTATTGAAATGTGTCGCTCTGCTGAAGGGTTGATCCATTGTCGTACCAGATTTCATAAGCAACATCGGAAGCACTCTTAGGCGGCGAGTTCCCGTCGTAACTCATTGACTGATAGACGGCGGAGCACTGGTACCGATGGTACGCGTCGAACTCTGAATGATCGCCGTAGTTGGTGCTCGATGTGAAGCACGTCGTACCCGCCGCATTGGCCTTCCAGTTGCCCCAGGCATCGGTGATCTCCTGCAAACTCTTCATATCCCTCTCCTTTGCGTGCGAACACCAAGTCACGATTTTCGGACCGCGAACAGCTACAGCAAACGGCTACCGAAGATCGTGACTCGCGACGGGGGCGCCCTCGGAGCCGATGGTGTCTAGGTCCGAGGGCTTCACTGGCTTCTGCCTTTGGGCTAGCATCCTCCATTTGCGGCTACAGGGCTAGACTTATTTAGAGGTATTTATGCTGATTATTTAGAACTAGGTATGTCGGAGAATCGGCAGAAGCGGCACAAGGGCCCGGCCCGGCAGCTCGAGGGCCCCTCGGAGTAGGAAACGGCTTGGCACGATCGCGTCCGCGACCGGCCGCCCTCAATCGTGGCGCAGCCTGCTGAACAGCACCATGTCGTGCCAGGCTCCCTCGCGGAACTGCGCTCCGCGCATCGTTCCCTCGCGGGTGAAGCCTGCCTTCTCGAGGGACCGCTGCTCCGCAAGGTTGGTGACGTCGGTGTCGGCCTCGATGCGGTTGACGGTCGTGGTCGCCAGTAGGTAGGCGGCGAGGAGGCGTTGGGCCTCCGTGCCGACCCCCCTCCCGCGGTAGGGCGGCGCGATGGTGATGCCGATGTTCCAGCAGCGAGAGGCCGGGGGCTTGCCGTGGTTGACTCCGTGCCAGCTCACGCAGCCCACCGGCGTGCCATCGGGCAATGTCACCATCAGGCTGCCATCGTCGGCTCCGAGGAAGCCATCGCGGTCCAGCCGCTGCCGCAGGTCTTGGGCCCCAAGGTAGCCCGTCCAGTTGTAGGGAGCGCTGTTCTCGGGCCGACGCAGCTCCTCCAGGAAGGACAAGTGCTCCTCCCGCACCGGCCGCAGCAACTCCCACAAGCCTGTCTTGTCGCCCACGATGACTGATTATCGGCCAGGGTCAGAAACCGTGGCACGTTTGAGCCGCCTTGTTCCTTTGCTTCGTGGCGCTGCTGGGTCGAAGCAGCGAGCGCCAACACGGAGCCTCCGCCGCCGGCGCCCAGGCTCGATGTGGCCTGGTGCGCTATCCCTGTGAGGCACTGAGGCAGAGCACCTACGTCGGCACGACGGACGGCAAGATCACCCGGGTCTACTCGCCTTCTTCCCCCGCCTGCGGCGCGTGACATGGAGAGTGGCCCACCGGCGCAACAGGGGAGGCGTAACCATGCCCAACGGCCTCTGCTCCTACCCTCCAAGTCCCCGGTAACGTCTTGATGGATCGTGGGGGCCCCTCTTCATACAGGAGATCCCACGGGTTTCAATTCCTCCTCCTCAGCGCACCGCCGACCGATGCCGCAATGCCCGCGAACATCAGTCCCACGGCAACCCACAACCACTCGGTGGTGTTCTGCCCCGTGACGGGGAGCACCCGCACGAAGCGGTTGCCAAGAACAGACGGCGTCGGCTCCGGCGCGGGCGTGAGAGGAGAAGTCGGGGTCGGGGTGGGGGTCTGGCCCGGAAACAGCGCCCCCAGGATCGGGAGGGCGGGGACCAGTTCCCAGTCGACAGTCCCGGTGTTGGAGGAGAAGCTTCCCCCGGAAGCGTTGCTGACCGAGGCCTGCACGGTGTCCTTTCCGAGCGCCGCCCCCTTGTACGTGAAGACGGCATTGCCATTGGCGTCGGTTGTTGCGGTTCCGGTCACGCCGGCATTGGGGCCGGTCAGGACCTTGAAATCGACGCCGACGTTCGGCAGCGGCGAGCCGCCGGCATCGAGCACTGTGGACGTGACTACGGCAGTCGAGCCCAGGCCCTGAGTCTGGCTCGCGGGGGTCAGAGTCATCGAACCGCCCTCCGTGCCGATCCCGGCCCCGCCGATCGTGCGCCACTGCAGCGACTCATTCGGCTTGCAGCTTGCCGAGTCGAACCCGCCGGTGTCCAGCACATGACCCGTGTCGAGGAGGCTGGTCGGGGCACCGGCAATGGTCACGCTGACCTTCGGGACCCGCTTGTCGCTCGAGGGGGCCGCCGTCGGGCAGCTCTCGAGGGGGAAGTCGCTCGTGTCGAAGTTGAACTCGCTGGTCTGCGTCAGGATGGCGGACCCGTGAGCTGGAATGGTAAACGAGCCCCAGGGGTTGAACACGGGGCCGGGGCGCTGGAGATCGACGCTGACGCCGTCGACAGCCAGCGGGATGCCGGTAGGGTTATCCAGACGGATCGCGCCGGCATCGACGCTGTTCCCACCTCCAATGAACACGGTGTTCGGCGCGCCCTTCCACGGGGTGGGAAAGAAGCCGCTGGGTCGCAGGCTATCGGCGTAGGCTACGAAGACATTGACGCTGGTTGCCGCGTACGCGGGAGGGCTGGTCACGATGCCCGTGCTGCCCAAGAGTGACGCGAGAAAGATCAGGCTCACCGCCAGGCGGGAGACGCTCCGCCTACTGCGGACGTTCGGTGTCGGGGCCCTTGGACATGCAATCGATCTTGTGAACCTCTGTTGCGACATGGGACTTCTCCTTTTTCCCGCGATGAGTCAATGCCTGGTGCAGTTGTCCTCTGCCTACAGAAACGGACCACTGGTGGGCAAACCCCACTGAGAGCGGGCAAAAAAATCAGAGGGGTCGTCCGTACCGCCCAGGCTGCTGGAATCAGAGACGTCAGCCGCTCCCTTCC
>JAOPZY010000074.1 GCA_025963875.1 Actinomycetota bacterium
GAGGGTTGACCCGCCCAGAAATTGGAAACAAACTTGGGCGGATAGCCATGCCGGAGCGGAGGACAGCAGCAGCGGTGGGGCGGCTCGCGGTGAGCCTGCTGCTCCTCACCATCACAGTGGCCTGCACCTCGTCCCAGGCCGCGACGGGCAATACCGTCACCTTCTACATCTTCAACGAGCCGGGTGGCTCCTTCGTGCGCGCGGCCGACACCTGCACCAAGGCATCCCAGGGCCGCTACAACGTCCAACTGGCCCTGCTGCCGTCGGGCGCCGACGGCCAGCGCCAGCAGCTCGTCCGGCGGCTCGCCGCCCACGACCCCAGCATCGACATCCTGGGCATGGACGTGGTGTGGGCGCCGGAGTTCGCGGAGGCGGGCTGGATCAAGCCCGTCCCCGACGATATCAAGGCACAGGTGACCAGCGACGGCACCCTGCCCGCTGCCCTCAAGACCGCCACCTGGAAGGACACCCTCTACGCGCTGCCCTACAACTCGAACACGCAGCTCCTCTGGTACCGCAAGGACCTCGTTCCGACGCCGCCGGCGACCTGGGACCAGATGATCAGCGAGGCAGTGGCCCTGCGCCAGCAGGGCAAGCCGGGACTGATCGAGGTGCAGGGGGCGCAGTACGAGGGCCTGACGGTGTGGTTCAACAGCCTCGTGGCATCCGCCGGCGGCAGGATTCTCGACGACAACGGCAACGTGGCGGTCGACGACACGAGCCGGGTGGCGGCCGACATCATGCACCGCCTCGCCACCTCGCCCGCCGCCGACCCGTCGCTCTCCAACACGATGGAGGACCAGGGCCGCCTGGCGTTCGAGTCGGGCAAGGCGGCGTTCGAGGTGAACTACCCGTTCGTGTATCCCTCCGCGGTGAAGGACAATCCGGCCCTGGCCAGAGTCATGGCCTGGGCACCCTGGCCGTCGGTGACCCCGAACACGCCCAGCCACGTCACCATCGGCGGGATCAACCTCGGCGTCAGTGCCTACTCCCGGCACGCGGACCTCGCCTTCCAGGCGGCCGCCTGCCTGCGGGACGCCGACAACCAGAAGTACGCGGCCGTCAAGGGCGGCCTGCCCCCCACGATCGAGTCGCTCTACGGCGATCCGACGCTGCGCCAGTCCTATCCGTTCGCCGACGCCATCCTGGAGTCGCTCCGCAACGCGAGCACCCGCCCCCTCACCCCCGCCTACACCAACGTCTCGCTCGAGATCCAGAGCCTGCTGTCGCCGCCGAGCCACATCGACCCGCTCAAGGTCCCACCCCAGCTGCGCACCCGGCTGCGCGACGCCATCGCCTCCCGGGGGCTGGTGCCCTAGTGGCCGCCGGGACGGACGTCCTCAACCCGCCAGCCCCGGCCCGCCGGCGCGGGAAGGCGACGCGCCGGGCCAGGGACGAGCGCCGGCTGGCCTACATGCTGTGCGCCCCGGCGGTCGTCGTGATGCTGGCGGTCACCGCGTACCCCATCCTCTACGCCGTCTGGCTCTCGTTGCGGCGGGCCGACCTGCGGTTCCCCGCCCAGTCGGCCTTCGTCGGCCTGGCCAACTACGTCACGGTGCTGCGGTCGGGGCTGTGGTGGCAGGCGGTGGCCAACACCGTGATCATCACCGTCGTCAGCGTCGCCATCGAGCTGGTCTTCGGCATGGCGATCGCCCTCGTCATGCACCGGGCCCTCATCGGCCGGACGGCGGTGCGCACCGCCGTGCTGATCCCGTACGGGATCATCACCGTCGTCGCGGCGTTCTCCTGGCGCTTCGCCTGGACGCCGAGCCTCGGCTACCTGCCCCGGTGGCTGCACCTCAACGGCGATCCGCTCACCGCCCATGCCTCGTCGCTGGCGATCATCATCCTGGCGGAGGTCTGGAAGACCACCCCGTTCATGTCGCTGCTGCTGCTGGCCGGGCTCGCCCTGGTGTCCAACGAGCTCCTCGAGGCGGCCCGCGTGGACGGCGCCACGGCATGGCAGCGCTTCACGAATGTGATCCTGCCGGTGATGAAGCCGGCCATCCTGGTCGCCGTGCTGTTCCGGGTCATGGACGCCTTCCGGATCTTCGACAACATCTTCATCCTCACCCAGGGATCGAACTCCACCCAGTCGGTATCGATCCTGGGGTACGACCAGCTCTTCGTCGGCCTCAACCTCGGGATCGGCTCGGCGATGTCGGTGCTGATCTTCGTCATGATCGCCATCATCGGGTTCGGGTTCATCAAAGGCTTCGGCGCTGCCGCGCCGGGGATGGACACGGAGAGGTGAACGCCCGGTGAGCGTCTCGGGCGAGAAGCGGGCCCTCTGGGGCCTGACGGACATCGTTGTCATCGCGCTCGCGTTGGTGCCGGTGGTTTGGATCGTCTCGCTGTCGCTGAAGACGCCGGCCACGCTCACCGACGGGGCCTTTTTCCCCCAGCACCCCAGCTTCATCAACTACCGGGGCATCTTCCACACCACCCTGTTCACCCGGTCCTTCCTGAACTCCATCGGCATCGCCGTCATCACGACCGTCGTGTCGGTGATCCTGGCGGCGATGGCGGCCTACGCCGTGGCCCGGCTGGACTTCAGGGGGAAGCAGCTGCTGGTCGGGGCCTCGCTGGTCGTGGCGATCTTCCCGCTGATCTCGCTGGTGAGCCCGATCTTCAAGCTCTGGCTGCGGCTCCATCTCTACGACACCTGGCCGGGGCTGATCCTCCCCTACCTCACCTTCTCGCTGCCGCTCGCGATCTACACCCTCTCGGCGTTCTTCCGGGAGATCCCGTGGGAGCTGGAGCAGGCAGCCCAGATGGACGGGGCCACCCCCTTCCAGGCATTCGTGCGCGTGATCGCACCGCTGGCGGCCCCTGGAGTGTTCACCACCGCCATCCTCGTCTTCATCTTCGCCTGGAACGAGTTCCTCTTCGCCATCTCGCTCACGTCCACCGACGCCGCCCGAACCGTGCCGGCGGCGCTGGCGTTCTTCACCGGCAGCTCGCAGTTCGAGCAGCCGACGGGTTCCATCGCTGCCGCGGCGGTCGTGGTGACGATCCCCATCGTCCTGCTCGTGCTCGTCTTCCAGCGCAGAATTGTCGCAGGGCTCACCGCCGGAGCCGTCAAGGGGTAGGGAAGTGAGAAAAAGGGAGGATACGTGGCCGAGATCACCCTGAGAGGCGTCACGAAACGCTACGCGGACGGCACGGTGGCCGTCCGGAACTTCACGCTCGACATCGCCGACGGGGAGTTCATGATCTTCGTCGGCCCCTCCGGCTGCGGGAAGTCGACGGCGCTGCGGATGATCGCCGGGCTCGAGGACATCAGCGAGGGCGAGCTCCGCATCGGGGACGAGGTCGTGAACGACAAGCCGCCCCGCGAGCGGGACATCGCCATGGTGTTCCAGAACTATGCCCTGTACCCCCACATGACGGTGCGGGAGAACATGGAGTTCCCGCTCCGCCTCGCCAAGGTCGATCCTGCCGAGATAGAGAAACGGGTGATGGACGCGGCCAAGGTCCTCGACCTCACCGAGCACCTGGACCGCAAGCCGGCCAACCTCTCCGGGGGCCAGCGCCAGCGGGTGGCCATGGGGAGGGCCATCGTGCGCCAGCCCAAGGCTTTCCTCATGGACGAGCCGCTCTCCAACCTCGACGCCCAGCTCCGCATCGCCATGCGGACCGAGGTCGCACGGCTCCAGCGCGGGCTCGGCACGACGATGGTCTACGTCACCCACGACCAGGTGGAGGCCATGACCCTCGGCGACCGCGTGACCGTGATGCGCAAGGGCCTGATCCAGCAGGTGGACACACCGGCGAACCTCTATGCCAAGCCCGTCAACCTCTTCGTCGCGGGCTTCATCGGCTCACCGTCGATGAACTTCGCCCCCGCCGACTGGGACGCCGGCAGGCTTCACACCGTCTTCGGCGACATCGAGCCGCCACCTGCCCTGGCAGAGCGACTGAGCGACGCTCCACCCAAGCTGATCGCGGGCATCCGGCCGGAGCACTTCGAGGACGCCGAGCGGCGGGAGCACACCACGGGGGGCGTCACCTTCAAGGCCAACGTCGAGCTGGTCGAGTCGCTCGGCTCGGAGGTCTACGTGTACTTCACCATCGGCGACCACAAGGGCGCCGAGCTCGACAAGGTTGCGGAGAAGACAGGCCTCGACGAGCTCCCGCACGCAGCAACCGAGCAGATGGTCGCCCGCCTCGACCCGGAAACCAAGGCCCGCCGGGGCGAGGTCCTACAGCTGTGGTTCGATCCCGCCCGGATCCACCTCTTCGACGCCGAGACCGGGCGAAGCCTCACGTCGTGAGAGAGACGGGGCCGGCAGGCCCCTGCGAGCCCTGGCCCGCAGTCCAGAGGTAGCGAACATCCGGGGCGTGCTCCTCGTTGCCCGAGCCATCCGTCTGCTCTACTGCGACGAAGCCATGGCGCTCGTAGAACCGGCAGGCCGCTGCGTTGGAGACGAAGGCCCAGAGCTGTAGTCCGTCCGGAGAAAGGCCCTTCGCCAACTCGACGAGGCGAGCCCCGATGCCCCGGCCGGTCCACTCGGCCTCGAGGTAGAGGTGCTCGAGCCAGCCCTCATGCAGGACCATTACACCCACGACGCGGCCATCTTCCGATTCGGCAAGCCATACGTCGCTGTTGACGAAGACAACGTCTGAGAAGTAGCGCAGCATGTCGCCGTCCGTGTGTGCCGGCGACGGGATCGCCGGAGCCGACTGGTGGCGAGCCCGGACCCACAACTCCGCCGCCGCCGCCACATCCGAGGAAACCGCCCGGCGGAGACTCACTTCCATCCGCATGGTGCAGAGTTTCCCCCCTCTGCAACCAACGCGACTTGTCGGACGTCGGTCAGGTGTGCAGATTGGAGCAGTGCAGCGACAGGTAGGAGATCTCAGCGAGTTGTACCGGGAACGGTACGCGCCGATGGTCCGTCTGGGCACCCTGCTCCTCGGCTCGCAGCACCTGGCAGAGGAGATCGTCCAGGACTGCTTTCTCCGGCTCCAGCCCCGCTTCGAGACCGTCGACGACCCGGCGGGCTACCTTCACCGGTCGGTGGTCAACGGCTGCCGTTCGCTGATGCGCCGCCAGCGCCGGGAGCGGGACCACCTCCGGGCCACGCCCGGCCGGTCGGCGGAGTTGGGGGCCCATGAGCTCCTCGACGTCCTCGCCACCCTTCCCGAGCGCCAGCGGGCTGCCCTGGTCCTCCGGTTCTACGCCGACCTGCCCGGCAACGAGATCGCAACCATCCTGGGCTGCCGCGAGGGCACCGTGAAGTCGCTCATTCACCGGGGGCTGGCCAAGCTCCGAGAGGCGGTCGGCGAGTGAGGTCGGTGGAGGAGCGCCTCCGCCAGGCCCTTCAGGAGCGGGCCGACGGCGTGGTCCCCGACCAGCCGGCATGGGAGGATCTCCTGACCCGACCCGACCCAGGGCCCGCTGCCCGCGGGCAACGGCTCTGGCTTGCGGTGGCAACCGCTGCCGTCGTCCTGCTGGTCCCGCTCTTCGTCGTCGCCCGCCACATGAGCCGCACCTCCCACGTGAACGTGAACGGCGGCCAGGGAGACGTTGGCCCGGCCGCCCCCACCGGCCCAGCCGTGGCCGGACCACCCGACGGATCGCTCGCCGCCGGGTTCAGCCCCGCTTCGATCACCCGGATCTCGCTCAGGGTCGGGTGGGCGCTCGGCACGTCGCCCTGCGGGCCGGCCGTGTGCACGGCGCTGGCCCGTACCCGCGACGGCGGGGCGACGTGGCACTCGGTCCCCGTCCCCGCCCCCGTGCTGACGCCGAGCCCCAATGGCATCTCGCGCGTCCGCTTCGCCAACGCCAGCGACGGGTGGCTGTTCGGACCCCAGGTCTGGGCGACGCACGACGGCGGGGCGAACTGGCACCAGGTCACCCCCCTCGGCGGGCCCGTGACCAGCCTCGAGGCCGCCGGCGGTCGGGTGTGGGGTTTGGTGGGGTCCGCGGCGGGTGTCTCGGCCACGGTCTACGCGGCCCCGGTTGCCAGCGACGACTGGCAACCCGTGGGTTCCGGCGCGGCGGCCATCGGCATCAGCCTGCACGGCAAGGTGGGCTACGCCGCCACACCCGACGGGGCAGTGATCGCCCTTGGCCCGGCAGGCATCGAAGAGCGGGGCGCGCCCTGCGCGGCAGCCAGCGTCGCCGCCGTGGTTGCGGCGAGCGACAGCGACGTGGCAGTGGTGTGCGCCGCGGATCCTGCGGCGGGCTCGTCCACGAAGACCCTGCTCCTTTCCCACAACGGGGGCCGCACGTGGTCGACGGGCGGTGCCGCACCCCGAGGCGGACAGACCAGTGGGCTCTCGGCGGCATCGACCCACACCTTCGTCGTGGCCGCCACCAGCGGCGCGTCGTATCTCTACCGGACCGCCGACGGGGGCAGGACCTGGAAGACGGTCTTCACCGACAACGGCGGCGGTGCCCCCCTCACGGACCTCGGGTTCACCGACCCCACCCACGGCGTTGCGGTACTCGGCCCCCCGAGTCCGAAGCTCCTCGTCTCCTCCGATGCCGGAGCTACCTGGAAGGCCCAGGCGTTCGGCCCCTGACACTGGTCAGGAGGTGGCCCCGGACAGCCTCACGGGCCAATGGTGGTGGTAGCACGATTGTCCGGAAACCTCCGCCAAGGTTAGATCGAGACACGAAGGACGGACCTGACGGGGAGGAGGCCGGCGGATGGCAACCGTGGATGACCTCATCAATGCGGAGCTCACGCAACTGGGATATACGGAGCAGCCGCCGGGCAGCAACCGGACCAAGTTCGGCGATGTCTTCTTTCCCGGGCAGCCGGCTGCCTGGTGCGCAGCCTTCCAAAGTTGGGCCCTGGATCAGATCGGCTTTCCGTGGCCGCCCGACGCCAGGTACCCGGGCAAGGGCGACCCCTCGGTCGGCTTCCTGAAGGTCCTGGCTCAGAAGCATGGGTGGTGGGTCGCTTCCGGCCCCCAGCGCGGCGACCTGGTTTGCTTCGAGTGGGAGGCAGACTCCTGGCCCGATCACATCGGGATCGTGGAGCACGTGCTCGATGGGGACATGATCTCGACCATCGAGGGCAACTCGCCTGGGCCCGATCACACCGACGAGGTGGCCCAGCATCCCCGGCGGCTGGATGCGACCATCGCCGGCTTCATCCGGCTCCCTCTCGACGCCGTCCCCGCTCCCCCGGCGCCACCGCCGCAACCTCCCCAGCCTGTCCACCCAAGCGGGCACCCGGATCTCCCGGCCTGGATGGTCCTTTGCCAGCAGCCGCACGGCCGCCCGGGGGTCACGTGCCACGGTGACTTCGTCGGGGCCTACCAGCAACGCATGCGTGACCGTGGGTGGACCCTCGGGGAGGTGGATGGCATCTTCGGACCTCAGACCGACGGGGCCACGAGAAAGTTCCAGAAGGAGAAGTCCCTTACGGTCGACGCCGAGGTGGGCCCGATGACCTGGGGCACTGCGTTCCGTACGGACAACGTCACGTAAGAGCTTTTCTAGGCTTTCTTTGAGCATAAAACGACGTAGAGCGTCGATCTATACTCAAAGAATCTCCCCAGCGCTTCGGCGGATCGACGAGGCCGTCGGTCTCCCCGAGGCGTTTGAAATCTCTCGCTCCCCTTAAGCGCCCTGGCCCCCCTGCCGACGTGCCTACAAAAGCACGTTCGTGCGCCCATGGCGCCCTCGCTGCGGACGGGAGCCAACCGAGTGACTGAGGCAGCGGTAGCACCCCCCGGCGCCAGCATGGCTCCAGCCGACCCATGTGCCCCCTGCGGCCTGTGCTGTCACGCATACCTTGTGCCGGTGACCGGGCTTGACGTCTGGCGCATCAGCCGAGGCCTGGGAGCAAAGCCGACGGACTTCCTGGCGGCCTGGCCCCAGGGGGATCCGAGTCCCGAGGGATTCATCCTGCAACACGGCGGATCGCCGTTTCGTCTGGTCCTGCAGAAAAGGGGATCGCTGACCCCGGGCCTGCCCTGCGTGTTCTTGGCACCTGCGGGCGCGGGCACGTCGCGCTGTGGCATCTATGCCCACCGCCCGGAGACGTGTCGCACCTACCCGATGGTGAAACGCCCGGCGGGCGTGGTCGTGCACCCGGAGGCCATGTGCCCGGCGGATGCGTGGCCGGACGGGGGTTCGCCGAGTTCCCACTGGTTGCCCGCCATTGACTTGTTGGAGTCAGACCTGCAGACCTACCGCGGCGTGGTCGCCACCTGGAACCAGCAAGTCTGCGGCGACCGTTCGGGGGCTCGGTCTCTCGAAGAGTTCTGCCAGTTCGTGCTCGATTCCTACGATGCCGTGCGGCCGGACGGACGCCTCCCGGCGGAGGCCGATTGAATTCAAGAACGGATAGTCTTCCCGGTCAGGACTCCGAGTGGCGCATGATCAGGGTGTTGCGCGGCCCTTCGTCCTTGTAGGTGCCCACCGCCCAGACCGTGTCCCCGAAGGCCGCGACGCCGCCGAGCACGTTGTCGCCGATGCCCGGGCTCGGGGCAGGGTCGACGCTCCACTGCCCGCCAACGCCGTTGAGCACGAGGGTCCGCTGGGCCCCTGCGGCATTGTCGAAGAATGTCCCCACCGCCCAGACCTTGTCCCCGGACACCGTCACACCGTTCCTCAATGAAGGGGCACTTGGGACAAGCACTCCCCGGCCCGCCGAACGGTCTTGCGGACCTGGAATCCGCTGGTGGTCCGGTCGCCAGTCAGGGTCCCACGCCGCATCCGGCCGCCCTTGTGCCTTACGGGCCAACGGTTCCTGTGCGCGGTCCCGGGCGGATAGGTAGCTCTCTCCACCGGCCCCCCGGGAGCTACCCGGAGGGTTGCTTCGATCCTCTGGTCGGGTGCAGTCACACCCCCACCGCCCAGTACCGAACATATGTTCTTGTACC
>JAOPZY010000086.1 GCA_025963875.1 Actinomycetota bacterium
ACCAGCTCCGGGCGCTCTGCGCGCCCCACTTCGCAGCAGTGGAGATCCACGGGTTGTTCGGCTCCGAGCGCTACATGGAATTCTTCCGTCGGGAGCGTGCCAAGCTCGACGCCCGCCTGCGCCTGGACCCGCTCCGCCTCCGCCGCTTCGTGCCCCGCCGTCTCAAGAGGGTCCTCTACGACTGGAGCCTGACCCTGGAGCGGGCGAGAGCGGCCGACCCGCTCGCAGCGGACATCGGCCCCGAGGACTTCTCGCTGCGGAACACCGACCTCGACCAGGCGCTCGACCTGTTCGCCGTCGGCTCGAGGGCCTGACCACCCTCGGCCTTTTTCGAGGTGAGGAAATTTTCCCGCGCATACGCGGGATTTCTTACGCACCTCGCCGACCCAGATCTTCAGACGAACGCGTGCACCGTCACCCGGAAGTCGCGGAATGCCGGGACGACGCCGCCGCCGGGCGCCGCCTCCCCGCAGTCGTCGAAGGCGTGGCTTCGCACCGTGGCCACCCGGCTGAAGCCCGCAGCCCGGCACAGGCCGTGCAGTGCCGCTTCCGTCGGCACGTACCAGTTGGTGAAGTCGCCTCCCAGCTCGTCGCCAGGATGGAAGAGCATGAGGCTGGCGTCGCGATAGCCCTCCACCACGACGGCGTGCGTCTCGATCACCGCCACCTCCCGCGTGATGCGCCGGAGCCGCTCCAGGGCCCACAGCGGCTCCCGAACGTGGTAGAGGTACCCGAGGAAGAGTGAGACGTCGAAGGAGCCCAGCTCGGCGAGGTCCAGGGTCATGAAGTCGCCGACGACGGTCTCGACGCTGCTGGCGAGGGCCGCTCGGGCCAGGTCGAACCCCGCCCGGCCGGGAGCATCGGGCAGCCAGAAGTCGGTGAGGTCCCGGGTCGGGTCCGGGATCCTGCCGAGCGCCCGGCATTCGTCCCAGTACGCCTGCCGCCGGGCGAAGTCGACGCACCAGGCGTAGTGATCGAGCGCCACCACGCGGGTCGCCCCCAGGCGCTCGGCCGCGAACGAGTAGTAGCCGTCGAAGGCGCCGATGTCGATGACGCTGCGCCCGGCGAGGTCGGGAAGTTCGTCGCCCTGCAGGGGTGGAGTCTGGGAGACCCCCGGCGTCCTGATGCCGCCGGGGAGGTCGATCGAGTGGTACCAGAACATCGACGCGACCCTGGCGCGCAGTTCCTCAGCGTTCACAGCCTGCGCAGCGCGGAGCGCCGCCGCGCCCATCGGGTGAGCGGGCGCTCGACCCACACAAACGAGGCCCAGCCAACAAGGATGGAGCCCACGCCCACGAAGGCGAGCATGCGCAGGAACGCCGTGAGATTGCCCGCCGGGAAGAAGTGCAGCGACGTGAGCGCAAGCTCCACGAACAGCAGGTGGCTGAGATAGATGCCGTAGCTGATGTCGCCGAGACGGCGGGCAACGCGGTTGGTCACCGGCAGCTGCGCCCACCGCGGCGCCAGGGCGGTGGAGAGCAGCAGGACGGCAAACGAGATCGCAAGCGGCGTGGTGGTCGTCCAGTGGTCGAGGGGGCCGGCCGTCTTCGCCAGGTCCCGATGGCCGATCAGCTCCATGCTGAGGATGATGCCCGACAGGCCCACCACCTGGATCACCACCGTCCAGAGGGAGCCCGCGAAACGGCTGCGGCGCATCTTCACGAACAGCCAGGCGGCCGTCATGCCCAGGGCGAAGTGGCCGGCGAAGCTTGGGAACTGCGTGATGAGGATCACGCGGGCGGCCCCGGGTGTCGCGACCCCGGGAAGGGACGCAACGTGCAGCGCCGTATGGGTCACGGCAAGCCTCCACGCTGCGGCGATGGCGAGACCGAGGCCCAGGCCGAGGACCGGGCGGCGGAAGAAGCGCACCGCAACCAGGGGGAGCACGGCGTAGAAGAGCGCCTCGATCGACAGGGTCCACACCGCCCCGTTGATGCCAAAGCCCTCCGGGAGGGCGACGGCGGTCCCCACGCTGTGCTGGAGGAACGTCGCGTGCAGCAGGAGGTTGAGGCCGACGTTGTGGCGGGTCAGCCCGTACGCCTTCGTCTGGGTGAGGAAGAACAGCAGCCCGACCGTCGCCGCGAGTGCGACGTAGTAGGCGGGCAGGATCCGCGTGACCCTGCGGAGGGCGTACGACCGCAGATCCCCGAACCTGCCGTGGGCGGCCGCAACCGGGAGGAAGAGCAGGAACCCACTGAGCACGAGGAAGAAATCCACGCCGGCGAAGCCGGCCACGAGGTAGTTGCGGAGCAGGACGGAGCCGAGGAGAGGCAGGCCCGCACCGTACATGCAGTGGTAGAGGACGACGGAGAGCGCGGCAAAGGCCCGGAACCCGTCGGCCGCCGGCACCCTGATGCGCTCGTGGAGCGCCGGCGCCGCAGCCTGCAAAGGAGCCGGGACGGGAACCGGGTGGGCTGGCGGGGGCTTCGGCGCCAAAACCTGGACATCACGGGTCTCGGAGGGTGCCATCGGGCGTGATCCTACGCTGACCCAACCAGGCATTACTATCTCGGCCATGGCCCGAGCCTCCTCCGGGGCCCCCTCCCCGGACCTGCCCACCAAACCTGACGATTCCCGCCTCCAGGGCTGGTACCACACGATCGAACTGGGCAACGGCCTGGTTTCGAAGGGTGCCTACGACCTTCGCTCCGTCGTCGACTGCTACGGCATCCCCAAGTCGCTGCGGGGCAAGGAGGTGCTCGACGTGGCCACGGGAGACGGGTTCTTCGCGTTCGAGATGGAACGGCGCGAGGCGGACCGGGTGGTCGCGATCGACGTCGCACGGGTGGGCGACTGCGACTGGACCCCCCACATGCGGACCCGTCTCGGCCCATTTGCCGCCAACGACTCGTGGCCCGCACATTTCCGGATGGCCCACCGGATGCGGCGCTCCAGCGTGGAGTACCGCTACTGCAGCGTCTACGACCTCTCCCCGTACACCGTCGGCACGTTCGACGTCGTTTTCTGCGGGTCCCTGCTCCTGCATCTGCAGAGTCCGCTGCTGGCCCTCCACGCCATCCGCTCCATCACCCGGGAAATGGCGATCATCGAGACCGCCGTCCTGCCCGAGCTCGACGAGCAGTTCCCGGGCCGTCCGCTCCTCTCGTTCGGCTACCAGGGCGAGGAGGCGACACCCGGCGAGCACACCGCCTACTGGATCCTGAGCACGAACGCGCTCGAGAGCATGATGCGCTATGCCGGCTTCGATCCCGAGCCGCAGGGCACGTTCGTCCTGCCGCCGGTGGGATCCATCGCCACGGCTGTCATCGGCCGGCCTTCTGAGTAGGGCCGTCCGGGAAGCGGAGCCGGGTTGCGACGTCGCCGGCATAGACGTAGACCGTGAAGACCCCGACGTGGGCCACCTCCAGCGGTGAGCCCAGCGAGGATGGCGGCGGGTCTGCGATCTTCTGGGGCATGAACGGCAGGCCCACCACCAGGAAGGTCCTCGGCACGGGCTGCGGCCGGTACCAGGTGCTCAACGTGTTGACGTTGAACGGGCACAGGGCCCGCTCCCCCGCCGGTGCGCACTCCTCGAGGGAGTAGACGCCGATCTTCCCGGCACCCCGCCACATGAGGCCGAGGGCGTCCCAGTACGACGCATACCCGCGGGTGAGCCCCTTCGCCTCCAGGTAGGCGACGAGGGCCGGCCCTTCCTGGGCGAGCGGGTAGGCCTCCCAGTACCGCACGACCTGCGGGATGCCAAGGGTGCTCATGACGCAGAAGACCGTCGCCAGCACCGCCACGGCTATCTTCGGCCACCCGGCCTCGGCAGCCCAGAGCCCGGCGAGTCCCGCTATGGCAAGGAACACCGGCACGACGTAGCGGGCCGAGGTCACGTCGCCGATCGGCAGGGTGCTGAAGGCGAACGCGGCGCAGACGACCACCGCCGTGAGGGCCCAGAACAGCACGTACAGAACCAACGCCAGGCTGCGGTCGCGGTCCCGGCGGTGCCGGACGAGCGGAAGGAGCAGCCGCAACGCCGCCGCGACGGCGGCCAGGCAGAGCAGGATCGTGACGGCGCCCGCCATCGACAGCACCCCGGACGGGACGCCTGGGAACTCCTCGTTGCCGAACGCCAGGATGCTGTGGGCGAGGAGCTCGAGGTTGGCGGGCACCTGGGACCACGGCGCCAGGCCGATGGGCAACGTCGGCACGATCCGGAAACCGAGCCCGCGCATGATGCGGCCGGTGGCGACGTCGCCGAGGACCGCGACGGCCGCCAGGACCCCGGCGGCCCTGGCCACCCGGGCGCTCGCCGGCGACCGCAGCAGCAGCCAGGCCCCCACTGCGGCGCCCAGCAACGGTGCCATGCCGCTGAGGAGCAGGAGGGGATCCGACGCCAGGCCGGCGCCGGCGACCACCCCGACCACGGCCACTGCCAGCCACCGCCGGCGACGCTCTTTTGGGCCCGAGGCGCCCCTCAAGGCGCCGGATCCAGGCTCGGCGAGACCTACCAGGCAGGCGACCAGGAGCGCACCGGTGAGCCAGGTGGGACCGCGCAGCTCGTAGGCGTTGTGGAAGGCGATGGGGCTGGCGCAGAGGGCAATGGCAAAGACCAGGAGCCCGGCGGCCTTGCCCGCAGCACGGCGGGCGGCCCAGGCCAGCACGGCGACGGCGAGGAACGACGTCGCCAGGGAGAAGCCCGTCCAGATGCCCCGGTGGAACGGGAAGGAGCGTGTGGCGAAGTCGAAGAGGAACGTCGACCAGTAGTTGGCGACGCTGACGTTCGCCACGCCGGCGGCCTGGTGCGCCATCTCCCCGGCGAGGATCGGAATGGACGCGACGTCGCTGTTCCAGAAGACGGCGGCAACCAGCCGTCGGAGGTGGACCGCGAGCACCACCGCGTAGGCAGCTGCTGCGGCGGCCGGCGGCCAGAGGGCGGCCCGCTCGGCGATGCTGAGGAAACTGGTTGTCGTCTGGCGACCTTCGGTTTCCTCAGTCTGGCTCAACGTCGCCGTTCGGGTCTCCTTGAAGGCGCGCCCGCTCGGCGGCGGCCCGCTCCTGCACCTGGGCGGTGAGCGATGCCCAGTCCACCGGGCCTTGTGCCTGCCAGCGCGGCAGGTCCGCCGGCGGCGGGAAGCGGGCCCGAACCGCGGCGGGCCGGGGTCCCGGCTTGACCCGCACCCTGCCCGGGGGCATGTGCATGACCGCCGTCACGTGGTTGCGCACCGGCTCGGAGGACACGAGGATCTCGTCGATCGCCGCCCAGATGAAGCGGCCCGAGAGCCCGCCGCCTCCGCCGGGGACGTCGCTCATGTCGCCGACGTCGGCGATCGTGCGGCGCCAGAGCCTGAGCGACAGGGCCAGGAGCGCGCTGTCCAGCACCCGTCTGGCCTGGGACTGCTCGGGCCGGAAGAGCAGGCCGCGGCTCACTTGCAGGTGGAGGACGTCGAAGCTGCGCGCCCGGCGGGCGAGGCCGATCGCCCCCTTCACCCCGGCGAGAGGGCCGTGGTGGTCGGCGGCGCTCGGCAGGGGCGACATCACCTCGACGGCGTGGCCCTCGTGCAGGAGGTCCTGGACGGTCCGCAGAGCTGCCGATGCGGCAACCTCCGGCGAGGGCGGGAACGGACCCGCCACGAGCACCCTCAAAGGAGCGCCTTCAGCGAGTGCTCCATCCGGTCGAGCACCTCGGCCCATGGATAGTTCTCCAGGACGTAGGCCCTGCCGTTCTCGGCGAGGCCCTTCGCCAGCGCAGGCGCCTGCTCGACGAGCAGCAGGCACTGGGCCAGCTCGAAGTCGTCCTCGTACACCAGGCCGCCCCGCGACCGCTCGCAGTGCCACCGCACCACGGCACCCTGGGCGCTGGCGACGACGGGCGTGCCGGCCAGCCAGGACTCCATGACCGTACGGGAGAAACTCTCGTTGGCGCTGGGCTGGAGGTAGGCCTCGGCGGCTGCGAAGGCGTTGTTGCGCTCCGCCTCGCTGAGGAAGCCGAGATCCCGCACCCTCCTGGCGAGGGACGCCGGGATGATCGGCTTCCCGGCCCCGATGGTGACGAGGTCGAGGGCGAGCCCGTAGGTCTCGACCGCCAGCTCGAACCCCGCCATGAGGCGGTCCCAGCCCTTCTCGGGCTCCCGGCGGCCTGCGAAGAGGGCGAAGGGCTTGTCGATACGGCGGCGGCGGCGGAATCCCTCGGGGTCGTAGTCCTTCGGCACGCCGACGCCGGCCCCCGTCACGACGTGGTCCGGAAGGGGGGCCAGGCTCCGCGCCACCTCGTACTCGGGCTCGGACAGGAACCAGAGCAGCGCCGGTTTGGCGAGCGTCGCCCGGAAGAGATCCAGGTGGGCGTAGGACTCGTCGTGCACGCACGGCATGAGCACGGTCCGTTCCGGGGCCACGTCGACACAGGCGACGGTGATCCACGACAGGTACGGGGAGACGACGATGGCCTGGTAGCGCTCGGCGTGCTCGAGGAGGTACCGGAACAGGGCCGGGACCCGGAGCGTGGCGTTGATCCAGCGGCACTGGTCGTCGTAGGAGAGGGGCAGCCCCAGCAGGATGCGCCGGCCGAGGGCGTCCCGTTCCTCGACCACCGGCGGGATCGCCGGGAACCGCCGGAGGGTCAGGTTCCCGAGGCGGGTGACCCCGGCCGGGTACTCGTTGCGCCAGGTGTAGTGGTCCCGGGCGCACGTGGTGAGCACGTCGACCTCCCAGCCGCGGGCGGCAAGGCCCTCGGCGGCTTCCCGCATCACCGCCTCGGAGCCGCCGACGACGTCGTCGCCGAACCGAGGGGTGATGAAGGCGATCTTGGCCCTGCTCGGGATGGAGGGCTCCGGATCAGGCATCGAGAAACTGCCGGAGGGCGTCGAGCATCATCCGGCGCGTGTTGGCCAGCGAAAGCTCCTCGACCCTGGCGTGGCCCGCCTTGACGAGACCGGCCCTGAGCTCGGGATCGCCCAGCACCTGCCGGGCCGCGACGGCAACGGCCACCGGATCCTTCGTGTCGAGCAGCAGGGCGGCGTCGCCCACCGTCTCGGGCACGGCGGTGGCGGCGTAGGCGACCACCGGCATGCCGGCGTGCATCGCCTCGAGGAGCGGCACGCCGAAGCCCTCGTGCTCGGACATCGAGACGAAGAGGTCGGCGGAGCGGTAGTACGCGAGCAGGTCGCCCGGCGAGATGGTGTCGGCGAACTCGACGGAGGCCCGCAACTCCAGCTCCCGGCAGAGCGATTCCAGCGCCCCCCAGTAGGACTCCGACGTGGCCCCGCCGACCAGCGACAGGCGGGCCTGGGGGTCGAAGGCCGCCCGGTAGACGGCGAAGGCGCCGATGAGGTCGTGATGGCACTTGTTCGGAGCCACCCGCCCGACGTAGAGCCAGTGGGCACCGCCGCTGTGGGCCGCCTGCTTGAGGCGGGCCAGCCGCCGCCGGTCGGCCGGGGCGTCGAACTGGGCGAAGTCGAGGAGGATCGGCACGACCCGCGCTGTGGGGAAGCCGAGGTCGCCCAGGTCCTCGGCGCTGAAATGCGAGTGGGCGATTGCCACGTCGCAGCGGGAGGCGAGCTGCGCCAGCTGGCGGCGGGCGAGGCGCATGTTGTCCGATGCCCCCGGCGACCACCGCTCGAAGAAGGCCGGGTCTGTGACGTTGTGGTAGTCGACGAAGAACGGTCCTTCCCAGGCGAGCAGCGAGTCGAAGTTCCGGCAGCCGGTGGAGGCGTGATAGAGGAGGCCCGTGGTTTTGCTGGCGCTCTGGGCCAGGGCTCCGAACAGGTGCGCCTTGCTGCGCATCTCCGGATGGATGTCCTCCGAGAAGATCTCGGAGGCGAGGCCCAGGGACCGGATCAGGCGCTGCGTCTCGAGCACGTGGGACCCGATGGCGTCCCGGTCGGCGAAGGTCGGGAGGAACTGGTGGATCGCGCCGAGCCTTTCGGTCATGAGTGGTCGCCCCGCTCCCGGGCTTCGGCCTCCAGCCTGGCCACCCGGTCGCGGAGGTCGTCGACCTCCTCCTTGACGCCGTCGACCCGCTCCACGAGCGCCTCGCCGAGGCGGACCATGGCCTGTCCCAGGTCGCTCACCTGGTCGCCCAGGTACTTGAGGTACCAGGCGGTGAGCCGCTTGACGACGGTCTTGGCCGCCTTGGCGCCCCGCCGGCGCGTCCGCAGCGGGGCGTCGACATCGATCCGGGCCTCCTGGGTGACGAGGGCCAGCGCACCCGGCACGTCGAGCGTGGCGGGGAGCGGGTCGAGGCGCCGGACCGCCGCCCGGACCCTCGCCGCATAGGCGACGGGGAAGCTGGGGGCCGCCTCGAGCTCGGCGACCGCCGCCTCCAGCCCGGCGCCGGCCTGGCCGTTCGTCTGTTCGATCCTCACGCCGTTGTTGTACCACCCACCTCCCCAACCCCGCCGGGTTGCCGTGTTCGTACTTTGGCACCCTGTGAACACGTGCCTCGGCACACGCCGAAACCTTCTTTGGGTGATAAGTGGTCAATATGGCGGCTATTCACACAAAGAAGAGTGGCGAGGGGGGCTCTTGGGGGTCAGGTACGCATCAGCAGGCCGTACAGTTCCTCGGCCACCGACTCGAAGCTGAGGGACGCGGCGTAGGCCCGGGCCGCCTCGCTGAGGCCCTTCCGGCGGCCGGGGTCGCTCAGGAGGCCGAGGATCTCGGCGGCGAGGGCCTCGGGCGGGGACTCGGTGGGGAGCTTGACCGCCGCGTCGTCCGGCAGCTCCGCCGCAGACCCCAGGGCCGTCACGATCGTCGGGATGCCTGCGGCGAGGGCCTCGGCGACGGCACCCGAGAACTCCCCGTTGGTGGAGGCTCGGAGCTGCACGGCGACCATGGCCTCCGACAGGTGGCGGTCCCACCCGGCGTCGTCCACCTGGCCCGTGGCGGTGACGGCCCCGGCGATCCCCAGCCTGGCGGCGTGCGCCCTGACTGCGGCCAGGTCCTCTGGGGAGCCGGGGCCGACGAGGCGAAGGCGGGCGTCCCGCAGGGCCTTGAGCACGATGGCGAAGGCGTCGAGGAGCGCTCCGGTGGCCTTGGTGGGGTTCACGACGCCGAAGCTCGCCACCACCGGCTCCACCGGCTCGGGCCGCTCGGCGAGGAGACGGAGGGCATGGGGCAGGACGCCCACGCGGGCGGCGTCCTCCGGCCGGGCGTCCCGCCGGGCGAGACCGGCGGCGAACTCGGACGTCGTGAGGAATCGCAGCGAGGCCCCGATCAGCTCGCCGGCCATGGGCTCGGGCAGTGAGTTCAGGATCGTTGGTGCGATGAGCAGCGGGTCGGGAGGCTGCGGGGCGTCCGGGTAGAGCGCATGGTGGATGCCCCGGAAGGTATCGGGTTCCAGGGTGCCGTGGTGGGCCGCGAAGGCGTAGAGCTGGGCCAGCCGGACGTCGTGGGCGAGCACGAGGCCCGGCCGCTTCCGGGCGAGACCCAGGGCGCCGGTGTGGAACTCCGAGTTGCCGATGGCGTACACCACAGCGTCGTAGCCTCCCCGGGCCGCCTCCACCCGCTCAAGGTGCTCCACGGGATGCACCGGGATGCCGGCGGGGGCCCGGGGCGCCGACGGCAGCGCTTCCAGGCCTCCCTCCAGGGCGTCGACGAAGGCATCGACCTCGCAGTGGGCGGCAAGAGGCTCCAGCAAACGGTAGCTGTAGGTGGCCACGCCCGATCCCTGCGGCGGCAGTGGCGTGACGAAGGCCACCCTGAGCTTGCGCCGGCCTCTCGACCGGGCCGGGGGCCGCGGGGTCGCGAGCAGCTGCTCGTAGACCCTGACCGCCTCCTCCGCCGCCTGCGCCCAGGTCGGCAGGGGCCGCGCCGAGGCCCGTCGCAGGGCCAGGTGCGTGGAGCGGTCGGTCAGGGCCCGTGCCATGGTGGCGGCCATGTCCGCCGGGTCGCCGGGGTCGAACTGGCCCTCGGGCGCCGTAACCGCCGCAGGAGCCGAGACGTTGGAGGAGACCACCAGGGCCCCGCAGGCCATCGCCTCGGCGACCGGCAGCCCGTAGCCTTCGTAGTGCGAGGGGAACACGAACAGGTCGGTCGACTGGTAAGCGGCGATGAGGGTGGCGTCGTCGATGTAGCCGGGCAGGTAGAGGCGGCGGGAGATCCCGAGGTGACGGGCGAGGCCCTCGAGGTGGCTGCAGTAGCCGTCGGTCATCCCGAACGCGACGACAAGCTGGTGGGCAGCTCGCAGGTCCCGGGGGAGGAGGGCGAAGGCCCTGAGCAGACCCTCGACATTCTTGCGGTCGTCCTCGCCCCCGACGGAGAAGACGAAGGGGTCCTCGAGCCGTACCATGCCCCGCCGCGCCTCGGCCGCAGCCTCGACCCTGGAGGCGGGGCGCCGGAACGAGGACGAGATGCCGGCGCCGATGGTGGTCACCCGGGCGGCATCGAGGCCGAGGCGGGCGATCGCCTCGTCCCGGCTCGCCGCCGAGATCGCCAGCACCCGGTCGGCGGCCCGGACGAGCTCCAACCGGGCACGGTAGCGGCGGCGCTGCCCGGGGTCGGCCAGATACTGGGAGGCGAAGACCTCGGGGATGAGGTCGTAGAGGGTGACGACGAGCCGCATGGGGTTCCCGGCCCCGCTGGGCGGCCACACCCGGGCCAGCGGTTCGTCGAGTTCGAAGGGCGACAGGACGTGGTAGATGCGCCCGGAAGAGAGGTCGACGTCGCCCGCCCGGTGGACCTTGCCGGTGGCCGCGAGCTCTCCCAGGTCGTCCGGCTCCGGGAGTGACGGGTTGAGGAGGATGGCGCCGACCAGGTCGGGACGCGTCTCGCAGAGGGCCCTCGTGAACTCGAACGACCAGCGGCCGATGCCGCGGTCCCGGTGGTGGGGGCTTTGCAGGGCCTGGAGATCGAGGATCAGCGGCCCGGCGCCGGATCCGTCGGTGCTCACGGCCATGACGATACATGGCGACGATACCTGGCATCCTGGGGCCGTGGGCGGACGAGCGGCGGGTCCCCAGACGGACCCGGCAATGGGCGACGAGCTCAGCGGCGAGCAGGAGTACCTGGCCCACGCACGACGCTGCCTGGAGGCGATGCGGCGCAACGTCGCCGGCCTGAAGGCCCAGGGCGGCGACAAGATGGCCCGGGAGATCCTCGAGGCCAATCTCGCCGCCCGCCTGACGGCGCTGCAGGACGACCCCGACGTGCCCCTCTTCTTCGGCCGCATCGACCTAGGCTCGGCCTCCTCACCGAACTCCTCCCCGAACTCCTCTCCGAACCCAGGGCACCGCGGGGAGGTCTTCCACCTCGGCCGGCGCCACGTCCAGGACAGCGAGGGCGACCCCGTCGTCGTCGACTGGCGGGCCAACATCGCCCGGCCCTTCTACCGGGCGAGCAGCCGGGATGCCATGGGGGTCCACCGGCGGCGCCGGTTCGGTTTCCAGCGCGGCGAGCTCACCGGGTTCGAGGACGAGCTGCTCGGTCTCGGCCAGGAGCTGGAGGGGCTCTCGCCGCTCGTCGCCGCCGAGATCGAACGCCCTCGCACCGGTCCCATGCGGGACATCGTCGCGAGCATCCAGCCCGAGCAGGACGAGATCGTCCGGGCGGGGATCGACCAGAGCGTCTGCGTCCAGGGTGGCCCGGGCACCGGCAAGACCGCCGTGGGCCTGCACCGGGCGGCCTACCTCCTCTACGCCCACGCCGCCCAGCTCCGGCGGGCCGGCGTCCTGGTGGTCGGGCCCAACGACGCGTTCATTCGCTACATCGGCGACGTCCTCCCAGCCCTCGGCGAGGTCTCGGTGGACCAGATGCCGCTGTCGGAGCTGCTCGCACGGCCCCGCATCCAGGTCCGGGGGACCGATGGCGATGCCGCCGCCGCCGTGAAACACAGCGCAGCCATGGCCGCGGTCATCCGCCGGGCCTGCTACCTGCGGCTTGCCACGCCGGACGAGCCGCTGGCCGTGCGGGTCGGCGTCACCGCCGTCCGGCTCCCACCGGCGGAGATAGCGAAGATCCGCCAGCGCGTCCTGCTGCGCAACCTCCCCTACAACGCCGGGCGCACAGCCTTCCGCAACCTGCTGGTCGACCGCCTGCTCCAGATCACCGAGCTGTCCGTGCAGAATGTCACGCGCAGCGACGTCGTCGCGGCATTGCGGGAGTCCAAGGTCGCCCGGGACATCGCCGGCGCCGTCTGGCCGACCATCGATCCCATCGACGTCGTCTACGAGTTGCTCTCGGACCCGGAAACCATGGCCGCCGCAGCCGAGGGCATCCTCAGCGACCAGGAGCAGGCGATGCTGGTCTGGAGCGGACGCCCCGTGCGGGCGAAAGCTCCGTGGTCGGTAGCGGACCTGGTGCTGCTCGACGAGGCGGCAGGGCTCCTCGACCGGCCCCGGGGCTACGGCCACGTCGTGGTCGACGAGGCCCAGGACCTCTCGCCCATGCAACTGCGGGCCGTGGGGCGGCGGTACCAGCGCAGCGTGACCCTGCTCGGCGATCTCGCCCAGGCCACGACCTCGTGGTCGTCGTCCACCTGGGACGAGGTGCTGTCCAACATCGGCATCGCCAAGGCGTCGGTCGAGACGCTGCAGAAGGCCTTTCGGGTGCCGGGCTCCGTGCTGGCCGTGGCCAACCGGCTCCTGCCGGACATCGCCCCCGACCTTGCCCCGGCCCTCGCCGTCCGCGACACACCGGACGCCTTGACCAGCGTGGTCGTGACGCCCGATGCCATCCCGGCCGAGGTCGCCGCCAAGGTCCGCTGGGCGCTGGAACGGCCGGGTTCGGTGGGCGTCATCGTGCCGGCGGACCGCACCGCCGCCGTCGGATCGGCGCTGGACGCTCTCGGCATCGCCTGGGCCGATGTGGACGAGGGGCAATCCGTCGCCCGGGTCACGCTGCTGCGCGCGGAGCAGGCCAAGGGCCTGGAGTTCGATGTCGTCGTGCTGGCGGAGCCCGAGCGCCTCGCGGCGGGGGAGGTCCGGCAGCTGCGCCTGCTCTACATTGCGATCACCCGGGCGGTCCTCCGCCTGGTGCTGGTGCAGTCGGCGCCCCTCCCGGCGCGGCTAGGGATCGGGGCCTGAGGAAAATCGAGATTCTGTTTCGCCACGCATATCGTGGTGAAACAGAAAAAGAAATGTTGAGAACCGCTTGACCAGCGCCCACGGCACCCGAGGTGAGGTCGGAAGTGACGGAGATCACGCAGGTCCGGATCGAGCCATGGAAAGAGGACGACCTTGCCCTGCTGCGCCGCAAGAATGCGCCGGAGATGATGGAGCACCTGGGAGGTCCGGAGACCGAGGATCGGATCCTCCGGCGCCACCGGCGGTATGTCGACCTGGCCGGGACCGGCACCGGGCGGATGTTCAGCATCGTGCTGCTTCCCGAAGGCGAGGCCGTCGGCAGCGTCGGGTACTGGGAACGCGTCTGGGCGGAGGAGACCGTCTACGAGACCGGCTGGAGCGTCCTGCCGCCATTCCAGGGCCGGGGCATCGCGACCGCGGCCGTTGTGGCCGCCGTCGCCAGCGCGCGCGCCGAGCGCAAACATCGCTTTCTGCATGCGTTCCCGTCGGTGGACAATGCCGCGTCGAACGCGCTCTGCCGCAAGGTCGGCTTCCTGTTCGTGGCGGAATGCGACTTCGAGTACCCGCCGGGCAGCATCATGCGTTGCAACGACTGGCGACTGGACCTCACCGAGGCGAGTGCAGGAGTTGGCTAGTCTTCTAGAACTCTGCTAGGCTCACCCCATGAGCGTTGCAGCGCCCCCGGGCGGCAGGTTCGGCGCCTTCGGTGGCACCTACGTGCCGGAGTCCCTCGTGCCTGCCTGCCAGGAGGTGGCGGAGGCCTTCGCCGGCGCATGGGGCGACCCGGGGTTCCGGGCCCGGTACGCGGACCTCCTCCGCACCTACGCCGGGCGCCCGACGCCGCTCACGGACTGCGGACGGCTCTCGGAGCAACTGGGCGTGCGCGTCCTGCTGAAGCGGGAGGACCTCGCCCACACCGGGTCCCACAAGATCAACAACGTCATCGGCCAGGCCCTGCTGGCGCAGCGAATGGGCAAGCGACGCCTCATCGCCGAGACCGGCGCCGGCCAGCACGGGGTCGCCACCGCCACCGCCGCAGCGATGCTCGGCCTGGGCTGCACCGTCTACATGGGCGAGGTCGACATCGCCCGCCAGGAGCTGAACGTCTTCCGGATGCGGCTCCTGGGCGCCGAGGTGGTACCCGTGACGACGGGGAGCCGGACGCTGAAGGATGCCGTCAGCGAGGCGATGCGGGCCTGGGTGTCGGAGGTGGCAACCACCCACTACTGCCTCGGATCGACCCTCGGCCCCCACCCGTACCCCTGGATGGTGCGGGAGTTGCAGCGGGTGCTCGGCGACGAGGTGAGGGCACAGTGCGCCACCCTGCTGGCTGAGGGCCACCCGAACACCGCGGTCGCCTGCATCGGAGGCGGGTCGAACGCCGCGGGGACCTTCGCCGGTTTCGAACACTCCCCCACCCGCCTTGTGGGGGTGGAGGCCGCCGGCGGTGCCGCGCTGGCCGGAGGCCCCCGGGGTACCTCCACGGCGCCTATTCGTGGTTCCTGCAGGACGAGGAGGGCCAGATCCGGGAGGCCGCATCGATCTCGGCCGGGCTCGACTACCCGGGCATCGGCCCCGAGCACGCCTGGTGGGCGGCGACGGGGAGGGTCCGCTACGTGACCGCCACCGACGAGGAGGCCCTGGCGGCGGTTGCCCTCCTGGCCCGGACCGAGGGGATCCTGCCAGCCCTGGAGTCCGCCCATGCCGTCGCCTGGGTGGTGCGGGCCGCCCGCAGCGGCGAGCTTCCCGACGGATCGGCGGTGCTGGTGACGCTGTCGGGCCGCGGCGACAAGGACGTCCGTCAGCTGATGGAGCACCTCGGGTGACGGGCCTGGAGACCCACCTCCGGCATCGGCGCGATCTCGGCCGGCCGCTGCTGGTCCCCTACGTCATGGCCGGCATCACCGCCGACTGGACCGGCCTGGTCTGCGCCATGGCCGGTGCGGGGGCGGACGCGGTCGAGGTCGGGCTGCCGTTCTCGGACCCGGTGGTCGACGGCCCGACCCTCCAGCAGGCCTCGGCCCGGGCACTCGGCAACGGCGCCAGGCCCTCCCGGCTGGTGGCGGAGCTCGAAGACGTGGAAGCCGCCGTCCCGGTCGTGCTGATGGCCTACGCCAATACCGTCTACGCCACCGGCCTGGGTTCCTTCGTCGACCGGGCGGCGGGTGCGGGGGTCGCGGGGGTCATCGTGCCCGACCTGCCGCTGGAGGAGTCGCAGGCATACGAGAACGTGACGGCGGCAGCCGGCATCGCGGCAATCCTGCTCGCCGCACCCTCGTGCTCGAACGACCGCATCGGCGCCGTCTGCGCCCGCTCCCGCGGCTTCGTCTACGCGGTGAGCGCCATGCGCACCACCGGCGAGCGGGACAGCCTCGCCGGCAGCGCCCTGCCGATCGCCCGGCGGGTGAAATCGTGCACCGACCGGCCGGTGCTCGCCGGCTTCGGCATCTCGTCGCCGACCCAGGCGGCGGCCGTGGCGGCAGTGGCCGACGGCGTCGTGGTGGCGTCCTCCCTGATGCGGCTGTTGCTGGACGGCGCACCGCACGCAGCAGTCCTCGAGTCCGTGGCGGCACTGCGCCAGGCGCTCGACGGCGCCGCATGAGGCGGGGGCCCAAGTACCTGCGGATCCGGGAGGCGCTGCGGCAGGAGATCGATGCCGGGCGGTATCCCCCGGGATCGCCCCTGCCCTCCCAGCGCCTGCTGGCGGAACGCTTCGGGGTCACGCTCATGACGGTCCGCCAGGCGATCGGCCTGCTGGAGGAAGAAGGAGTGGTGACGACGCGCCAGGGCAGCGGCACCTTCGTCCGCCAGCGACCGTTCGCCTACCGCCTCGGCCCCCTGCGCAGCCTGGCCCGGGAGATCGCGGCTGCCGGCGGGGATCTGGCGACCACGGTGACGGGTGCCGCGCGGGGGCGGGCGCCCGACGGCGTGGCGGAGCGGTTGGGGGCGGCAGCCGGCGACGACGTCGTCGTGCTCGAGCGGCTCCGGGTCCTCGACGGCGAGCCCCTGCTCGTCCAGCGCTCCTACCTGCCGGTGGAGCTGGGAAGCCTCCTCACACCCGGCGAGCTCACGACCGCATCGCTCTACGACCTCCTCCAGCGCGACGCGGGGGTCACGGTGGCACGGGCCACGGAGACCATCACGGCGGTCGCCCTCGGGCCGGCAGACGCCCGTGCCCTCGTCCGCAAGGCACGCTCACCGGGACTCCTGAGCCGCCGGCGCACGTTCGACGCCCTCGACCGGCCGGTGCTCGAGGACTGGGCGTTCCTCCCCGCGGGCAGGGTGGTGCTGACGCTGGAGCGGAATGCCGAGGCTCCGGCGCCGGCAGCAACGTGGAGCCGGTGACGACGGAACGCCTTTCAGGGGACCGGCCAGGGGCCAGCAGGGCCGGGAGGTTCGCAACGAAAACCGTGTTCCACACGGAAAATGTTGCGGACCTCTCCCTGGAACGCCCCCCTTTCAGGGAACCAGCCAGGTGGTCGTCCCGATGAGGCAGAACAGGACCGCCATCAGCATCGCGGAGGTGCCGATCACCAGCCAGAAGGGCACGTCTCGGAGCGAGCGCGCCAACGGGGCGAAGAGAGGGAACGCCGTCAGGGCGAAGCGGGGCGTCGAGGAGTACGTCTGGAAGTAGGCCGCAAGGGCAAGGGTCGAGACCGTGTACAGCCAGATGATCATCGGTGGGCGCCAGCGAGCCATCAGGACGATGCAGACGACGACCAGGGCCAGCGTGGCGAAGCTGGCGGTGCGATCGAGGTCCATGAGGGGATGGGCCAGATAGGTCGACAGGACCTTGCCCACCTGTGACGATTGGAACCCGAACCCTTGGCTGGACCACCCGCGGTCCCGCGCGTGGAGGTTGGCCAGGAAGTCCCCCGTCCGCCATTGCAGGAACGCGAAGAACCCGATGACCCCCCACGGTGCGAGCAAGGGCGCAACGAACGGCCGTATCGAGCGGGTACGCCGGAACGCGGCGGCTGCGGCCCAGGCGCAGGGCAGAAAAAGGACGAACCCGGTGGGCCTCGAGGCCCCCGCCGCGAGCGCGGCAAGACCGGCGACGACCCAGCGCTCGTCGAGCAGCGCCAGCAGGCAGATTGCCGACGCCAGCAGGAGGATCCCTTCCGAGTACGCCATGGAGAAGATGAACGCCCAGGGGAAGAAGCAGAGCAGCGTCACCGTCCGGAGCGCCGCCGGAGCGTCCATTGGGCGCTCGATCAGGACGTAGATGACCGCCATGGCGAGGCCCGAGGCAACCAGATTGACCGCCAGCGCCGAGGTGACCCAGGAGAGGCCCGTGAGGCCGTGGAACGCCCGGATCGCCAGCGGATAGAGGGGGAAGAAGGCGTGGTCGGACTGGCCGGGCGCCGGCACCAGGGCCTTCGGGTACCCGTGCCTGGCAACCTCCAGGTACCACGCCCCGTCCCAGTACGCCAGGAACCTCGAGGCGCCGCCGGCGGTCGGGAGTTTGAGGGCGAAGAACAGGACCAGGCCGAGGGCAGCCCGGGAGCAGGCGAAGATGCCCAGCGGCGCCGCCAGCCGCCGCAGGCCGGGTGAAGGTAGTCCGACATCGCGCGCCTGCGCGCGATCTGCACCCAAGGTCCTCACCGGGCCGGCCGGTGCTGGATGAGCTCGCGGTAGACCTCGGCTGCCTTCCCGGCGGCCTGCGCCCACGTGGGAGCGGGACGCTCCGAGGCCCGCCGCAGGGCCTCGCCGGTGGCCGGATCCGTGAGTGCCCGCTGGATGGCGGCGGCGATGGCCGCCGGGTCGGTCGCATCGAACCTTCCCTCGGGCACGGTGAGCTCGGCGATGGCGGAGTTGCCGGAGGCCACCACCGGCGCCCCGCAGGCCATGGCCTCGACGACGGGCAGACCGTAGCCCTCGTAGAGGGACGGGAAGACGAACAGGTCGGTCGATTGGTAGGCGGCAATAAGGGAGGGGTCGTCGACGTAGCCGGGCAGGCGCACGCGGCCCAGGATGCCGAGGTGACCGGCGAGCCCAACGACGAGCGTGCGCTGCTCCGGGGTCATGCGGCATGCGACGACGAGCTGGTGGGCGGCACGCAGCTCCGGCGGGAGGAGCGCGTAGGCCTTCAGCAGGCCCTCGACGTTCTTGCGGTGGTCGATCCCGCCGACGTACAGGAGGAAGCCCGGCTCCAGCCCGGCGACCGCCTCCCCGGCGCGGGCGAATGCCTCCTCCCGGGAGGCAGGCCGGCGGAACGCCTCGGAGATGCCCGCCCCGATAACCCGGATGCGGCCCGGGGAGACTCCCAGGCTGCGGACCGCCTCCTGCTTCGTTGCCTCGGACACCGACAGCACCCGGTCGGCGGCCCGGACGAGCTCCTCACGGGCCAGGTAGCGACGGCGGAGACCCGGGTCGGAATGATAGTGGTCCGGGAAGATCCTTGGAATCAGATCGTGCAGGGTGACCACCAGGCGGAGCCGGGCTGCCGCCATCGAGGCCGGCCAGATCCGCTCCAGGGCGGTCTCGAGCTCGAAGGGAGCGATGACGTGATAGATGCACGCCCCGGAGACGTCCACCCCGTTCGCCCAGGCAACCTTGCCGCTCGCCTTCAGCTCCTCGATGCCGTCGGGGGAGGGCAGGTCGGGATTGAGCACCATCGCCCCCACGAGGTCCGGGTGGCCCGCGGCGAGCGCTCTGGCGAACTCGAAGGTGTGGCGGGCGACGCCGCGCTCGGCGTAGTCCCGGTTCTGGATTGCCTGGAGGTCGAGGACAACCGGCCCTTCAGCTGCAAGCCCTCCGAGGTCCGTGACCGCCCTCAGCCGGCTGGAGCTGCCGGGCCGCCGCCTCCTGCTGCCCTGCCCGACGCCGACTTGGTGCGCCGGGGGGCCGGGCTGGGAGGCCTCTCGAGGGCATCCAGGCGGGTAGCGATCGACTGGAGCTGCTCCTCGATGCCGTCGAGGCGGTCTCCCAGCTGGGAGAGGAGGCGCCCGAAGACGGCGGTCGCCTCGTTGGCGGCGTCCATGTCGTCCTCGAGCACGCGGCGGATGTCGCGCAGCTCGGCCTGGAGTCCCGCTTGCGCCGGTGCGATGGCGTCGTTGACCGCAGCCCCGACCTCCTTGCGGAAGACCTTCCGTGCCGGGCGGACCGCTTTCGCCAGGCGCCGCTTTGCTGTCGTGATCGGTCGTTCCTTTCTCGTCCGGACAAAAGTGGGCCGCTGAGGCATAGGACACCCCGTGGCCGGTATGTGCAAGGCTAACGCGAATTACCGTGAAAAAAGAAACCGCCGAGGTCAGCCTCACCGTTCCGGGTGACCCCGAGCCACTCCTGCTGGCGGGACCGCCGGCGGACGCCGGCGTGATGGGTGAGATCGAGCATTCCGGAGGGAGCTACGAGCCCCACGTCATGCGCGCCCTCGGGCGGCTGATCGGTCGCGACGCCGTCGTGTTCGACGTCGGGGCCAACATCGGCGTCTTCGCCCTGGTCATGAGCCGGCTGGCGCCCAGGGGACAGGTGTTCGCCTTCGAGCCGGCCACGGAGAACTTCGCCTACCTGGAGAAGAACCTCGTCGCCAACGGTGCGGGCAACGTCGTCGCCGAGCGGTGCGCCGTCTACGACGAGAGCGGGACGGTTCCGTTCGTCTTCTCCCCCGCGTCGCCGTCGGGCTCGTTCGTCTCGCCGGGGGGCGGGCACGCCGGCGAGAGCCAGCCGGTCGAGGCGGTGAGCATGGACGACTACGTCGAGGGCCGGGGGCTCTCGAGGGTCGACCTCGTCATGGTGGACGCCGAGGGGGCCGAGATGGCCGTGCTGCGGGGGGCGGCCCGCACGCTGGGCAAGTTCCGGCCGGCCCTCCTGGTCGAGGTGAACCCGGTGTCGCTCCGGCGGTTCGGCGGCGCCTCCTTCCGCGACCTGGTGGACGTGCTCCGAAAAAGCGGCACGCTGTTCTCGATCACCGAGGGGGGGTTGCCGGCCCGCATTGCGACCGACCGCCACCTGGAGCTGCTGTTGCGGGAGGAGGGGGTCGTCGATGTCCTGTGCCTGCCGGACGGCCACCCTGCCCGCACGCTCGCCGCGACCGCCCGGGGCCGGAAGGAGCGCCTACGCCTGGAGGCGGCCTTCAACGACCGGGCGCCGCCGCACAACAACTTCGTCGTGGAGCCCTCGTTCGCCCTCGCTCCGCCGCCGGAGCCGGTGGAGGGACTGCCGGACCACGTCGTGTGGTTGACCCTGGAAGTCCGCAACACGAGCCCGTACTGGTACTCGAGCGACTTCCCCTACCACCCGGTCCACCTGTGCTACCGCTGGGTCACGGACAACGGTGGCCAGCTGGATGTCATTGCGAACCGTGGCCGCTTCGAGACGCCCCTGGCCCCGGGAGCCACGGGCACCGTGAAGATCGCCGTCCGCCTGCCCAAGGCCCCCGGCGAGTACCGCCTGGCGCTCACGATGCTGCAGGAGAGCTTCGCCTGGTTCGACGACCTGGATCCCTCCTTGCGCCTGATGCTCACAGGCACGGCTGCGCTCCCTTGATAAGCGTTCGCGCCACCGATCCGTGTAACCTCGGGATCCGAACTGTGAGGCAGGCCTCGTCCGGTTGACCGTATCCTTGCCCACGACGGCACCGGGTGATCAGCAACCCCCAAAAGGAGCCTCATTGTCGACTGAACCGGGCGCCACGGATATTCCAGCGCCCCCGCGTCGCCGAGCTGCACGAAGCCTGCCCGAGGACGCTCCGGTCGAAACGCCCGTCGACGAGGAGGACATCTGGCGATTGGCGACCGCCCTGTCCGGGGCGGTGTCGAAAGAGGACGTGGCGGTGGCGCTTGCGGAGGAAGGGGCGGCTGCGGGGGGCGCATCCTTCTCGAACATGGCGATGCTCGAATCCGAAACCAATCGGGTGAGCGTCGTGCACGGTTCGGTCCTGAACCACCGTATCGCCTCCCGGTGGGCCGAGTTCCACATCAACGATCAAACCCCCCTGTGCGAAGCGATGCTGTCCGGCCGTGCAGTGCTGCTCGGCTCGGCCGAGGCGGTCCGCGAGCGCTATCCCAACCTGCTCGCCGAAACGCTGGCCGCGTCCCTGAGCGCCACCGCCTCGTTGCCGTTGCAGACGCCCAGCGGCGTGTGCCTGGGGGCGATCGGGTTCGGGTGGCGGCGACCGCAGGCGTTCACACCCAGACAGGTCCGTCGCCTGGACCTCATCGCCCAGATGGCCGGCCAGGCTCTGGACCGGGCGCTGCTCTACGAACGCGAGCGCGGCCAGGCGTCGGCCTGGGAACGCGCCGAGGCCCACCTGCTGCAGGAGGCGTTCCTGCCTCGGGTCCTGCCGCAGGCGGGCAGCCTCGGGCTCGCGGCGGCGTACCTTCCCGCCCGTGACGCCGCAATGGGCGGTGACTGGTACGACGCGTTCCCCGTCGACGGAGGGCTGTTCCTGGTCATCGGCGACGTGGCCGGCCACGGTCTGCGATCGGCGGCAGTCATGGCGCAGCTCCGCAACGCGGTGCGGGCCTTCGCCGACGAGGATCCCACCCCGGAGCGGGTGCTGACCCGGTTGAACCGGATGCTCTGCCGCCTGGAGCCGGGCGAGACCGCCACCGCCATCGTGGCCGTGTGGAACGCAGCCGCTGGGACGATCGTCCGGTCCAACGCCGGACACCCTCCCGTCCTGCGCTGCCGGGTGGACAAGACGGACTTCCTACCGCCTGCCGCCGGCCGCCTGATGCTCGGGGTTGACCCGGACTGGGTGTACGTGGCGGAGAGCAAGGTGCTCAGGCCGGGAACGACCCTGCTGTTCTATACCGATGGCCTCGTCGAGACGCGGGACCGGGGCCTCGAGGAAGGGATGGAAGACCTGCGGACGTTCGCCGAAGGCCTCCCGGACCTGTTGCCGCAGGCGCTGTGCGACAGGGTCCTCGAGTGGCGCCTGGGGGCAGCCCGCCGGGAAGACGACATGTGCCTGCTCGCCGCTCGCCTCACCTGAGGCCTGTGTCGTTCCGAACGGCGGGGCCGGGCAGGCGGGCCCCCAGAGAGTCTTGTCTGGGGCCGGCGTAGACGTTTGGCGTTTTTTCGTTCGCTGCGAACAAATTTCCACCAAACGTCGAGCGCCGCCGATTCCACTGGGGAGTTGGCGCGTCGACAGAGACAGTTTGCCTTGGCAGGAGGGCGCGGATTCAGTAGCCGCGGCAGCTTTGGAGGTCCCCGTCACGTGACGCCCGCTGGCATAGGCTGGCGCGATGCGCATGAGCCGGAATGAGCCATCCGGCCGGTCCAGCCGGGCGAAGCGGACGCTGCTGGGCGGGCTGGTCCTGGGCCTCCTGGGGGCCGGATGCGCAAAGGCCGTCGTGCCACCCAGCGGCGCCCTTACCTCCCGCACCGGCCAGGCGCCCACCGGCACGGCGTTGAGCGACATCCCCGCGCCCCGGTCAACCCCCACGTCCCCCCGCCCCCACGCACTGGTGGCCGTGACGACGGCGGGCAACCTGGAGTCGCTCGACCCGTCGACGGGCCACGTCGTCACGACGCTGGCTTCGGGCGCCGCGGGGGACGAGGTCTCGTTGACGCCGGACCTCGCACAGGTGTACTTCGAGAACACCGCCGGATGCTTTCATCAGATCCTGAGCGTCCCCATCGGCGGCGGCACCCCCACGCTCGTCGCGGCAGGCAGCCACCCCACGGTCAGCCCCGACGGGACCAAGTTCGCCTACACCGTCGAACCCCTGGGCACCGGCTGTCCCGGTGGGCCAACCAACACCGCCACCCTGTACTACGTCGTCGTCCAGCCGATACCGGGGGGCACACCGTCGGTCTTCTCCCTACCGCCCTCACTCGTGATCGCCCGCCAGACCCGGAACGTGAACCACCTCTCCTGGGCTCCGGACAACCGCCGCCTCGCCGTGTCGATCGACGGCGGCGCCGACAACAAGCAGTGGAACGCCTTCGTGATGGACACGACCACGGATCACTACTTCGTCCCGGCAAGCGGGCCCGGCGTCCCCGTCGAGCGGGGCGGCGATTTCTACTACCGGCAGGTGGTCTTCACGCCGAACGGGAACCTGTTCGCAAACATCGTCTGCTGCGCCGCGGCCAAGGCGCCGACCACGACGATCATGGCGGAGGTTGACCTCACTGGAAAGACGGTGCACCAGATCTCGTCCGGCCTGACCGACCGCGACCACACGAGCCTCGCCGCCGACGCCGGCGGCCACTGGGTGCTCTATCTCGCCGGAAGCGACCTGGTCGCCTCGGGGGACTCCACCGCACCCACCGTCCTCTCGACCGCGGGCTTCCTCGCGGCGGACTGGTAAGCGCGGCGGTTCAGGAGCGGCGCAGCACGGCACCGGCGACCATCGCCTGGCCGAGGGAGATGCCGCCGTCGTTGGCCGGGACACGCCGGTGCCGGTAGGCGCTGAACCCCTCCGACTCCAGGCCGCACATGACCCGCTCCAGCAGGAGGAGGTTCTGGAACGTGCCACCCGAGAGGGCCACCTCTGCGAGGCCGGTGGCGTCCCGGACCCGGCTACACGTCTCCACCAGGGCGGCGGCGAGGCCGTTGTGGAACCGGGCGGCCGCCACCGGCAGGGACGCCTCCGCTACCAGGTCCTCCGCCAGCGCACGGATGAGGGCGACGCTGTCGATCACCAGCACGCCGCCGGCGTCACCTACCGGGCACGGGTACGCCGAGGATTCGGAAGGGTCGGCCGCCTGCTCCAGCTCGATGGCGGCCTGGCCCTCGTAGTTCACCGTCCCCCGAAGGCCGGCGACCGCGGCGGCGGCATCGAAGAGGCGCCCGGCCGAGGACGTGAGCGGGGCGTTGACCCCCTTGACGGCCATCTCCAGCACCGGCCCCCATCGGGCGGTGGTGTCCCGCACGAACGGCAGCGGCAACTCCGCAGCGCCCGCCCCGAAGGCCTCCCGGAGGTAGTTCGCTCCCATGCGCCACGGCTCGCGGATCGCCGCCGCCCCACCGGGAAGCGCCACCTGCCGGAGGTGGCCCGCCCGCCGGAACCCTGCCAGGTCCGCCACCAGGACCTCGCCCCCCCAGATCGTACCGTCGGTCCCCCATCCCGTCCCGTCGAGGGCCAGCCCGATGACCGGGCCCGCCACCTGGTTGTCGGCCAGGCAGGCGGCGATGTGGGCGTGGTGGTGCTGCACCCCGATCAGCCGGCAGCCTTCCAGATCGATCCCGGGCGGGGCTGGCGCATCGCCCGCCGCCTGGTCCACGGCCCACTTGGTCGCCAGGTACTCCGGATGCAGGTCGTGGGCGATGACCTCGGGATGGATCTGGAACACGTTGCAGAAGTGCGCGACGCCCTCGATGAACGAGCGCATGGTCTCCCAGTTCTCCAGGTCGCCGATGTGGTGCGAGAGGAAGGCCCTCGTCCCACTGCCGAGGCAGAAGGTGTGCTTGAGCTCGGCCCCCGTCGCCAGCACCGGCGCCCCGAACGCCTCGGTGACCAGCAGCGGCTCGGGGGCGTAGCCACGGGAGCGCCGCATCAGGTACTCCTCGCCCCGGAACGAGCGGGTGACCGAGTCGTCGCAACGGACGTGGATCGGCCGGTCGTGGGCGACGAACACATCCGCTATGGGGTCCAGCCGCTGCCGTGCGTCGCCGTCGACGTAGGCAATGGGCTCGTCCGAGTGGTTCCCGCTCGTCATGACGAGCACCCCGTGTGGGCCGAAAGCGTCGAGCAGGAGGTGGTGCAGCGGCGTGTACGGCAGCATGAAGCCGAGGAACCGGTTGCCGGGCGCCACCGACGGCGCAACCGCCCTCTCGGCGCCCGACCGGCGCCGGAGCAGCACCACCGGTCGCCGGTAGCCGCTCAGCAGTGCGGCCTCGTGCTCCGATACCTCGCAGAGCTCCCGCACCACGTCGATGCCGGATGCCATGAGGGCGAAGGGCTTGTCCTCACGGACCTTCCGGGCGCGCAACTCGCCCACGGCCTTCTCGTTGCGGGCATCGCAGACCAGGTGGTAGCCGCCGAGGCCCTTCAGGGCGACGATGCTGCCGCCGCGGAGCAAGTCGGCGCAGGCCCCCACCACCTCCCCGGGAGCGACCCCGGCAAGGTGGACGGCAGGCCCGCACGCCGGGCACGCGATGGGCTGGGCGTGGAAGCGGCGATCGGCGGGATCCTCGTACTCGGCCCGGCACGCCTCGCACATCGGGAACCCGGCCATGGTGGTGTTGGGGCGGTCGTAGGGAATGTCCGTCGTGATGGTGAAACGGGGGCCGCAGTTCGTGCAGTTGGTGAACGGGTAGCCGTACCTGCGGGCAGCCGGGTCCCGGATCTCGGCGAGGCAGTCGTCGCACGTGGCGACGTCCGGGGAGACGAGGGCGAGCCAACCCGAGCCCGTCGCCTCGCTGGCGACGATGGAGAAGGCGGGCTCCCCCAAGGGAACGGCGAACTCGGAGGAGACCCGCTCGATGCGGGCCAGGGGTGGGGCAGTTTCGACGAGGTCCTGCAGGAAGGTGTCGATCGTGGCCGGCGCTCCCTCGACCTCGATGGTGACGCCGCCCGGATCGTTGCGGACGAACCCGACCAAGGCGAGGCGGTTCGCAAGGCCGTAGACGAACGGCCGGAACCCGACTCCCTGGACAATCCCCTGGACCAGAACTCGAACCCGCATGCCATCACGATACGTCGAGGGGGGTCCAGGGCGGAGCGGATCACCCAATCAGCGGCACGAGGTCAGCCAGCCGATATCATTCGCCTCAATCCATGAAAGCCGTCCAAGACGCATCTGTTCTCGTTGGCAGGGCCGAGGCTCCCGCTCCGATCGAGCGTATCCGCCGTCTCTGGACCTACCGCGGCCTGCTGCTCAACCTCATCAAGCGCGACCTGCGCATCCGGTACAAGGAGTCGGCCCTCGGGTTCCTCTGGTCGATGCTGAACCCCGCCACGTACCTGGCCATCTTCTACGTGGTCTTCGTCATCCTGCTCCCCGCGGGCATCCCGCACTTCCCGGTGTTCATCCTGTCGGGCCTGCTGCCGTGGACCCTTTTCCAGAACTCGATGATGGCCGCCACGACCTCGGTCGTGGGCGGCGCCCCGCTGCTGAAGCGGGTCGCCTTCCCGCGCGAGGTGCTGCCGCTGGCCGCCGTCGGCGCCAACATCTTCCACTTCTTCCTGCAGATGCTGGTGCTGCTCGGCTTCATGCTCATCTTCCGCTACAACTTCGCCAGCAAGTACCTCGTGCTGGTCATCCCGGCCCTCATCGTCGAGGTGCTGATCCTGGCGGGCTTCTCGCTGATCCTCTCGTCCGTCACCGTGTACCTGCGGGACATGGCGCACTTCATCGAGCTGGCTACGCTGTTCTGGTTCTGGATGACCCCGATCGTCTATGCCCCCTGGCAGGTCTACGACAAGCTCACCCGGCACCACATCCCCTACGCCCTCACGCTGCTCAACCCCATGTCGGCCATCGTGCTGTCCTTCCAGCGGGCCTTCTACAACGCCGTCACTCCGCCCTACCGCAACCCGGCGACCCACCAGGTCGCCCCGCAGCACGTCCTCATCAACTTCCCCCTCCACTGGTACTTCGAGGCCCTGGGGATCCTTACCGTCTTCGCCATCGCGCTGATCTGGGTCGGCTTCCGGGTCTTCGGCAGGGGCGAAGGCAACTTCGCGGAGGAGCTCTAGTGGCCAGCGCGATCGAGGTCCGCAACGTCTCGAAGCACTTCAAGCTCTACCACGAGCAGTACCACACGCTGAAGGAGCGGATGATCTTCCTCCGCCGGGCGAAGCGCTTCGAGGAGTTCCACGCCCTCGACGACGTGAGCTTCGAGGTCGAGCAGGGGACGACCTTCGGCCTCATCGGGGCCAACGGGTCGGGCAAGTCCACCATCCTCAAGCTCATGGCGGGGATCCTGCGGCCCTCGTCGGGGGAGGTGATCGTCAAGGGCCGCATCGGCGCCCTGCTCGAGGTCGGTGCCGGCTTCCACCCCGACCTGACCGGGCGCCAGAACGTCTACCTCAACGGGTCGATCCTGGGATTCTCCACAAAGGAGATCAACCGCAAGTTCGACGACATCGTGTCCTTCGCCGGCATCGAAAACTTCATCGACAACCCGGTCCGGAACTACTCCTCGGGCATGTACATCCGGCTCGGCTTCGCCGTGGCCGTCCACATGGACCCCGACATCCTGCTCATCGACGAGGTCATCGCCGTCGGCGACGAGGCGTTCCAGGCCAAGTGCATGGAGCGCATCCGCAAGTTCCAGGACGACGGCAAGACCATCCTCATCGTGACCCACGCCGTCGACGGCATCCGGGATCTCTGCTCCCAGGCGGCGCTGCTCTCCAACGGCCACCTCGCCGCCTACGGCAACCCCTCCGAAGTGATCCGCCAGTACCGCAACAAGGTCTCGCGGACGCCCGAGGGCGAGAAGATCGACCACCTCACCGCGGTCGACATCGAGAAGGTCACGCTGACCGACCGGGCCGGCAACGACCGGCCTTTCTTCCGGGCCGGCGAAGGGATGACGGTGTGGACGGAGATGGTCACGAACGTACCCGTCGAGGACCCGGTGTTCAGCGTCAACATCTTCGACGCCGCCGGGCAGCACATCTTCGGCACCAACACGAACCTGCGCTACATGGAGACCACGCTCCACCGTGGGCCCGCCCGCCTGCGCATCGACTTCGACATGCTGCCGATGCAGGAAGGCACCTTCACGCTCGCGGTGGGGATCCACTCCCGGGACGGCAAGACCGTCTACGCCGCCACCGACGGCAACACCTCCTTCGAGATGCGCAGCGACAACACGGAGCCGGGCCGCCTGATGCTGCCCTGCACGTTCTCCATGGACAACCTCCCCGCAGTCAAGCGGGCCACCGGCTGAACCTGTTCCCCGCACGGACGCGGCCGGAGGAACCGGTCGCCGAGTCCACCGCCAGGCCGGAGGGCCGCTCCGCGAGATCCAGGCAGGGATCCAGGGGGGCGGTCCTCGAGCTCGTCGCCCTCGGCGCGCTGGCCGCCTTCGGCCTCGCCGCACGGATCTGGGTCCTGGTGCATCCCCTCGGCGTGCTCGACTCGGACGAGGGGGGAATGGGCCTCGTCGCCCTGCGCCTGCTGCACACCCACCACCTCCCGACCTTCTTCTGGGGTCTGAACTACGGCGCTCCCCACGAGTCGGTGCTGGCTGCGCTCCTCTTCGCCGTCATCCGGCCCTCTCCGCTGGTGCTGAAGTCGGTCCCGATCGTGCTGTCGGGGGTCACGGCAGTCCTCACCTGGCGGATCGGGAGGATCCTGGTCGGGGAACGGGCCGGGCGCTGGGCCGGCGTCTTCTTCTGGGCGGCGCCCGCCGCCTTCGTGTGGTGGGCCACCAAAATAGCCCTCTACTGGGGGTCGCTCACTCTTGCCCTCGTGGTCCTGCTCCTCCTGTGCCGGCTCGGCCAGCGCGCCCGGGACGACGCCTGGTACCCGCCGTGGCGGGAGGCCGGCGAAGCCGCCCTGCTCGGCTTGGCGACCGGCCTGGCCTTCTGGGCCAACCCCCAGACCCTCTACATCATGGTGCCGGCGTACCTCTGGTACGCGCCGAGGCTCCTCCGCCGCTGGCGGGAGCTTCCCGTGATCGGGGCGACGGCGCTCCTGGGGGCGGCTCCCTGGATCCGCTACAACCTCATCCATCACTGGGTCTCGTTCCAGTTCGCCCCCCAGCCCGCCGTCGCCGGCGGGTACGCCGGCCGCGTCCGCCAGTTCTTCCAGATCGCCCTGCCGATGGCGCTCGGACTCAAGGTGCCCTACACGCGGGCGTGGGTGTTCGGCGCCCTGGGCTTGGCGGTCTTCGTCGTGGCGCTGGCGCTCTTCGTGGTCGGGGCCTTCCGCCTGCCCGCCCCGGCACGGCTCCTCGTCTTCCTGGCAGCCGTCTACCCCTTCCTGTTCGCCTACTCGCCCTACTCCTGGTACGTGGACCACCCCCGCTACCTTGTCTTCCTGGCCCCCACCGTCGCCATCCTGCTGGGCGCCCTGCTGGCCCGCCGGCTTGCCTTCTGGGCGGTTGCCGGTGGTGCTGCCCTCGTCGCCCTCAGCGTCTTCGGGCTCGCAGTGATGAACTCGACCGGCAAGACCGCGCCGTACGGGCCGGACGTGCCGGTCCCCGCCGATCTCGCCCCCCTCGACCAGCTGCTCACCCGGTACAACGTGCACTACGCCTTCGCCGATTACTGGCTCGCCTACCGGACGACCTTCGAGACCCGCGAGAAGACACTCGTCTCGCCGACGTACGTCGTCCGTGACCCGGTCATCGACACCCGGGTACGGGCCGCTCCCGTACCCGACTACATCTTCATCGCGACCTCCAGGAGCTTGGAGACCTTCCAGACCCTGTGCAGCAACCGGGGGGTGCAGCTGGCGGTGCATCGCAACGGCCCGTTCGCCGTCGTGATCCCCGAGCAGCGGGTCTTGCCCGAGGACGTCCGTCCCGCATGGCAACCCTGATCCCGTCCAGCACTTGAGGGTGTCTTGGAAACGCCAGTACGTCAAGCTCTGCGACGTCGCCGACTTCGGTGACCCGCAGCTCTGCGCCGCGGTCGGCGAGATCGAGGGGAGGCCCGCGCCCAGAGCCCTCTCGGAGCGCAAGCAATGGGAGCGGGGCATGCTCGCCCTCGCCCTGGCCGAGCGCGGCAGCTTGCACGACGAGGCAGCGGTCCTCGCCATCGGCGCCGGCACCGAGCCGGTGCTCTTCTGGCTCGCCAACCGGGTGGGAATGGTCACCGCCACCGACATCTACGGGGAGGGCAAGTTCGCCGCGGTCGAGGCGGCGGAATCGATGCTGCGAAACCCCGCTGCCTTTTCGCCGGTCGACTACCGCAAGGATCGACTCGTTGTGCGGCATATGGACGCCCGGTGTCTGGAATTTCCGACCGGCAGCTTCGACGCGGTGTACTCGCTCTCGTCCATCGAGCACTTCGGCTCACCGCAGGACATTGCCGGCGCGGCCGCGGAAATGGGAAGGGTTCTCAAGCCAGGCGGCATCGCGGTGGTGGTCACCGAATGCCTCGTGCATCTCGACCCGCTGGACCGGGCACCCGTCGAGTTCGCGCTGCCACTTGGAACGCTCGGACGGAGGCGCAGGACGGCGACGCTTCGCCGCCGGGTGGCGCTTGGTGAAGCCTTCACTCCACGGGAGATGGAAAGCCTGATCGTCAGGCCGTCAGGGTTGCAGCTGGCTCAGCGCCTGGACGTGAGCCTGTCCCCCCAGTCGTGGGACAACCTGACCACGGTGCATCCAAGTGGCCGGCTGGAGGCAGCAACGGGGCGGTTGGATCCCCATGTGCTCCTGAAGATCCACCGCTCCGTCTTTACCTCGGCGTGCCTGGTCCTGCACAAGCTTCCGGCTCCTGCGCCCGGACCCGCCTAAGCCTTGCGGCGACGTCCCCGCGTCTTGGGCGCCTCGACTGCCGGCGCTTCCGCCTCGCCATTGGTGCTGGGCGCACGACGCCGGGTCCGCGCCGCGCTCGGCGCGTTCTTGGTCAGCGCTGCGGCGCATGCGGGATGAAGAGTGAGGACAACCTCGCGTCCCAGACCCCTGGCCCCCTGCTTCCGAAGTGCCAGCTTGCCAATGAGGATATTGCTGTCCGTAATCGGCTTCCCGCAGTAATCGCAGACGTACTCTTCCCTGACGATGACTCCCACAGATCCCCTCCCGAAATAGAATGTGCTTGTCGCGCTCGGCATTCTATCTCCGAGACCAGGAGCCCATGCGAATTTGCCCGCGTAGTTTGCCTCCGCTCAGTCATCTCACGAATGCCCCTTGCACACGACTGGACCGAAGCGCAACTTGGCAGTAGGTTCGTCTGGCAGGCACAGGGGTGCGACGCTGAACTTGTTACCTGCTCAACTATTGACAACCTTACTATCGCGGCGTAGGCTCGGCAGGATGGACAACCTCGAAGACACCGACAGCGAAGGAGGAACCCAGATGAGCGCCACGGAAGAATCGGTTCGCAACCTGGACGGCGTGCAGCTCCCCGAACCAGGGACATGGGAGATCGACGTAGCCCACAGCCAGGTGAGCTTTGTGGTCCGGCACCTGATGGTCAGCAAGGTCCGCGGCAGGTTCGGCAAGTTCTCGGGCACCATCGTGGTAGCGGAGAACCATCAGGACTCCAAGGTGGAGGCGACGATCGACGCCGCCAGCATCGACACGGGCGAGCCGAACCGCGACACCCACATCCGGTCGGCGGATTTCCTGGACGTCGAGAACTACCCCGTGATCACGTTCACCGCCCTCGGTCCGATTCACAAGTCCGGCACCGAGTTCACGCTGTCCGGGGATCTGACCATCCGCGGCGTCACCAAGCCGGTCACGCTTGAGGCCGAGTACCTCGGCGTCGTGACGGTCCCGCAGATGGGTACCCGCATGGGCCTTTCGGCCACCGGCGAGATCAACAAGGACGACTTTGGCGTGCTCTACAACGCAGCCCTCGAGAGCGGTGGGTTCGTGCTCGGCAAGAAGATCCGCCTCGAGCTCGAGGTCGAGGCCGTCAAGAAGGCCTAACGACTTGACAGCCGCACGGCTGGGGCCGGGGCGCCGATCCGCTCGAGGAACACCTCGTAGCGGGCGATGATCCGGTCCCAGTCGTAGCGCCGTTCCACGTAGCGCCGGCCCGCCCTGCCCATCGCTCCCGCGAAGCCAGGATCGGACCGCACCAGGTCGAGCGCTGCCTCGAACTCAGCGAAGCCGCGGTACGGGATGCCGCCGCCGCTGCGCCGGGCGTGGCCGTCGAGGACGTGGCAGCGGCCCTGGACGAGGGCCGGTTTCGCCAGCGCCCACGCCTCGACGAGCACCAGCGAGAAGCTCTCGAAATAGGAGGGCTGGACGAGGGCCAGCGATCCCACCATCGCCGCCCGTTTCATGGCCTCCGGCACGAAGCCGGTGATGAAGATGTCGGGGTGCGGCGGCATCGGCTCGACGGGATCGCCGACCACGACCAGCGCGAGGTCCGAGGGGTTGCGCCGCTTGTAGGCGCTGAAGAAGTCGAACAGCTCCACCGAGCCCTTGCCCGGGTCCACCCGCCCCACGTAGACGAGGTAGGGCCGTGCGCCCAGGCCCGGCAGGCCGGCGCGGAATGCCGCGGTCTGGTCCGCGGAAGCGGCGACGTCGAGCTCGACGCCGAGCCCGGTCACCGTCGAGGGCAGCCGCACGTGGAACCGGTTCGCCACGAGCTCCGCCTCCTCCTCGGTCAGGAAGGCCAGCGCTTTCGGGAGCCGGTAGGTGATGTCGAAGAGCGAGAGGTACAGCGGCGGCTCGTCGTGGGCGGTCGGGTGCAGGACGGTGGGCACGAGTCCGGCGGCGGCCGGCAGTCCGGCGGAGGCCGTGTAGTACAGGTACGTGAAGAAGACGATGCGGTCGAAAGAGGTGGCGTGCTCCCGCAGCCACGGTGCGAGGCCCGGCATGTTCGGTCCCTGCACGCGCATCCAGTCCCGTTGCATGAACGGGGGCACGCGGTGCCGGCCGAACGGAACCCGGGCGTGCATCGGGCCGAAGATGCGGTCCGAGCGGGGCTCGGAGACCGGGAGCCGGTGGACGAGGACGCCGTCCAGCTCTTCGGTGCCGGGAGGGTAGGCGTTGGCCCAGTCGACGTAGCTGACGGCGCAGCTCGTGAGCACCTCGGTGGCGTGGCCCCGGGCGGCCAGGCGCGTGGCGAACTCCCTGGCAGCGAGCTCGGCGCCGCCGGGCACGAGGGCGCCATACCGCTGCACCACGAACAGGATCCGCATCTACGGGGCCGCCGTTGAGAGTGGGCGCCACCAGAAGTTAGTAGCTTTTCCCGCGTATCCGCGGGATTTCCTTCTCACCTCGAAAGCGCCCGCCGCCTTTGGTATCGTCGCCACGCAGAGTGGGTGCCATGTGGCCCTCGGAGGACCCCCGCCAGATTCTTTGCTTGTCCTACCGCGTATGGCGCGGTCAGAGAAGCAAAGAATATTCAGGGCGTCGGGGGAATTCGACAAAGCGGTCTCGACGGACAACGCCTGGTTGGGCCTCAACGGGTGGCGATGACGGTGCCGTCTTCGACCGCCACGTCGGCAAACCCCGCCTCCCGGAACAGGAACGTGAGGTAGGCCGGGTGCACCGGCCGCTGGTAGCTCGGGTCCCGGTCCCCCGGCCCCGGCGTCACGACCATCGTTCCTCCCGGGCGCAGCTTCTCGGCTGCAAGGGCCACCACGTCGAGCAGCTCCTGGGCGCTCAAGGACTCCGCCACCGCCAGCAGCGCGATCCCGCCCAGCGACTCCGGAGCAGTGGCTGCCAGCCACCGGACCGCGTCGTCATGGTCGACCTTCAGGCCGCGGCCGGCGGCCGCCTTCGCCTGCTCGGCGTCGACGTCGACCCCGCTGGCCTCCACGCCCAGGCCCCCGAGCAGCTCGAGCAGCTCGCCGCGCCCGGATCCGAGGTCGGCCACCGGCGCGCAGCCTGCAAAGCGTTCGGCCAGGGGCCGGTACGCCGACAGCACCTCCTCCCGGCTCCCCCGGAGCTCGTCGGCGAGGGGCTCCGGGCGGTACCAGGGACGCAGCTGCCGGCGGGCCTCGGCCGCCTCCAGCTCTTCGAGCCGGCGAACGATCGACCCGAGCATGGGGGCATCCGCGGGCGATCGCTCGTAGTAGGCGAGACGGTCGAGGATGGCGTCGATCTGCGCGGTGAGCTCGGCGTGCACGTGCGTCGGGTCGTCGAGGGTGGCGATCATCGTCCAGAGGATCACCCGCACCGATTCGGCGAACTCCCGGAGCTGCTGCACGATCCAGTCGGTCTGCCGGGTCACGAGCTTGGCGGCCGCCTGGTGCAACACCTGACCCCCCGGCACCCGGGAGCCCGTGGGGATCATGGCGACGTCGAAGCGCAAGCCGTCCTCGAACGTGGCCATCGCCTTGTGCAGGGCGTCGAGGTTGCGGACGGGCCGGTGCTCGACGATATGGCGGAAGTGGACGTCGAGGTCATGTTCCAGGCCCGCTGGGTAGGCTCCCGAGGCACGCCGCTCCTCGACCCGGGCGCGTAGGCGCTCGAGGACGTCGCTCACAACCGGGGTCTCGTCGGATTCCAAGATCAGCCGAGATTATCTCTCTTGTCCACTCGCCACTATCGGGGCAGAGCGGCCACGATCGGCTGATTGAGGTGGACGGACCCGGTCGAGCCGAAGAACGTCCCATCGCCGAAGCCGAAAATGCCGCCGTCCCTCGCCACCAACCAGTAGCCGGCGCCGCCGGGGGTGGCGATGGCTGCCACGATCTGCTGGTTGAGATGGATGGCCCCGGTGGACCCGAAGAAGTGGGCGTCGCCGAAGGCGAAGATCCCGCCGTCGGATGCGACGAGCCAGTAGCCCCCGCCGGTGGGGCTGGCCATGGCCGCGACGATGGGTTTGTTCAGGTTGATCGACCCCGTGGAGCCGAAGAAGTGGGCGTCGCCGAAGGCGAAGATCCCGCCGTCGGAGGCAACGAGCCAGTAGCCCCCGCCGGTGGGACTGGCCATGGCGGCGACGATGGGTTTGTTGAGATGGATCGATCCCGTGGATCCGAAGAAGTGGGCGTCGCCGAAGGCGAAGATGCCGCCGTCGGAGGCAACGAGCCAGTAGCCGCCGCCGGTGGGGCTGGCCATGGCGGCGACGATGGGTTTGTTGAGATGGATCGATCCCGTGGATCCGAAGAAGTGGGCGTCGCCGAAGGCGAAGATCCCGCCGTCGGATGCGACGAGCCAGTACCCTGTTGCCTGCGCCGCCGCGATGTGCACCCGGGCGGGTGCGGCGGCGATGCCGTTGTAGACGGGATCGGCGCTGGTCACCGTGTTGGCCACCACCACGTTGCGTTCCGCCGACGAGCCCCCCGCGGTGGCTCCCACGGCCACCGCCTGGGGCACCGACCAGTTGCCGGCGTCGAAGGTGAGCGACGCGGGCGACACCGAGACGGCGGGGTCGGGGCTGATCGCCACCGTCACCGCCGCCAGCGGCTTGCTCGTGAGGACGACGGCATAGAACCCCGGCCCGCCGCCCGGCACGACATTGATCCCTCCCCCATCGTTCACAACGACCGAGGCGGCGTCGGCGTCGGCAATCGTGACGGGGACGGAGTCGACGGGTGAACCGGCGTACTGGGGATCGGCGCTGGATGCGGTCTGCTGGATGGACACGGTGTGCGACAAGGGCTGCGCCACGTTGTCGTCCGGGGCGCTGACGGACACGGACTGGGCAGCGCCGGCCGCGTTGAAGACGAGGCTGGCGGGACCGATGGAGAGCTGTGGGTCCGCGGTGAGGTCGATCGTGACCGGCGACGCCGGCGGCGTGAGGAGCGAGACGGAATAGCTCGCGGCGGCACCGCCCTCGGTGAGGCTGAGCGACGGGGGCTGGATCAGCACCAGGGTGACCGCGAAGAGTCCCGGGGTCACCGAGGCGCTGTCCGCCGAGCAGGGACCGTTGTCCTGGCAGACGCGCAGTCTGGCCGACCGCGTCGGCTGGGTGGGGACCTGCCAGGGCGCGGATGTGGCGCCCGGCCCCATGGTCGCCACCGTCGCCCATTGGGCCGCGTCGATGCCGGTGACCGAAAGCCCGGCGATCCAGGCCGCATCGCTCCCCTGGGCGGCCGAGCCATCCTTTCGGTAGGCCCACGAGAGCGTGTGCACCCCGGCGGAGATCGGGAAGGACGCCGTGGTGAAGCTGCTGTGGAGCCCGTTGACCATGAGCAACGAGTTGCCGTCGAGGAAGAACTGCAGGTAGTCGCCGCAGGGAGACGGCGTGCAGGCCTCGGAGTCGACCCGGTAGTTGAACGAGATGGTGCCCGCCACGACCGTCCTCACAGGCGTGGTGATCCACGAGGCCTTGTTGTCGTCCCCCGGCACCAGGCCGGAGCGCAGGGCATTGGAGCCGCCGTTCGGGCCAGCCCCCGCTGCAAAGGTCCACGGCTTGTCGCTGTCGGGCGGCTGGGTGAAGCCGGAGGGCAGGCCCGGGCCTGCGAACGGCTCGCTGTAGGTCCTGGATGCCAGCGCGTTCGGCGTGAACTCAACCCGGTACGGCGTGGCAGGATTGCCTGCCGGGACGTTGGTCTGCCAGGTGACGGTCTGGGGCGTGCCGGGACCGTAGGACTCCCCCCCGACGGGGCCGGTGATCGTGGGCACCACAGGGCGGACCTGGGTGAGCGCGCGGAAGACGTTCAGCCGCCCTCCCGTCGAGGTCGTGCCGGCGAACGCTGTACGCGAGTCCACCGTTGCCAGCAGCCGGCCCTTCAGCTCGGTCGGCGTCGCCCCGGGGTACTGCGAGCGAAGCAGGGCCAGCGCCCCGGTGACGAAGGGCGCGGCCATCGACGTCCCGCTGAGGTAGCCGTACGGCGGCTGGTTGCCCCGGGTGACGGTGCTCAGGATGTTCAGGCCCGGCGCCGCCAGCGCTGTGGGACCGCCGAAGTTGGAGAAAGAGGCGAGGCCGTCGTTCTGGTCGCTCGCGGCGACGACGATCTCATTGGAGAGGTTGAAGCTGGCGGGGTAGTCGCGGACAGTGCCGAGGTCCCGACCGGAGCTGCCGTTGCCTGCGGCGACGGAGAACAGGATCCCCGCCTGGCCGGCCTGGATCATGGCCTGACGGAGGGACTCGTTCGGAGAGGTCTCCCCGCCCCACGACATGTTGATGAACTGCGCACCCTTCTGGATGGCGTAGAGGATCCCGGCGATGGCGTGGGCGTCGTCGCCTGTCCCGCAAGCTCCGGACGTCGGGTCGATCGTGAGGAACTTGAGCGGAAGGATCTTCACGTGCCAGGCGACCCCGGCGACGCCCTGGCCGTTGTTGCCGATCGCACCGAGGATGCCCGCCACGTGCGTCCCGTGGTCGTCGTTGGGACTGCCGGCGCAGGTTTCCGACGGGTCGTAGACGACGTTGGTGCCGTCGAGGAAGTTGTGGGCGTTGGCCGTGTCGATGTTGGCGGCCAGGTCCGGGTGCCCGGTGTCGATGCCCGTGTCGAGGACCGCCACCGTCACCTCGGGCGAGCCTGTCTGGATGCCCCAGGCGCCCGTCGCCGCGATGTCGTCGCCGGGCGTACCGTTGACGCTGCCAACCCTCTGGCCCGTGTTCGACTCACCCCACTGCTGCCCGAAGTAGGTGTCGTTGGGGCTCACCGCCGAGGCGTGGACCACATAGTTGGGCTCGGCGTACTTCACGCCCCGCTCGGCGTCGTACGAGGCAGACGCGGCCGAGGCTGCCATCCCGGCGGGCAGGGCAACCAGCTCGACGCCGATCTGTGGGAAGCGCTGCAGCACCCGAGCCCCGTGGCGGCGGTGCATCGCGGTGCGAGCCGCGTCGCTCACTCCGGGGCGGTAGCCGACGAGGAGCTGGCCCGGGACCGATTCCCCGCCGGCTTGTGCCGCGGGGCGGGGAGGCCGTGGCGCGGCGCGCCCCGCGCCTGACAAGCCTGCCGCGACAAGTCCGGCGGCGAGGGCCAGGGGAAGGAGGATCCGGCGTATCCGCGTGAGCGGAAGTCCGAGGAACAATCTGTGCACGTCGGACGAGCCTACGACAAAATCCCGGCACGGTTCCTGGTGCCCCGGCTGCGATGATGGGGCCATGCCTGCCCATCGGGCGACCATCGACGACATCCCGGAGGTCCTGCGCCTCGCCGCATTGATGTACGCGACCATCGGCCAGCGTGCGGACGAGGACTGGTTCCGCGAGGCCGGGCGCCTGCTGGAGACCCGGATGGGCGAGGGCCGGACCGGCGTCTTCGTCGCCGACGCCGAGGAGCCGGGCCGGCTGGCGTCGTGCGTGGCGGCGACGATCGTGGAGCGGCTGCCGGGGCCGAGGAACCCTGCGGCGACCAAGGCTGCCTACGTCCAGTGGATGTGCACCGATCCCGCCTACCGCCGGCGGGGACTGGGGCGGGCGGTGCTCGCCGCCCTGCTCGACTGGCTGTGGGCCCATGGCGTCTCCTGCGTCGAGCTGCACGCAACGTCAGAGGGGGACCCCCTGTACCGGTCGTTCGGATTCGAGGACCCGGCTCAGCCGCAGCTGCGGCTGTTCGGCCCGCCGGCCCAGCAGCGGCCGTGAGACGGACGTCCCACGGCCGCTGAACCTTGTGCCAAAACGACCGGTTTTCGGACCTTTTGGCACAAAGTTGCTCAGAGGGCAGCACACTGACCGCCGGCGCCGCCGGTGAAGGTGTTCTTGTGATCGCCGTTGACGGGCGCCGGGTTGTTCGTGGCGCAGGTCGTCAAGCCGGTGACCGTGTTGCCCTCGACCTCGGTCGCGTTGTCCTCGGTCAAGGTCCCGTGGTTGGGTGCGACGTTCCCGCTGACCGTCAGGGCGCCGACGATCGAGTTCCCGCCGACCTCCACTCCCCCCAGATTGCCGTTCAGGGTCACGGCGCCGTCGATGTGGTTTGCCCCGCAGGGTGTGGCCAGCAGGCCCGTGCCGAGCAGGCCACCGTCGCCGCCAGCGCCGATGAGGATGAACCCGGGACTGGTCGAGGCCTTGATGGCCCCCTGCTTCGTGGAGCTGTCGCACATGGTGAAGGCGTTGGCCCCAACCAGGGTGATCGCCCCGTTGATGACCGAGCCGCCTGTGACCGAGAGCGATGCTCCCGGGGCGACGTTCACCGCACCGATCTGGTTGAGGTTCACGAGGCACGTCGTGCCCGAGGCCACATTGATGACTGCGTTGTTTTGTCCGGTCATGGTCGTGTCACACTGCGTCGAAGCCGGCTGGTCGTCCCCGAGGCCGAGGAGACCTCCGCTTGCGAAAGCGGATGGCAGGCTCATTGCCACAACGCCGGCGAGAACGAGCGTGCCGGTCACGATGGCGACGAAGCCCTTGGAGATTTCGAACTGAACGTTTCTCATATCTTCCCCCGCGTGCGAGTTGGGTGGCTCGGGGCGGGCCCGTACGTGACCCGCCCCGAGCCGATTCATCGAGTCTGTCGCTGTCTACCAGCCGTCTTTCATTCTGCTTTCAGAGGAATTGACACTGACCGCCGGCGCCGCCGGTGAAGGTGTTCTTACGACCGTCGTTGGTGGGGGCTGGAACGTTCCCAGCGCAGGTCGTCAAGCCTTTGACCGTGTTGCCCTCAATCTCGGTCGCATTGTCCTCAAGGGGGACCCCGAGGCTGGGTGCGATGTTGTTGCTGACCGTCAGGGCGGCGAGCAGCGAGTTTCCACCGATCTCAACGCCGCCCAGGTTGCCGCTCAGGGTCACGGCGCCGTCGATGGTGTTGGCATTGCAGGGTGCGACCAGCAGGCCGCCGTCGCCGCCGTTGCCGATGAGGATGAAGCCGTGAGCGGTCGTGGAGTTGATGGCGCCCCCCGTCGTTTTGCTGCCGCAGAAGGTGAAGGCGGTGGCAGCAACCAGGGTGATCGCCCCGTTGATGTTCGAGCCTCGCGTGACCGAGAGCCCCGCGCCGGTGACGTTGACGGCGCCGATCTGGTGGAGATTCATCAGGCACGTCGTGCCCGAGGTGACGTTAATGACGCCGTTGTGCGTTCCGGTGAAGGTTGTGGTGCAAGGGCCCGTGGCCGACCGGTCACTGGTGAGGGTCCGGCTCTGACTGCTTCCGAACGCGGATGGCAGGCTCATTACCAACATGGTTCCGAGAGCCAGAGCGCCGGTCGCAGTGGCGAGAATTCCCTTGGAGGTGCCGAAATGAAGATGTTTCATGTGTTCCCCCTGTTTTGAGAGTTGGGTGGTGCGGACTTGGAGCGCGCCAGACCGTCGGCGACTGCTGTGGAGCCCCCCTTTCGCTTTCTGATCGCGCGCCCACGTTCCAGGGCTTCATCGGGTCTGGGATTGACCGGTCGGCGTCGGGGTCTGGGAGTCGCCGGTCTTACGCCCTGCGTGGGAGTGGATCAGTTGCTTGATGTCGAAACAGTGCTCGTCGACTTGCTATACGAGACCGTTCCGTTTCGGTATGAAGCTATCATACGGATAGACGGAACGCAATAGTTCCGTGACGGAACGCAAGGCCTGAGGGCTAGCGGTGGGCCTCCAGGCAGGTGCAGCCCTCCGGGCCCACAAGGGCGCCGTGGGCGGTCCCTGCCGGCAGGTCGAGGCGGTCGCCCGCCTTCATCGTCACGTCGGCCCCCTCGACGTGGAAGGTGATGCTGCCGCTGGCGCAGTACAGCACCTTGTCGTAGCTGTGCGTGTGGACGCCGTAGCGATCCCCCG
>JAOPZY010000002.1 GCA_025963875.1 Actinomycetota bacterium
GCGTAGGGATAGGTCTCGGGGACCTCGCCCCGCTCCCAGGCGGCCGTCCGCTCGAGCGGCTCCACCCCCCGCGTCTCGTCGATGTGGATGACCAGGTCGAACTGGTCTGCAAGACGTGCCCGGAAGAAATGGCTCTGCCGCTCCGTCTCCGGGCGATAGATGACGCCGATGGCCCGCTCCAGGCGGGCCGAGCGAAGCGCATCCGCGGCCCGCGGAGCGGTTGCGAACCGCAGCAGGAACTCCTTGTCACCGACCTGGTGGAGGACCTCCTCGACGCTGCCCGGCAGGGCCGGCCGCACCCGCTTGCGCTCTGCTGGACCCCCCCAGTCGTCCGCCGCCGTCACCGTGCCCGTATAGGTGGTGAAGCCGAGGAGGAGGCAGCTGCCGGGATGCCGCTCACGCACGAGCTGGCCAACGTTGTATTCGCCGAGGCTCGCCATCTCCGTCGCCCGGGCGTCGCCCAGGTGCGAGTTGTGGGCCCAGACCACGATCCTGGCCTGCCTGCCGCGCTGGCGGCTGAGGTGGCCCGAGAGCGCATCGAGGGTGTCGGTCATGTGGCGGTCCCGCAGGTTCCACGACGAGACCCTCCCGCCGAACATGGTTCGGTAATACTCTTCCGCCGCCTTCACCGTCCTGGCATTCTGCTCGGCGTAGAACAGCTCGTCCTCGGCCAGGAGACCGTCTCGCCGCGCGTACGTGAGGGCATTGCGCTGGAGGTCGACGAGCTGCTCGATGGCCTCACGTTCGCACGATTCGCCGGCCCCGAATGCCGCGCCGTAGCCGTACGCCTGCGGGTCCTCACCAAAGTGGTCGAAGCAGGCGTAGCGGGCACGTGCACGCTTCGCGGCGTCGGGATCCACCCGCTCCAGATAGGAGACGACCTCCTGGATGGAGCGGAAGAGGCTGTACAGATCCAGGCCGTAGAGGCCGGCCTTCGCCCGCTGGTCGCCGGCAACCGCGTCGTTGTGCTCCCGCAGCCACCCGACGAAGTCGAGCACGACCGCGTTGCGCCACATCCAGGTGGGGAAGCGTTGGAAGCCGCGCAGGGCCTCCTCTGCGGTGGCATCGGCACTCTGGCCGCGCACGTAGCGGTTCACCCGGTAGGCGTCGGGCCAGTCCGCCTCCACGGCCACTCCATCGAATCCCTTCTCCTCGATGAGCCTCTGGGTGATCCTGGCGCGCTCCGCATAGAACTCGTGGGTTCCGTGGGACGCCTCCCCCAGCAACACGAAGGGAGCATCCCCGAGGAAGTCGACCAGGGCGTCGTAGTCCCGGTCCATGCCGCCCAACGCAGCGAGCCCGGAGCGGATCGCGACCACCTCGCTCGGGCCCTCCCACGCTGCCATGCCGGCCCGCGACACCGAGGCCTCACGAAGAAGCCTGCGGACCTCGTCGTCCGCGGTCTGCGTGAAGTCCCAGTAGGACCCGCCCACGGCGAAGAAGGGCGACGGGGTGGTCGCGCAGACCACTTCATCCACCTCGGCGGCGAGCTCCCGGCAGGTGGACTCGGGGGCAGCGGGGACGGCGACCACGATGCGGGCAGGCCCGAGCGTGCGGAGGGCCTGGATCGCCGCGCGCATGCTCGAGCCCGTGGCAAGCCCGTCGTCGACCAGGATCACGACCTTGCCGGCGATCTCTGGCATGGGCCGGTCGCCGCGGTAGGCGCGTTCGCGTCGGACGAGCTCGCGGGCCTCCTGGTCGGCGACGCGCCGAAGGGCCTCGGTCGTGATGCCCATATCGCGGACGACGTCGTCGTTCAGCACGACCACCCCGCCACTGGCGATGGCCCCCATGGCAAGCTCCTCATGGCCGGGGACTCCGAGCTTGCGAACGAGGAAGACGTCGAGTGGCGAGCCGAGGGCGGTGGCGACCTCGTACGCGACCGGGACGCCTCCGCGGGGCAGCGCCAGGACGAGGACGTCGTCCCGACCCCGGTAGTGCTCCAAGAGGCCGGCAAGGACTCGACCAGCCTCGTGCCGGTCCCGGAACAGGCCGGTGGAGGAACCGGCCACTACCGGCTCCTCTGGGGAGGCGAACAGCCTGCGGACGGTGTCATTGCCATTCCCTTCGTGCGCCGGGCGGGCCACGATTTACCGGGGCGGGCGCCTCAGCCGCCCCGGCCGCCCGCACGACGAGCCTCGCGCCACCTCCGTGCGTCCGCATCCCCGAATCGCGTGGTCTTCGTGCGACGCCGACGTGGAGGTGGGAGCCGGCTCCCCTGCCCGTTGCTGCTCAGGCGTGGGGGGCAGACTGGGCATCTCCGTGGGCCCTCGAGGCCTGTCGCCCAGTGGCCTCCTGCGACGGGTCGTCGGCGTCATAGCCGACGTCCCGGAGGGCCGACATCACCCGTTGAGCCTCCGCGCCGGACGGGGATTCATGGCCCGTGAAGACAAGCGCAGGGCCGATCACCTCGAGAAACCAGGGCGCAAGCCCATAGATCGTCTCCTCGCCCCGTGGGCCGCGTCGTTGGAGTGGGACAACAAGATCCTGGTCGCGGAGTTCATCGACAGCGACCGCCAGGTCGGGATCCCGCCGCAATTGTTGATACTGGGTGCGGGTGAGATGGTGCCCTCCCTCGAGGGCTCGCAGGAGCTCGATCGAAAGCGGGGACAGCGACTCGATGGCTTCCACCGCGGCGTTGAACGCCCAGCTCCTCGGTGCCGAGTGCCGCTCGGCGCCACCCTTGCGGTCCGTCGCGCGTCGCACGCGCTCACCAACCTCTCGAGCGAGCTTCTCCACCCCGGTGCCGGGCGCGATCTCGTTGGCGTCCTCGCGAAACTCTGCGATCAGGCCCGCCAGCAGGCCCTGGAGGTCGCCGTCGGCTTGGGCGCTCTGTGCGCCCATCGTGCCCAGCATCCGCTCCCACGCGACCTTGATCAGGCCGCCCGTGTCCTCGGAGAGACGCTGCACGGTGGATTGGATGGTCTGTAGCGAGCGGATGGTTTGATTGTTGATCTCGATGGAACGGCGATCGACGTCGCGGGCGAAGAAAATGGCGACCAACGACAACACAACGCTGACCACCGCGCTCAGCAAGCCGGCCCAGAGGCCTACCGTCTCCAGTTGGGTCAGCGCCAAGGGCGGTGCGGCAGACAGAATCATGCTCGTTGTTGATCAGGAGGCCGCCAGCGAGCTTCCCTCACGGGTCATCAACGCATCGAGCATGCCATGCAGGTGGGCGGTCGCAAGCTCGATGTCAGAGTATTTGCGTTGGCCGGCCCGTGACTCCGCAGCGAGCACGGCGCAGCGGTGCACCTTCGCGAAATCACCATAGGGAAACTTGTAGCGCGCCTTTGTGTCCTCGTTTTCTTCGTCGTCCACGCCGAGATGCCAGCGCGCATATGCGGCGAATCCGTGCTCCTCGATGTACCGGTTCTCCTGTTCTGTCGACGGTTGATGCTGGCTCCATGCATCTCTCTCGTCGACAACGAATTCTCCCTCCTTGACCAGCGCCTTCGCGTGATCAAAGGATGTCCGGTTCAGCCGTACGGCCATTGACTCCACCTCCTGTCGCTGGAGTAGCAGGGACAGGTCACACCAACCGCCCCTCGTTGACGGGCGAGCCGAGTGTCACCAGGGCCACTTTGCGCCCTCGGCGCCCTCGTCGGATCACGAAGGCGCGTAGTTCTTTGCGTGGCTGGGGTCGGGCAGATCAGCCCAGATCCATGCTCGGAGGCGCTTTGTGGCCGTTCTTCCGCCACACCTCGGGCCAGGCCGCGCGGCCGGCGCCGTCGATCAGTCGGACGCGACGCCGCTCCGTCTCCACCGTGGCAACCGGCTCGAGAGGGGCGCCTCGTGTCATGGCCCTCACCAAGCCGACCGCTTCCGGCGGCAGGGCGTTGCGCGCCCCGGGCCAGCTGAATTCCTCCCGGGCCAGGGCTACCCCGCCGGCCACTCCGGAAGCTTCAGGGTCCAACCTTCCTCGCTGTCGTCCCCGTCGGTCTCCTTGCGATGCCGCAGGGTCACCCGATTCCTGGCCAGGCGGAGGTCAAGCGGTGTCGAAGTACACCGCTTTCTGCCGGAGGGTCGGCGGCGTCGTGGCGGTGATTCCCTTGGCGACGCCGGTGAGGTCCGGCAGACGAAACGACGGGCCCGCCGCCAGCATGATCTCAGTCTCCATGCCGAACCTCCGCCTACCACCTCACCACGGTCTACCCGCCCGCGGCTGCCGACAACCGAGTCGGCGCCCCCAGCTGCGCCGGTATCGTCGGCAAGGCGCCCCGGGAAGACCACGGGATCACGTGATGGCGTGGGTTCGGGCGGGGTGCATGGTGGCATTGACGCGGTGCTGGGATTGCGCCGGATCGTCGGGAGTTGGTTGCGCCGGGGCGGGCCCGGGCGCCGGGACTAGGGAGCATGCCCCATGCCAGTGATCGAGGACAGCCTCCCGATCCCCGTCGCGGGGGTCGTCTTGGCGGCCGACGTCGTCGTGCCGGAGTCGCCGCAGGGGGTCGTCCTGTTCGCGCACGGCAGCGGGAGCAGCCGCCACAGCCCCCGGAACCGCTACGTGGCCAGTGAGCTGCAGCGGGCCGGTCTGGCCACGGTCCTCGCCGACCTGCTCATCGAACGTGAGGAACGGCTCGATGCCCGAACCGGTGAGCTGCGGTTCGACATCGGCCTGCTTGCCAGGCGGCTCACGGCCTTGACCGATTGGGTGGCGGGGCACGAGCCCACCGCAGGGCTCGCCGTCGGGTTGTTCGGGGCCAGCACCGGGGCGGCGGCGGCGCTGATCGCCGCGGCCCAGCGGCCTGCCGACGTGGCGGCGGTCGTGTCGCGCGGCGGTCGACCGGACCTCGCTGGCGAGTTCCTCCAAGCGGTCCGCCAGCCCACCTTGCTGATCGTGGGGGAGCGCGACGAGATCGTCATCGACCTCAACCGGCGGGCCATGACGCAGCTTGGCGGCGAGGCGCGCCTCGAGATAGTCCCCGGAGCGTCGCACCTGTTCGAGGAGCCTGGAGCCTTGGAGCTGGTCGCCCGCCTCGCCCGGGACTGGTTCGTCACCTACCTGCGGCGCATGCAACCCGGCAGCGAGCACCCGGAAGCCGAGACATGAGAGCCTGCACCCGAGCCCGGGCGCCCCGCTGCACTCGTCTCAGCGGCGGGGGGCTGGCCCGGCCGCGTGCGACAGGAGAGTGGCCGTATGCGTCATGCGCTGCTCGGTCCGCCGGGCTCGGGGAAGAGCACCCCCAGGGCGGCGTCCTGGCCCGCCTTTTCGATGTGCCCCTAAGCTCGACCGGGGAGCTGCTGCGGGCCCGGGCAGCGGGGCGGCGCTTCGCCTCACGACCCGGCCCTACCGGGCCATGTGGCTCTCCGCGGCCCTGTCGGTAGCCGCCATGTGGCTGGGCCTCACCCTCAGCTACGCCTACCCGAAGCTGCCCCCGAGCTTGGCCGTCATCGCCGCCGCTTCGGCGGTCTACCTCGCGGCGACCCTCCGGGCTCAGGCGGCGGCTCGGACGGTGATGTAGTTCTTCACGGAGGTGACGCCCGGGGCGGCCCAGGCGGCCCGCTCGGCCTCCTGGCGCTCCGCCCACGACCGCACCGTCCCGCGGAGGATGATCTCGCTGCCGTTGACCTCGACGGAGACGTTCTCGGCGTCCAGGTCCGCCATGCGCTTGAAGGCCTTCTCGATCTCCCCCTTGACGTTGCTGGGTTCGACCTTGGGCTTGACCTGGATCAGGTTGATCACACCCTTGACGCCAGGGATGTACCGGACGGCCCGCTCCGCAACCCGGCGCTGGAAGTCGTAGTTCACCTCGCCCGTGAGCGTGATGTAGCCGTTCTCGACCTTCGGCAGTACCTTGCCCTGGGGGACCATGAGGTTCCAGCGCAGTGCATCCGCAGCCTCGCGGGCGATGTCCTCGTCGGTGTACTCGCCAACGATCTTGACGTCGATCTTGTTGACGATGCCGCGGACCCCCTCCACCCGCTCGGCGGCCCGCTCGGCGTTCCATTTCTCGGCGAAGGACGGCACCTCACCGGTCAGCGTCACGATGCCGTCCTCGACGGCCACGCCGATCTTGCGGGCGTCGACGCTCGGCTCCCACTCGAGCTCCTCCACGACGTCCTTGCGCAGCTCCTGGTCCGATTTCACCCTGAACCTCCCTTTCACATGGATAGCTATGTCTTCGCGGTGCTGCCACACCGCACCCTCGCGCCCGGCTCGCCGGGGCACATCCCGAGGTCGCGTGGTCCGGGCGCGGGGTTTGGCAACCTTGCCTCGCGCGTTACGCCTCCCGCTGGGGCACCGCCTGGATCTCCGCCGTCACCTTGACCTGCTGGCCGACCAGGACGCCGCCGGTCTCGAGAGCCTGGTTCCAGTTCAGACCGAACTCGGTGCGGTCGATCTCCGCCTCGGCGCTCAGGACGACCCGCTGGTTGCCCCAGGGATCGGTGGTGAGTCCCTGGTACTCGCAGGCCACCAGGACCTCCCGAGTGACGCCATGCAACGTGAGGTCACCGCTGACGTCGAAGCGGCAACGGTCCTTGCGGCGCATGCCGGTCGAGTGGAACTCGATCTTGGGGTACCTCTCGACGTCGAGGAAGTCGGCCGACCGCAGGTGCTCGTCGCGGGTCGCATCACCGGTGTTGATGCTGGCGGCCTCGATGGTCACGTCGGCCGTCGAGGTCTCTGGGTCCTCCTCGACGTGGATGGTTCCCGAGAAGGAGCCGAACGTCCCCCGTACCTTCGCGATCATGAGGTGCCGGACGACGACCTCGATGGATGAATGGGCCGGGTCGAAGACGAGCGTCGTGCCCGCTGCCGGGACGGGCACCCCGTCGACGGTCCGGACGGCCGTGTCAACTAGCATGTGTTGCCCCCTTTCTCGTTGGATCTGGTTCACCGAAAGTTCCCCGAGGAAGCTGCCTGATTTATCTGGCAGAGGAATCGGGGTTCGCCCGCCAGGGCGAGGGAAGTTGGAGTTTCTTCGCGCCATGCCAAAAGTGGCCTCTTGTTGTTAGTACCCTTCGGCATACTTGGCCCATGACCCAGACCCTGGTCGCCCAGATCCAGGTCCTCCCAACTCCCGGGCAGGCACCCCTCTTGGAGGCGACCCTGCGCCGGGCCAACGCTGCCGCCGGAGTGCTGAGCGGCGTGGCGTGGGAGCGCCGGAGCTTCGGACGGCGGGCTCTCCAGAAAGCCGCCTACCACCAGGTGCGGGAGTCCTCGGGCCTGTCGGCACAGGTGGTGATCCGCCTCATCGCCAAGGTTGCGGACGCCTACCGCCTGGACAAGAAGGTGAGGCGGGAGTTCGCCCCGTTGGGAGCCATCGCCTACGACGCCCGGATCCTGCGGTACTTCCCCGACGTCTCGACGGTGAGCATCTGGACCATTGCCGGTCGCCAGCAAATCCCGTTCGTCTGCGGGGCAAAGCAACGCAAGATGCTGGCATGGCAGCGGGGCGAGTCTGACCTCGTCTACCGTGACGGCAACTGGTTCCTCCACGCTACGGTCCATGTGCCAAAGGGCGAGCCGAACGGAGCCACCGACGTGCTCGGTGTCGACCTCGGCATCGTCAACATCGCCTACGACTCCGACGGCAAGCGGTACTCGGGAGCCCGCCTCAACTCGATCCGCCACCGCCACCGCCGCCTCCGTGGGAAGCTCCAGAAGAAGGGGACCAAGAGCTCCAGGCGTTTGCTGAAAAAGCGGAGAAGGAAGGAATCCCGCTTCGCCAGGGACGTGAACCACTGCATCTCCAAGAAGATCGTGGCAAAGGCCCAATGCACCGGACGCGGGATCGCCCTCGAAGACCTGGAGGGGATCGGCGGCCGGGTAAAGGCTAGGAAGCCTCAGCGTGCCACGCTCAAGTCCTGGAGCTTCCACCAGCTCGGGTCGTTCGTCGAGTACAAGGCCGCCCTGGTGGGGGTGCCCATCGTCTTCGTGGACCCGGCTTACACCTCGCAGGAGTGCCCTGCGTGCGGTCATACCTGCCGGGCCAACCGGACCCGTCAGTCGAGATTCACGTGCGTGTCGTGCGGGCTCGCTGGCCCGGCCGACGCCATCGCGGCCCTGAACATCCGTGCTCGGGGCCGGGTCACCGTCATGCGGCCAGACGCAGGAGAACCAGGCGGGCTTGGCGATGAGGCTACCCACAGGGCGGCTGCGACCGTTCCGCCTGCCGGGGACCTTGCAAGCTGCCTGCTTTAGCTGGCAGTTCATGACCATCCGGCACGGCCCGCACCAGGGTGCCCACAGGTCGAGCAGAACGGGCATCGTCGCGGCTTCGACGACGGCTGCGAAGGTCTCGTCGTCGGCCTCCGCGATCCACGGGAGCGGGGCCCCGCACTTGCCGCACTTCGGCGCGCCTGGGGCGGCGAAGGGCACGCGGTTCTTCGTCCCGCAGCGTTCGCAGCGCACGATGGTCGCCTGCCCTGCACCGGTCCCGGGCATCGCCGTCACCTCCTCTCCCGCTCGAGGCGTCCTACGCCCCGCTCGGAGCGCCCAAGAAGCCTGGCAAGGTTTGCGAGTGCAGCTTGCGCAACCGCCAGGCCCGGGCAGCCAACACGCCCGAGACGAAGAGCGCGTACCAGCCGATGGCCCAGGTGATCGCCAGGGCGCCGGCCACGGGAGCGAAGACGAGCAGGCCGGCGAGCAGGATCGACAGCACCCCGCTCAGCACCAGGAACCACTCGTGGCGGACCTCCTTGCGCAAGGAGATGGCGGCGGCGATCTCGAAGACGCCGGTCACGACCGCCCAGGCGGCGATCACGTAGAGCAGCGCAAGCGCCGTGATGGCCGGCCAGAAGAATGTGACAAGTCCGGCGCCGGCGCCGGCGAGGCCCATCACGCCCAGCCAGACCGCGTGCCATCCCAGGGCCCGCCCGACAGTGAAGGCGGCGACGAGCGCGAGGACCCCGTCGATGAGGGCGTAGGCTCCGAACAGGATCAGGAGCGCCCCGAGCGTGATGCCGGGCATCAGCAACGTGAGCGCCCCAAAGACAAATGCTGCGAGAGCTCTGACGGCCGTCCACCGCCAGTCCGTCGTAATTACCTGAACCCTGATCATCGACGACCTCCCATCTGTCGTGCCTGACGTGTCATGCAGCAGCTGTTGACTCCTCTTCCTTGTTGGCGTAGGTCACCGCCAGCTCGCCGTCGGCCAGGTCGATCCGGATGACCGCGCCGTCGTGGACATCGCCACCGATCAGGGCACGGCCGATCCTGGTCTCGACCTCCCGGGAGATGAAGCGCCGCAGCGGGCGGGCTCCGTAGACAGGGTCGTAGCCCTGCTGGGCGATGTACGGGCGGGCCGGCTCGGTCACCTCGAGGGTGATGCGCCGGTCCGCCAACCTCGCCCGGAGGTCGTCGAGCATCAGCTCGACGATGCGTTCGATCTCCGGAAGGGTCAGGGCCTAGAAGAGCACGATTTCGTCGATGCGGTTCAGGAACTCCCGGCCGGAAGTACCGGCGCAGCTCACCCATCGCGCGGTCCCGGGCCTCAGGCTTCAGCTCCCCGCTCGGTGTGACGCCCTCGATGAGGTACTCCAAGCCGACGTTGGACGTCATGATGATCACGGTGTTGCGGAAGTCGACGGTCCTGCCCTGGGCGTCGGTGAGCCGCCCGTCGTCGAGCACCTGCAGCAACGTGTTGAAGACGTCCGGGTGCGCCTTCTCCACCTCGTCGAAGAGCACGACGGAGTAGGGCTTGCGGCGCACGGCCTCGGTGAGCTGGCCGCCCTCCTCGTAGCCGATGTAGCCGGGCGGGGCTCCCATGAGCCGGCTCACCGTGTGGCGTTCCTGGTACTCGCTCATGTCGATGCGGACGATGGCCTCCTCAGTGTCGAAGAGCGCCGCCGCCAGCGTCTTGGCCAGCTCGGTCTTGCCGGGGCGCATAGAGCTTGCCGCGGACCTTGAACCTCACGGCCCCGTCCGAACCGGACACGACGGTGACGGTGACGGTGTTGAGCTCGCTCTGCACCTCCTCGAACCGCCGCCCGATGAAGCGCTTGGCGGAGTAGATCGTCGCTTTGGGGTTGAGGATGGCCTGTCGCCGCGCGAGCTGGCCCACCAGGCGCTCACCGTTCTCGGTGAACGCGACCACCGACGGTGTGGTGCGGGAGCCCTCCGTGTTGGGGATAACGACGGGCTGGCCGCTCCACGGTTGCGATGACGGAGTTGGTGGTGCCCAGATCGATGCCCACTGCCTTCGCCATTTCGCCCTTCCTTTCTGACTTTCCCATTACCTCTTCGCTCTGCCCGCTCGTGGTGGGCTCTCGCCACCGGCAGGTTCGCGCCTGTAACGGGGGGTCACATCCCGGGATCGCGTGGTGTTCGTGCTGCCTTGGTCGCGATGGCTCAAGATGTTTCTGAAATCCACTACGTCGTCGGTGTCGTGTCCGACGGCAACAGCGTTCCCTCGCCCTTCACCGAGGCCCAGGTGTGGTGTCTCGACGACAAGATCCGGTGGAGATTTCACACTCGCTCAGCTTTGAGTTCCTCCTCGTACTCGTGCTCCAACACCAGACGGGTCAGGTCGACCCGTGACGTGATGTCGAGCTTGCGATAGATCTGGCGAAGGTGGAAATCGATGGTGTGGCGGGAGAGGAACATGCGCTGACCGACCTGCCGGTTCGTCGGACCCTCGGCGACAAGATTGGCCACGCGGCGTTCGGTATCGGTGAGGCTGGCCCAGCCGAACACCCGGCGTGCGGCGCGGCGCCAGTGGCTGCGTCGCTCGCCGAGCCGGCGCAATCTGCTCCGAACTCGGGCGACATCGCGGTCGGCCCCCGCCTTCCGGTACGCAGCCATGGCCTGATCGAAGGAGGCGATGGCGCCTGTCGCCATCGCCCCGGGCAGCGAGCAAGACGCCGGCGTCTTCGGCGGCGGAGGCCCGGGCCCACAGATGGCGGTGTTGACGGCAGCCTGGACCAGTGCCGCAGCGTTCCCGTGGAGCAGGCCCCGAGCGTGTTCAGCAGCCGCCGCGACCGTGGGGAATTCGGGGTTGGCGGCGGCCAACTGCTCGGCTCCCGGCGACGACTCCTTCTGCCCTCTTCCGGTCGCCGACGGCGAGTGCGGTGCGCACCATCCAGGCTGCGAGAGCAGGGTCGCCGACGAGCAGCCCCCGTCGGGCCGGAAGACAGTCGTAGACGCCCGTCATGACCTCGAAGGCGCCCACTGGGCCGTCGCGCGTCGGCGAGTTGGGCCTCCACCCAGGCGAAGTGCGGCGACCCGAACGTCACCGGGTTGGCAGCAAGCAGCGCACGGTAACTCTTGACATGCTGCGCGGCCGCGCCAAGGTCACCGCGTCGCAAGGCGACGGTAGCGAGCACGCACAGGCCCCCCGGGGCCAACGGGTGGGGTCCCAACTGGTCGGCGGTGGCGAGGCCGGCCGCTGTGGCGGCTGCGTCGAGACGTCCGGCGGCGAGCTCGATCTGGGCGCGCAGGACTGCGGAAGTGGCCGCCTGCACGCTGCGACGGGAAGGCTCTATCTCCTCAGCAGAACGGACGACCGCGTTCGCCTCATTGAAGCGGCCTACGTCAGCGAGCATCTTGTCCAGCCGGAGGGACAGGTGGGAGCGGCCGAGCTCGCTGTGAGAGCTGGTGCCGAAGCCGCGACTCGCTCGGTGGACGGCATCCCGCATGAGATCGAGTCCGGCGGCCAGCCGCCCCTCGTCCCAAGCGCCGAGCGAGAGGATCGTCTCCGCCGCCATGAGGGCAGGGTCATCATGTCTGTCGGCCGCCGCCACGATCGCTTCGGCACGTTCACGTGCCCCCGGGAGGTCACCGAGCGCGGCGAGGGCCCAGAGTCGAACCGGCTCGGCGGTCATTTTGAGCCCGTCGACGAGATCCGGATCTGCGAGCGGAATTTCGACCTCGGTCACCGGATCCGAGGTCCGGCCACCCGCCGGGAGAGCCGCAGACCTGAACCCCGGCAGCGTGGGGGGCTGCTCGGCGAGGGCGGACCGGGCCCGTGTGACAGCTCGCCGGGACCGACCGTACGGCAAGATCCGATCATGGCTGGTGGCAACGAGACGGCTGGCGGCCAGGGTCTCGCGGAGCGTGGACAATACGTGCTCGAGCGGGTCACCCATCACCTCCGCGAAATCCCGCGAGAGCTCCACCAGGCCGGAACTCGGTGCAACATCTTCGCCCTACCGGGCCTGAGCGCCCGCATGTACCCTGAGCTCGCCGAGACACCCACCTCGAGCACCCTCACCGCCCTCAGCGGGCTGGTCCGACGCCTCTCGGAGCATGACTATGCTGCTGGGCAGCAACGAACGGCCCGCTCTGCGCCCTCAAAGGATGGGAAGCGGCGTCACGGGAACGTCACGCGGCTGTGACGCGGGGCCGATCACGATGATGGACATGAACTCCTCGAGGTGAACATGGAGGGTGCGTTGCGAATACCGGCTTGGGGAGGTCCCTCGGCCAACTCACTATCGCCTGTTTCGAGAAGACCGCCCCGCCGACGGACAGCTGAAGGAGCTTACGCATCAACGGCAAGGGGTCGACGAGACCGCCGACATCCGGCCGGTCTGGTCAAGCGATGACGGCTGAATGATGAGCTGGGAATTAGACGATCTAAGAGACCTTCTGGCTGCTCCCATCCCCCGGCGTCGAGCGATCACCCTGGTCGCAGAATCGGTCCTCGGTGCGGCCGTGGGGCTTCGGTCCCGATCAGCCGCGGCGGCGACTCAGGCGCCGGTAGGCGTCATCGACGGCAGTAGGGTCAGCGACAGTCCAGGCCGTCGATCAGACATGGCCCTGTTCGACGGCTTCACCCGAACCCGGGTCACGACTGGCGGCGCCGAGATCAACGTCGTGTACGGGGGCTCCGGCCCGCCGGTCCTCCTGTTGCATGGCGCGCCCCAGACCCACGTGATGTGGCATGCCGTGGCGCCGCGTCTGGCGGATCACCACACCGTCGTAGCCGCGGATCTGCGGGGCTACGGCGACAGCTCCAAGCCGCCGGGAGGCGGCGATCACGCCGACTACAGCTTCCGTGCGATGGCCACCGACCAACTCGAGGTGATGCGCGCCCTGGGTCACGAGCGGTTCGCCCTCGTCGGCCACGACCGCGGCGCACGCGTCGCGCATCGGCTCGCACTCGATCATCCCGATGTGGTCGAGCGCATGGCCGTGCTGGACATCGTGCCGACCAGCTACGTCTACGGACACGCCGATCGCCGGCTTGCCACGCTCTACTTCCATTGGTTCTTTCTCATCCAGCCGGAGCCTCTGCCGGAGCGTCTGATCGGAGGCGATCCCCTCTTTTTCGTGCGGCGAATCCTGTCCTTCTCCGGCGGACTCGACGGCTACGCGCCCGAGGCGCTGGCGGAGTACGAGCGTTGCTTCGTCGAGCCTGCGACCATCCGCGGGATATGCGAGGACTACCGTGCCGCAGCCTCCATCGACCTCGAGCACGACGAGGCCGACCGCGATCGACGCGTCGCGTGCCCGTTGCTTCTCTTGTGGGGGGCGCGCAGCGTCGTCGGCGCGCTCTATCAGCCCCTTGAGGTCTGGCGCTCCTTTGCCACTGACATTCGGGGCCGCGCCCTGGACGCAGGCCACTTCCTGGCGGAGGAGCGGCCGCGTGACACCCTCGCAGAGCTGGAGCCGTTCCTGGCCTGCTAAAGGTCAGTTCACCTTCCCCTCCCTACCTGACGTTGGATCGTCAGGATGAGCGCCTTGGAGCTTTCAGACCGCGTTTGTGCTGGTAGATGGCGTCGAGGTCTGGGTGTCGCAGGGTGAGGGCCCATGGCCTCGATGAAGGCGGCGGCGTGCTCGCCCATCGCCTCGATGGTGTCAGGGGTCTCGCCGCTGGAGTTGGCCACTCCGGCGTTGTCGAACAGGATCACCGGGCGCCCGGCGGCGAGCCCATCGGTCACCAGTGGATCCCAATGGTCGAGGCCGCCTCGAAAGTGCTGTAGGAAGATCAGCGGGGTCCCGCTGGCCTCACCGAAGCGGCGATGGGCGTAGCGGATGCCGTCGGCTTCGACGAACTCGGTCGGTGCCGTGACATGCGTTGTCGCCTCAGTTTTCATCGCGGTCCTCTGCTGGGGTGGTAGGGGTCAATGGCTGCTCAGCCTTAAGGTTGCAGATGTGGAGGTGGGGAAGTGTGTGGTACAAGAACGTATGTTCGGTACTGGGCGGTGGGGATGTGACCGCACCCGACCAGAGGATCGAAGCAACCCTCCGGGTAGCTGCGGGCGGGCCGGTGGAGAGAGCTAGCTATCCGCCCGGGACCGCACACAGGAACCGTTTGGCCCGTAAGGCACAAGGGCGGCCGGATGCGGCGTAGGACTGGGGGGCCGGAGGATGCCCCGACCAGACCAGCCGGTCTGCCAGAGAGAGGCTGAGAGTACCTGTGGGAATTCTGTGAGCACAAAACGACGTACAGCGTCGTCCTGTACTCAAAGAATCCCGCCCTGCCCAGATCCGGTGTCCTGAAGGAGAGGTCCCCCGCGTCCTGGTTGCACAGGTGGGAG
>JAOPZY010000130.1 GCA_025963875.1 Actinomycetota bacterium
CGGCGCCAGATCGACATCGTGGAGCCCTACGACCCCTTCGACTACAAGGAGCTGCACCACCTGGAGGGCCTGCTGCTCTTCGACAGGGGCAAGGCGCCGGAGGCCGCCCGGGACGGCGTCCTGGACCGCGACGGCGACCTGCCCTCGTGCCCTTCGGGCGGCCTCCTCGGCGTCGGCAATCCCATTGCCGCGGCAGGTCTCATGAAGGTGGCCGAGTTGTTCTGGCAGTTGCGGGGCGAGGCCGGGGCGCGGCAGGTGCCGGGGACGCCGCACCGGGGCCTGGCGCAGGCCTGGGGCGACCTCATGCAGGTGGGCACCGTGATCGTGATGGGCCGCTGAGCATGGCTGCTCCGGCCCCCTTCCCCACCCGGTCACTCTCTGACACGGAGTTCCGGGAAGGCGTCATCACCGTGAGCCATTCCGTGCGGGCCGAGTACAGCTGGGACGCCGGCGTGGCGGTCGGGCGGTACCTCGATGGCCTCAAGGAGGGCAGGATCCTCGGCCGGGAGTGCCGCGTGTGCGGGCGTGTCCTCGTGCCGCCGAGGATGTTCTGCGAGCAGTGCTTCCGCCCGACCGATCGGTGGGTCGACGTCGCGCCCACCGGCACCGTCAACACCTACTCCGTCTGCTACGTCACGTGGGACATGCGACCGCTCACCGTCCCGGAGTTGCCCGCAGTCATCGAACTGCAGAGTGGGGGCATCATGCACAAGCTCGGCGGCGTCGAACCCGCCGACATCCACATCGGGATGCCCGTGGAAGCCGTGTGGAAGCCCCTAGAGGAACGGGTGGGCTCGATCCTCGACATCGCCTACTGGAAGCCCCTGTAGGCGATGTTCGACAAGCCCACGAACCCCGACGCCATCCGGCTCTGGCCCGGCTCGATCCCCGTGTCGCACCGCTATACCGCGGGCCTGGCGGGGGAGCGGTTCTTCCGGACGCTGGCGGAGCGGGGGGCCTTCCTCGCCGCACGCTGCGACCGGTGCTCGGTGGTCTACTGCCCGCCGACGGCGTTCTGCGAACGCTGCCTCGGGGCGATCGACGAGGAGCTCGAGGTGGGCCCGGCCGGCACGCTGGAATCGTTCACCGTGGTGCGGATCGGCTTCGACGGTGAGCAACTCGCGGCCCCCGTGGTCGTCGGCCTCATCCGGCTGCACGGCGCCGACACCTGCCTGGTGCACCGGGTGGCGGGGGACCCGACCCTCCTGTCGGTGGGGATGGACGTCGAAGCGGTCCTCAGGGACCCGGGGGCACGGACGGGCTCCCTCGACGACGTGGAGCACTTCGAGAGCACTCGCCGATGATCCCGATGATCCGGAAGCTGATCGGGTTGGCCCTTGTGTTGCTGATTGTGGCCGTCGTGCCCGAGGCCGCCGCCCATTTCCTGTTCCAGTCCGGCATTGCCGCCGCGGTGGCCAAGCGCGACCCCGGTGCCCAGCACGTCTCGGCCCGCGTGCCGGTCCCGATGCTGCCCAACCTCCTCACGAAGGCAACCCTGTCGAAGGTCAACGTATCGGCCCGGCACGTCGATCTCCGCACGGTCACTGCCGACTGGGTGACGGCGACCGCAACGGGCGTGCACGTGAACCTGCCATCGTCGCTCATCAACAAACGGGCCCAGATCACCCACGTCGACCACATCCACCTGACGCTCACGTTCACGGAGGAGGAGGCCTCGGCCCGACTGCCCCCGGGTTTCAAGTTCGTCTTCGGGAAGGACACCGTGACGCTCCAGGGCCTGGCCACGTCGGTCACCGGGACCTTCCGGCTGGAGCCGCCGGCCAGGATCGTCTTCACCATCGTCGGGTCGTCGGTGCCGGGATTGACCAGGCTGGCGCCGATCTCGTTCTCCGTGCCGCCGCTGGCGGCCTGCGTGCAGAGCGTCGCGCTCAACCCCCACCACCTGACGGTCACCTGCGACGAGACGAATCCTTCTACCGACCTGCTCCCCCACCCGTGACGGATCGCTGATGGACTTCGACCTTCCGCCGGAAACCGAGGAGTTCCGCAGGGTCGTGCGCTCGTTCGCCGAGGAGGTCGTACGGCCCGTAGCCGAACACTACGACGCACGCTCCGAGTTCCCCCTCGAGGTCGTGCGCCAGATGGGAGAGCTGGGTCTGTTCGGCTTGGTGCTGCCGGAGCGCTACGGGGGGGCGGATGCCGAGTTCATCACCTTGTGCGTCGCCATCGAGGAGCTGGCGCGGGTGGACTCGTCGGTGGCGATCACCCTGTCCGCCGGCGTCGGCCTGGGGGCGATGCCCTTCCTGCTGTTCGGAAGCGAGGACCAGAAGGAGACGTGGCTTCCGCCAATGGCAGCCGGCGAGGTGCTGGGGGCGTTCGGCCTGACGGAGGCGTCCGGAGGGTCCGATCTCTCGGCGCTGAGGACCGTGGCCACCCGTGACGGCGAGGAATGGGTGATCGACGGCTCGAAGGCATTCATCACCAACGCCGGGACGCCGCTGTCCAAGGTGGTGACCGTGGCGGCCATCACCGGCCGGTCGGAGGGCGGCAAGGAGATGAGCTCGATCGCCGTTGCCCACGGGACGCCCGGCTTCTGCGTCGGCCGGGAGTATCGCAAGCTCGGGTGGCGGGCCTCCGACACCAGGGAGCTGGTCTTCGAGGGCTGCCGGGTGCCGGTGACCAACCTCGTGGGGGAACAGGGGAGCGGCTACCGCAACTTCCTCACGATCCTCGACGGGGGTCGCATCGCGATCGGCGCCCTCGCTGTGGGCCTGGCCCAGGGATGTCTCGACGAGAGCCTGCGGTACGCCCGCCAGCGGATGGCGTTCGGACGGGAGATCGGCGCCTACCAGGCGGTCCAGTTCAAGCTGGCCGACATGGCGACGAAGATCGCCGCAGCCCGGGATCAGATCTACAAGGCGGCGTGGCTCCGCCAGCAGGGGCGCCGCTACAAGGCCGTGGCCTCGATGGCGAAGCTGTTCGCCTCCGAGGTGGCGATGGAGTGCGCCAGGGAGGCGGTGCAGATCCACGGTGGCTACGGCTACATCGAGGAGTTCCCGGTGGCCCGCCACTTCCGGGACGCAAAGATCCTGGAGATCGGCGAGGGAACGTCCGAGGTGCAACGGATGCTGATTGCCAGGGAGCTCGGCCTGCCGGGGGCCGTGCCCGGCAGCTAAGCGCAGCGCCGGGAGGACTGAGTATCTTTCGTCGTGTGCACTAGATGTTCTGTTTCGGTGGCTTGTCAGGATGCCGCACGAGCAGTAGCATTCGTGATGGCCCCCTGAGGCCACTTCTTGCCCCAGATCCCGGCAGGCTGCCGCGCACCCTGGCCCCGGTGACGCATCGAACCTTCGATGTGGTCGACGTGGGGGTCCCCGGATGGCGCAGAATCCACAACCGGTGCCGGACAGCGAATCTCTGCCCGCCCGGCATGCCGAGGCCAACGAGTCCCTCTTTGTCACCCCGGCCGGGGTGATCTCCATGCTGCGACGCTACCGGGATGTCTTTGATCCCAAGACGACCTCGATTCTCCTCGTCTCCAGGCAGGGATTCGACCCGACCCAGGGTCCGTTCCGGGCAGGGTTCGTCAGCAGGTTGGACGAGCGGGAGGAGCTCCGCCGGCGTATGACCGATCGGCTGGCGGAGCGGGAGCGCAGACTTCTGTTCCTCTGGTACGTGATGGAGTTGCGGCCGGGGGACGTGGCCCGCAGGATCCGCGTCTCGAGGGTGCACTGTTACCGCCTCCGGCAGGCTGCCCTCTCCGCCCTCTGCGACGAAGAGGCCTCCGAAACCGCCTCCTAAACCCAATACCGTTATCTCGCGGGGGCAGAATATTCTTTGTTTGTTTCACCGCGATATACGCGGTAAAGCAAACAAAGAATTCCGGCGGTCGTCGTCGAAGGCCAGATGCCGGCCCCGGTTCCGAACGGGCGCCCTCGGACCCGGACGCGCTAGCGAGCCCCCCCGGGGGGGAAGGGGCTCGGTAGCGGGCTGCCGGTTAGTGCCCGGTTAGGGCTTGGCGCCGATGTGGACGATGTCTGGCCGACCCTCTGCTCCGAGGCTGCCCTGGAAGGTCCCATCCCCGAAGTTGAAGACGCCGCCGTCCGAGGCCACCAGGCAGTAGCCCTGCTGCACATAGGGGGCGGGAATGGCGGCCTGGACGCTCAGTCTGCCGGCAGCTCGGCCTCGAGTTCGTCCAGTTCGCATACGTATCCTTCTCGTGCAATGGCTGGCCGGTACCGCAGGACTGCGCGTACCGCGCACGGGCTTCCGGGTGGGAGCCATGGATGCCTCCAACCGGCTGACCATCGGTGACGGCTGGGGGGAGTCTGCCTGGACATTACTCTCCAATAGTCCCCGGTGCTAGAGCATTTGGAAGATACGTCGAAAAAGTGTTCATTACGCAGAACATTGGTCCCACATTGTTTGCCGGTTATTCCGTTCCTTCCTCCTTCCGTACGGTAATCCCCGGTGGCGTTCAGCTACACGGTGCCCAATGCCTTGGCGGGGGGGCTCTACCGGCTGAGCGTCCAGAACCAGGCCACCGTGTATCCGGACCGCCTGTCGGTGGACGTGATGCTGCCCGACGGGGTGCACCTTCCCGACGGGGCGCCAACGACGCCGGCGGCAGCTCACTGGCAGCGCATTGACGGCTGATCTCTACCAACTTCGAAAATGGCGAGGTCTTGACAATGTTACAGAAACGGCGGTAACTTCCTACTCGGAAAAGAGTCGTTCCCCCTGCGGCTCTTGTCCGCCACCGAGCCGTCTCTGGCCGGCCCTCAAAGGGAAGCCAGGGACGCTTCGACCCCCTGACGTTGCCGGAGCCTGGGCACCGTGGAGGTATGGGGATCCCTCCTGCGATCCGAACCCACGGCTGCGGCTACAGCTCCCGCCAGTGCAAGGTGCTTGTCGTTGTCGCCTGCCCTGGTGGGTCTTGCTCAAAGGGCCCGCCGAGCCTCCTCGGCGGGCCCTTTTTCTTCAACTGTTCGTCAATCCCACGCAGAAAAGGATGGAGGACGTATGCGACGTAAGCAGGGTCGGCAAGGTCGGCAAGGTCGGCAAGGTAAAGGCACAAACAGCAGTTTGACGGCAAGAGTCACGCTGCTTGGCGGGGCGATCCCGCGCGTGCTGGTGATGCTCTCGTTGGCGGTGCTGGTCCTGAGTTGGGGGGCGACGACCACCTCCGCCTCCCCGTCCGGGGATCGCGAGACCGTTGCCGGTGGGTGGACGCGCGGCGAGGTGATCAGCTCCGGCCTCTATCACACCTGCGCCCTGAAGAGCGACGGCACCGCCACCTGCTGGGGCCTCAACGGGTCCGGGCAGGCCACGGCGCCCGGCGGCACCTTCGTTTCGATCAGCTCCGGCGGCTCCCACACGTGCGCGATCCACAGCGACGGGACCGTCGCCTGCTGGGGCGACAACACCTACGGGCAGAGCACACCGCCAGCCGGCACCTTCACCGCGATCACCACCGGTGGCTCTCATTCGTGCGGCATCAAGACCGATGGCAGCGCCGCCTGCTGGGGCTCCAACAGCAGCGGGCAGACCACCCTGCCGCCCGCACTGGGCACGATCAGCGCGATCAGCGCCGGCGCCCTGCACACGTGCGCGATCAAGAGCAACGGCCTCCCCCTGTGCTGGGGCCTCAACACGGACGGGCAGGCCACCCCGACGGGAACGCTCGGTACCTTCAGCTCGATCAGCTCGGGCGGCTCGCATTCTTGCGGCATCAAGACCGACGGCACCGCCGTGTGCTGGGGCCTCAACAACTACGGGCAGGGCACCCCGCCGGCCGGACTCGGCACCATTGGATCGATCAGCGCCGGTCACGTGCAGACGTGCGCGATCAAGAGCAACGGCGCTGCCGTCTGCTGGGGCTATAGCGGCTCCGGCGCCGCGCCTGCGGGGTTGACCACGCTCCAGGCGGTCAGCGTCGGGGGCCTGCATGTCTGCGCGCTCCGCAGTGACGGTAGCGCCGCCTGCTGGGGCGACAACACCTACGGGCAAAGCACTGCGCCGGCCGGATTGCAGGTCGTCACGACGGTCAGTGTCGGGCTCCACCACACGTGCTCGATCAAGTCGGACACCACCATCGGCTGCTGGGGCGACAACACCTTCGGGCAGAGCCTCCCGCCGGCCTCGTTGACCACGACCACCGCGGTTGCCACCGGGATGAATCACTCGTGCGCCATCAGAGGCAGCGACAGCACCGCCGTCTGCTGGGGCGACAACACCTTCGGGCAGAGCGCCCCCACCGGGACGATCGGCGCCCTCACCGCGGTCAGCGCCGGCGGCAATCACTCGTGCGCGATCAAGGCCAACACCACCCCGGTCTGCTGGGGCAGCAATGCAAATGGGATGAGCGTCCCGCCCGGGGTGACCTTCACTGCGATCAGCGCCGGCGGCGGTCACACGTGCGGGATCAAGGGCAACGGCACCGCCGCCTGCTGGGGCCTCAACAACTACGGGCAGAGCACCCCCCCCGTGACGGCCACCTACACCGCGATCAGCGCTGGTGACAACAACACCTGCGCGATCAAGACCGACGGCACCGTCGGCTGCTGGGGCTACGACGGTGACGGGCAGAGCACGCCCCCGCCCGGGTTGGGCACCGTCCTCCAGGTCAGCGCCGGCTCCTCGCACTCGTGCGCGATCAAGACCGACAACACCGTCGCCTGCTGGGGCTTTGGCATCTACGGGCAGAACAGCCCACCGGGCGGGTTGGGCACCGCCACCAACATCAGCGCCGGCACGACGAACACATGCGCGGTCAAAACCGGCGGTACCACGGCCTGCTGGGGCGACAACAGCTACGGGCAGAGTGTCGCGCCGGCCGGGTTGGGCACCGTCACCGCGCTCACGACCGGCCTCTTCCACACCTGCTCGATCAAGACCGACGGGAGGACCGCCTGCTGGGGCGACACCAGCTACGGGCAGATCACCCCGATCACCGGCACCGTCAACGCGATCAGCGCCGGCGACAACAACACCTGCGCGATCAAGAGCGACGGCACCGTCGCCTGCTGGGGCTCCAACAGCGACGGGCAGAACACCGTGCCGGCCGGGCTGGGCCCCCTCACGGCTATCAGCGCCGGCGGCTCACACACCTGTGGGATCAAACCCGACAGCACCGCCGTCTGCTGGGGCGGCAACGCCTACGGGCAGGCCACCTTGCCTGGCGGCATCGGCACCCTCAACGCGATCGGTGCCGGCTGGGTGAACACGTGCGCCATCAAGACCAACAGCACCGCCTCCTGCTGGGGCTACGCCGCCTACGGTGTCAACACCGTGCCGGCCGGGCTGGTCACCGTCACCGCGATCAGCGTCGGGGGGCTGAATGCGTGCGCCATCAGAGTTACCGGCACCGTGGCCTGCTGGGGCTCCAACGCCTACGGGCAGAGCACCCCGCCTGCGCCGACGTCCACCTACACCGCGATCAGCGCCGGCTTCTACCACTCGTGCGCGCTCCTCGCCGACGGGTCCGCCTCGTGCTGGGGTCTCAACAACGTCGGGCAGGCCATCCCGCCGGCCGGCACCTTCACCTCCATCAGCGCCGGTGGCTTCCACACGTGTGCGAAGAAGACCGATGGCACGACCGCCTGTTGGGGTGACAACTTCTTCGGCCAGAGCACCCCGCTCGCCGGAGGATGAGGCAACCTGACGGGAGGAGTCCGCAAAGAAAACCGCCCCACCCAGAGGGCCGGAGAAGGTTGGGAGTCTACCGCGCGCATGTGCGCGCTGGGCTCCCAACTTCGGGCCAGGCATCACATCGACCACCGCACGGGCGTGCTGCCGGTCTGGTGCCGGAATGAGGCCTCGCCGACCCGGCGGGAGCGGTGCGTGCTCAGATCGAGCCCCCGCCGCCCCATCACCTTCACGGCCTCGTCGGTGGCCGGCTCGCCGGGACGAAGAAGGCCGGCGCTGATGACGTTCACGGCTTCCGTTCTGCCGGCCGGGACGTGGCTGGCCACCGTGGCAGCCATGGGGGAGCGGCAAAGGTTGCCCGTGCAGACGAAGAGCAGGGTGGGCATGCCCGCATCGTACCCACGCCGTTGACGAGGACCTGACCCATGGCCCGCATCGCCCGCATCACGGAAGCGCCGCATCACGGAAGCACTGCCTCGAAGTCCGTCCACCACCGTCCGGGAGCCTGCCATGCGAACTAACCCTTCGAACTTCGACTTTCCACATCCAGAGCCGTCACTCAGGACTGCAGAGGTTGCCCGAGCGCTGGGGGTAAGCGCCCGGGCCATCCGCACCTGGGCGGACGAGGGCAAGATCGCCTGCTACCGCACCTTCGGCGGCCACCGGCTGTTCGCCGCGTCGGAGGTCCGCCGTGTGCTTGCCAGTTGGGGTGGGGGATCGATGCCGGACCGGGCTAACGAGGATTCGAGCGTGTTCGCCGTCGCCGACCGCTCGCCTGACCAACCCAGAGTGGAAGCCGAGCAGGAAAGCGACGCCGCCCGTGGATGAATCCACGGGAGTTACTTCCCCGAGATAAGGCACGGGGTTCGGGGGAGCTGCCGCTCTGTCTGGGCGGTGGACTCCTTCCAGGGGCTGCCCAAACCCGATGGTCGCTGGAGCCAGGAAAAGGGGGATACTCACTGGACTCGCCGGGAGCTCAGCGCGTCCCTGGACGAAGTCTGGACTGAAGGGCTGCCGCGCCGCCGTCAACGATATCCGCCGTACGCACCGAATCTCGGAGCGAATGACGGTCATCGATCGAAGTAACGCTGTCTTCTGGAGAAAACGAGGTTCGCTGGCCCGACGGCAACCGGCCGCGCAATTGTGAGCCGTGCCTACCGGGATTCCCCCCGGCCCAGGCGGCCCTGATGAGCCCGGCCCGCCCACGGGATCCGGGCGCTGGCCGGCCACACCCTGCGGCCCAGCGCCGAGCGGCCGTCCAGGATGCCGCTCCGGCGGGCGGTCAGCCGTCCGGCCAGTTTCCATGCCGACAATGAGGCGCCCGTCCCTGCCCCCGCAGCCTCGTGGTCCCGGCCCAGGAACTCGTCGAGCGCCTCGAGGATGGCGGCCTCCTCCTCCGGCGTGGGATTGCCCCGCATCCCGAAGACCTCGAAGCCGGGGACGTCGCCGGACTCGCCCATCACCCCTCCCTCATCGCAAGGTCTACAGCGGGATGTTGCCGTGCTTGCGCGGCGGGAGCGTCTCGCGCTTCGTCAGCAGCATCTCCAGCGCGGCGATGAGCTGTGGGCGGGTCTCCTCGGGCTCGATGACGTCGTCGACGTAGCCCCGCTCCGCCGCGATGAACGGGTTGGAGAACTTGGTCTTGTACTCCTCGATCATCTCCGCCTTGCGACCAGCGGGATCGGCAGCCTTCTCGAGCTCCTTGCGGAAGATGATGTTGACCGCTCCCTCCGGTCCCATCACGGCGATCTCGGCGGTGGGCCACGCGTACGAGATGTCGGCCCGGATGTGCTTGGAGTTCATGACGAGGTAGGCCCCGCCGTAGGCCTTGCGGACGATGACGGTCAGGCGGGGGACGGTGGCCTCGGTGAAGGCATAGAGCAGCTTGGCCCCGTGGCGGATGATCCCGCCGTATTCCTGGTTGGTGCCCGGCAGGAAGCCCGGCACGTCGACGAAGGTGATGAGCGGGATGTTGAAGGCATCGCAGAAGCGCACGAACCTCGCCGCCTTGGTGGACGAGTCGATGTCGAGGGTGCCTGCCAGGATCTTTGGCTGGTTGGCGACGATGCCCACCACGTGGCCGTTCAGGCGGGCGAAGCCGGTCAGGATGTTGCCGGCGTAGTGGGCGTGTACCTCGAACAGCTCGCCGTCGTCCACGACGAGGCGGATGAGCTCGCCCATGTCGTAGGCCTTGTTCGGGGTGTCCGGCAGCAGCTCCCGTAGGCGCATCTCCCGGCGCTCGGGGTCGTCGCTGGGAGCGAAGTACGGCGGATCCTCGAGGTTGTTGGCCGGCAGGAACGACATCAGGAAGCGCACCATGCTCAGGGTGTGCTCCTCGTCGGTGCCCACGAAATGGGCGACGCCCGACTTGGTGGCATGGGTCATGGCCCCGCCGAGCTCCTCGTGGGTCACCTCCTCCCCGGTGACCGCCCGGATGACCTCGGGGCCGGTGATGAACATGTGCGCCGTGTCCTCGCACATGAAGACGAAGTCGGTGATCGCCGGGGAGTAGACCGCCCCCCCGGCGCAGGGGCCGAGGATGACCGATATCTGCGGGATGACGCCGGAGGCCCGGACGTTGCGGTCAAAGATGTACGCGTAGCCGGCCAGCGACGGCGCTCCCTCCTGGATGCGGGCACCGCCGGAGTCGTTCAGCCCGATCACCGGGGCGCCCGTCTCGAGCGCGAGGTCGAGGATCTTGCAGATCTTCTCCGCATGCACCTCGCCGAGCGACCCCCCGAAGACCGTGAAGTCCTGCGCGAAGACGAACACCTTCCGGCCCTCGAGCGTCCCCCAGCCCGTCACGACCCCGTCGCCGTAGGGCCGTTTGCCCTCGATGCCGAAGCCGTGCGAACGATGGCGGGCCAGCATGTCGGTCTCGTGGAAGGAGCCGGGGTCGAGCAGCTTCTCGAGCCGCTCCCTCGCCGTGAGCTTGCCGCGCTTCTTCTGGCGGCTGATGGCGGCCTCCCCGCCGCCCAGCTCGGCCTCGGCCTTGCGCTTCTGGACCTCCTCGATCCGCTCGTCGATGCGGGAACGCACGGGGACCGGGGCCCGGTCGGACTTCTCGGATGAAGGCATGGGCGACATCCTACTTGCGACTTGACGCCTCCTTTCATGAAAGCTACTCTTTTATGACAGTAACTTTCAAAAGGAGGTGGTTCCCATGAATCGTATTGAGGCGCCCGTGCAGCGGCCGGAGGGCTACGAGCGGCGTTGGTGGATCCTTGCCGTGCTGTGTCTCAGCCTGCTGATCATCGGTGTCGACAACACCATCCTCAACGTCGCCCTTCCCACCCTGTCGCGCGTGCTCCACGCCACGAACAGCCAGCTGCAGTGGATCGTCGATGCCTACGTCCTCGTGTTTGCGAGCCTCCTCCTCACCACGGGGAGCCTGTCCGACCGCTTCGGCCGGCGGTCTGCCCTGGCCCTGGGTCTCGTCGTCTTCGGGTTCGGCTCGGTGGCATCGGCCTTCGCCGGCACCGCCAACCTCCTCACCGCCGCCCGGGCACTCATGGGCGTCGGCGGCGCGCTGATCATGCCGTCCACGCTGTCGATCCTCACGAATGTGTTCCCCGCCGAGGAGCGGGGCCGTGCCATCGGGATCTGGGCCGGCGTCTCGGGCCTCGGCATCGCCATCGGCCCCGTGGTGGGCGGCGCGCTGCTCGGTCACTTCTGGTGGGGCTCGGTGTTCCTGGTCAATGTGCCCGTGGTCCTCGTCGGCCTCGTCGCCGGCCGCCTGATCGTCCCCAACACCAAGGACCCCTCCTCGCCCAAGGTGGACCCGATCGGCGCCATCCTCTCGGTCGTGGGTCTCGTCGCCCTGGTCTACGGGATCATCGAGGTCCCGAGCTACGGATGGGGCAACGGCCGCATCCTGGCCGCCTTCGCCCTCGCCGTGGTGGTCATCGGATCCTTCGTCGCCTGGGAGCTGCACACCGACCACCCGATGCTCAAGATCCAGTTCTTCCGCAACCCACGGTTCACAGCGGCGAGCGTCGGCATCATGCTCGTGTTCTTCGCCCTCTTCGGCTCCTTCTTCTTCGTCACCCAGGAGCTGCAGTTCATCCTCGGCTACACGCCCCTGCAGGCCGGCCTGCGCCTCGCCCCCATCGCCCTCGTGATGGCCATTGCCGCCCCGATGTCCGGGCGACTGGTCGAGAAGATCGGCAACAAGGCCATGGTCTCGATCGGCATGGGCTTTGCCGCCCTCGGCCTCGCCTACCTGGGGACCACGACGGCAGGCTCGGGCTACGGCCACATCTTCATGTCGCTGCTGTTCCTGGGCGTGGGGATCGGCTTCGCCATCGCCCCGGCGACCGAGTCGATCATGGGCTCCCTGCCGATCGAGAAGGCGGGCGTCGGCTCGGCCATGAACGACACGACCCGCCAGGTCGGCGGCGCCCTGGGCGTGGCCATCCTCGGCAGCGTCTTCTCGTCGGCGTACATCGCCGGACTCGCCCCGGCGCTTCGCTCGACCCCGGCCGTGGCGGCGAAGGCTGCGGGGCAGTCGGTCGGTGCGGCCCTGGCGCAGGCCCAGCGCCTCGGTGGCAGCGCCGGCCAGGCCCTCGAGTTTGCGGCGCGGACGTCGTTCGTCCACGCCATGGACCGATCCCTGTTCGTCGGGGCGGGTTTTGCCCTGCTGGGGGCGTTGATCGCCCTCATCTGGCTGCCGAACCGGGCCGTGCCGCTTGCAGCCGATCCAGACCTGCTGTGGGAGGAGGAGATCGACGTTGTCCCCGCTTACTGAGGTGCGCGGCGGCGTCGCTCGTGGCCTCAGAGAACGCAAGAAGGCGAAAACGCGGGCGGCGATCCGCCGGGAGGCCATGCGCCTGTTCCGGGAGCAGGGCTACGACGAGACCACCGTCGAGGAGATCGCCGAGGCCGCCGAGGTGTCGCCGAGCACCTTCTTCCGGTACTACCACACGAAGGAGGACGTCGTCCTCCAGGACGAGTTCGACGAACCCCTCATCGAGGCGTTCCGGGCGCAGCCGCCGGAGTTGACCCCGCTCCGGGCCATGCGCGGGGCCCTGCGGCAGGTGTTCGGCAGCCTCACCGCCGAGCAGCGGGCTGAGGAGGATGAGCGCCTGCGGCTCTCCCGTGAGGTGCCGGAGCTGCGGGCGGCGCGCCTGGATGAGCTGAACCGGACGATGCGGCTGGTTGCCGCCATCGTCGGCGAGCGGGTGGGTCGCAGCGCCGATGACCCTGCGGTCCTGGCCTTCGCGGGAGCCGTCATCGGTGTGGCCGTGTCGGCGATGCTCTGCGCAGGGCCGAACCCCGCCGTCAAGACGTACAAGCAGTTCGACGACGCGCTGGGGTTCCTCGAGGCCGGCCTGCCCCTGTAGCCCGTCAGTCGCGGGGATCCACCGACACCGGCCGGCCTGCCGCTGTCTGCCACAGCGCAACGAACGTCGACCAGCCCCGCGTCGGCACGGCTGCGGCAGGGGAGTAGCCGGGCGCGTGGTGGGGGATGCGCACCCGCAGCGCCTTCGGGACGATGCGGAACGGGATCGCCGGTTCCTGGGAGATGGGATCGCCGTCGACGCCGATCTCCACGGATTTGGCGGACCGGACCTCGAAGCTCGTATCGGTCCATTCCATCCACCCCGGGAACCGGCGGGCCAGGCCGAGCGCCTGCAGTTCGATGAACAGGGCGACGTCCGCGGGCGAGCGGAAGGTTGCCGTGACGATGCCGAGGACCCCCGCGTCGATGCGCCGCCGGGAGCCGAAGCCCTCCACCCTGGTCAGTTCGTACCGGCCGTTGGAGACGAGGAGGAGGTGGGCCGACGAATGCTCCCGGCCGTCCGGACCCGTGAAGCGGAGGTCGAAGGGCGGGCTGGGCGTTCCGAGCAGGCCCGGCAGCATCTCGAGGGCGGTGGCGACCTTGCGCTGCCGGTAGGCCGGTGACTGCACGATCTTTGCGTAGAGCCCCATGCAGGCGTTGTTGACGAACACGGCGTCGCCGCTCATGGCAAGGTCGATGCGGCGTTCGACGGCGTCGCCGAAGGCATCGAGGGCCCCGACGACGTCGTTCCGGTCGAGGCCGAGGTCCATGGCCAGATGGTTGCGGGTCCCGGCGGGAACGCAGACGTACCCGACGCCGTGGCGCATCGCCACTTCAGCAACGAGCGCCTGCGAGCCGTCGCCGCCGGCCATGCCGATGGCATCCGCGCCGTTTGCCACGGCGGTGCGGGCCAGCTCGGCGAGGTCGTCGCCGGGACCCAGGACCACCGGCTCGATGCCCCGGCGGCGGGCCTCCTCCACCAGCGCGAAGCGCTCCACCTTCCCGCCCCCGGACCGGGGGTTCATGAGCAGCACCGGTCGCTGTGCCGGACCGACCGGCTCGCCGGGCGTCGGGCCCCTCTTGAGCGACTTGATGTCCCTCCCCAGCGCGTGGCGAGCGGCCGCCGCCCCAGCCGCTCCCACGCCGAGGATGGCAATGAAGTCCCAGACACTGCTGAACACGAGGATGAGGGCGACGGGGGAGGCAAGTGCCAGGACGGCCAGCAGGGCGGCCACGGCACGCCGGAACCCGGTGCGGGTCAGGGCATAGGCCGCCGAGTACAGACCGACGACGAGCCCGAGGACGGCGCCGGCAACGACCAATGGCCGGGCGACCAGCATCACGACGGCGAGCGTGACGAGGGCCACCGGGGCGAGCAACGCAACGACTGCGGTCACCCGCCGGGTCACAGCCACTGACTGCATGCAGGTCCCCTCGCGCCACGGATTCGCGTGATGTCCGCCGCTCCCCGGACCTGGAGACTGACACCTATGGAGCACGCCCGGGTGAGTCTGCTGACTGCGGATCCTGCACAGGTCGACGAACTCGTTCGTTACGTTACCGGCGATGTCCGGAAGGTGATCGAGGACCACCCGGGCAGCCGTGGCATGGCGTTGCTCGTGATCCCCGAGTTGGCGGTGGTTGTGTTCGAGACGTTCTGGGTCACCGGTGACGCCATGCGCGGCAGCGAGAAGACCGAGGAGCCATTGCGCGAGGAAACGGTCCGGCGCGGCCGGGCCACGGTGTCGGTGGAACGCCACGAGGTGGCGAGCTCCGTTCGTTCCGCGCGCCCACGGGAGGGAGCGGGCGTGCGACTGACTCGGGTCGACATCGAACCATCACGGGTGGACGCGGCGATCGCCGACTACGAGGACACCGCGCTCCCGTGGCTGATCGAAGCCGAGGGGTTCTGCAGCGCCCTGCTCCTCGTCCACCGGCGTTCCGGCCGGGCCATGGTCGAGACCATATGGCGAGATGGCGCTGCGATGGCGGCGAGCCGTTCCGCCGCGGCTGCCGCCCGGGCCGACGCCATCGCGGCCACGGGAGGAGTGATCCGAGCCCTCGAGGAATTCCGGCTCGAGTTCAACTCAGCTCCGTTCTCGTAGGCCGCGCCGGGCCCGACGTTCTATTGACCTGGGGCCGGGCAGGCGGTGGGGTCGTAGCTCTGGGCGGCGAAATGGGCAGGGGTGATGGAGTCGCTGGCTTTCGGGGACGGCGCCGGGCTGGGAACCCGGACGGACGGACCGGGTGTCGCCGCAACCGGTGGGGACGGTGGTGCGACGGCGACGTCGGACCCGACGTCCAGCGCCACCCGGCCCGCCGGCACCGACTGATCCGCAGCCAGCATCACCGAACCGCTCAGCCTTGCCAGGACGGTGTTGGCGTCGGCGAGCGAGCCGGGGTGGTAGCGGATCACCGTTTCCACAGGCTTCCCGGGTGCCGCCATCTGCGTGACGCCGCCCACGATGAACCCGTTGGACCTGAGGGCGGCTGCCACGGTGCTGCCCCGGCCCGGCGTGCCCGACACGTCGGTGATCGTGAGCGCCACGGCGGCCGGGGCGGCGACCGCCGGGGCCGTGCCGAGGAAGCCGGCGATCACCTTCCTGCGGCTCGGCCGGCATGTCGACGTCGCCGTAGGCGCCACCCTTCCAGTGGTAGTTGAGCGCCACGCTGATGGGCAACGTGGCGGTGGGGACCGTGTCGGGATTGAGCCCCCGGTAGGTGCGCAGAAGCGACAGCATGTCGCCGAAGCTGAATCCGGAGTCGATCGTGACCTGATGGACCAGGCTGGCGATGGTGGCCTGCGCCCGGAGCGGGTTGTCGAAGCCCTTCGTCTTCGCCTCGTGCACCAGGACTCTGAGGAACGCCTGGTCCCGTCGGATGCGGCCCAGATCCGACAGTGGATCGGTGCTCCAGCTGCCGCCCGCGAAGTACTGGAGATGCCGCGCCCTGACGACCGCCAGCGCCTGGAAGCCGCCGAGGTGCTGGCAGCCGGTCTGGGCGATATTGAGGCCGGACAACGAGTCCCGAAGTGGCGTCGGGAAGTACAGGTCGATCCCGCCGAGGGCATTGACGACGCTCTGGAAACCGTCGAAGTTGATCGAGACGTAGTGATCGATCGGGATGCCCAGGTTGCTGGTGATCGCGGTGACCAGGTTCTCGGGACCGTCGTTCAGGGCGGCGTCGATCTTGCCGACCGGCCCCGACATGCTGTGCGGAGGCAGGGGGACGAAGAGGTCCCGCGGGATCGACAGCAGCGAGGCCGTGCCCTTGGCCGGATCGAGGTGCAGGACCATCGTCACGTCGCTGCGGGCGCCACCCACCTCCTGGGGGCTGCCGAACAGCTGCGCATCCTGGGGAGCAAGCCCGGTCCGCGTGTTGTTCCCCACGATCAGGATGTTCTCGGATGTCTTCTGGGTGGCGGTGGGGGCTCGCAGGGCCTGGTGCAGGTTGACCTTCGTCACCTGTCCGAAGCGCCAGTGGGCGTAGGCATCGACGCCGGCGGCGCTCAGGGCGGCGAGCACGACCAGCGCCAAGCAGGCGGCGACGGCCCGGCGCTGCCAGAGGCGGCGGCCCGGCAGGAGGTAGCGGCGGCGGGGGCGGTCCATGATGCGGTGGAGAATAGCGTCGGGGGATGGTTGTTCCCTTGACGCGGCTGCCCGCTACCTGCTAGACGAAGCATCGTGACTCCGCTGGATGTGCTGTGGTTGTTCTTCATCCTCTCCAGCCTGCAGCCGGCCCTGCAGCAGCGGGCCCTCGCGTTGCAGCGGGCTCGGGCGCTGCGGGCGCTGGAAAAGCGCGAGGGGTCGAGGGTGATCACGATGATCCACCGGCGTGAGGGCTTCGCGTTCCTCGGGATCCCCTTCGGAGGCTTCATCGACATCGAGGACTCCGAAAGCGTGATCCGGGCGATCGAGATGACCGGCCGCGAGGTGCCCATCGGCCTTGTCCTGCACACGCCGGGCGGTCTGGTGCTCGCCGCCGAGCAGATCGCCGCTGCCCTGGCGGCGCATCCCGCCCGGGTCACCGTGTACGTGCCGCACTATGCGATGAGCGGGGGGACGATGATCGCCCTTGCCGCCGACCGCATCGTCATGGCACCCTCCGCCGTCCTCGGGCCGGTCGACCCCCAGGTCGGCGAGTACCCGGCGGCGTCGATCCTCGCCGCGGTGGCGAAGAAGGATCCGAACGAGGTCGACGACAAGACGCTGATCCTTGCCGACGTCAGCCGCAAGGCGCAACAGCAGGTGGAGACCTTCGTCGCCAAGCTGCTCGTCCGCCTGTTGCCCGCCGACACGGCACAGGAGACTGCTCGCATGCTCTCCGAGGGGCGCTGGACCCATGACTTCCCCATCGAGGTCGAGCATGCCCGGACATTGGCCCTCCCCGTGTCGACGGAGCTTCCCGACGAGGTGCGCCTCCTCATGCGCCTGTACCCGCAGCCGCGGGGGCGCCGGCCTTCCGTCGAGTACATCCCCACGCCGTACGAATCACCGCGACGCCCCGGACCGGGCAGGCAGGCCCCCAGCTGACCTGGCTTTTCGCGAGAGTCCGTCAGGCGAGCGGCCGGTCGCCGATCCAGTGGCGTGCACTCGGGCCCAGACGGGCCGCTCGATCGTTTGCGAGCTTGCAGCGATCGAGGGATAGGCAGCCGCACCGCGCTCTGACCGAGGCGGCGGCAGGCCGGATCAGGCTAGTCATCGGGCAGACCTTCCCGTTGGAATGCGCCGCCGACGCTCACCGCGCCATCGAGGCCCGGGATTTGGTCGGCAAGACCTTGCTGCTGGCCTGAAGGACGACCCCGGCGCATTCCTCTTAATCGAGATTCTGTTTGACCACGCTATACGTGGTGAAACAGAAAAAGAATTCTAGAACTGTGTTTTGAAGCGAAATCTCAGCGGGGGACGCGCAGCCGGGGGAGGGCCTCGCCCCGGCGCGACAGCTCACTCCACAACGTCGCCCTGAGGGCACCGGCCCTCGGGAACTGCGACAGCGGGAAGATCGACAGGAAGGAGGGCCGGGTGTCCGGCTCCCGCCCGAGGAAGCCCACCACCCGTCTCGGTACGAACCGTACAATTCCGTCCGAGGTCTCCACCCGGCCCCGGGCCATCAGGGCGTCGAGCCGGACCCCGGCGAGGCCCTCGGTGTGGAACGTCAGGGCGGCAGGGCCTGTCCCCGGCGCCGATTCGAGCTCGACCGAACCCTCCGGCCCAGGCGCCACGCGCACCCGGGCGATCGACGGGTAGCCGTCTGGCCCCGCCAGCGCGACCACGGCCGACGTGGCCTGCCGCACCCAGCGCAGCAGGGCGTTGAGCTGGGGGCCCGGTGCCATGCTCGGGCGATGTTTCTCCGCTGAGCGGGGGTTTGTTCCCAGACTTCCGCCGGCGACGTCGGCCAGGAGGTGCACCGGCGTGATCTCGATCCACAACCGTGGCAGGTAGAAGTCGAGGAGCCTCACCGAGAGCGGGTTCAGCCCGAATCGGGCGGACAGGAACTTCGCCCGCATCTCCCGGACGTACCGGTCGGTGTTGGCCTGGAGGTCGTCGTCGAGCACGACGGCATCGCCCTGCAGCAGCGTCGAGCCGAAGAGCGCCGCCACGCGGGGGTGTCGCTGTGCGTAGTAGGCCTTGTTCGGGTAGCCGAGCCCCGTCGAAATGCCCAGGATGCCGCGTTCGGGATACCAGTACGGCGTCACGGGCCAGCACAGCGGCTCGCCACGAGGCGTGAGGTAGGCGAACTCCGTGATCGACGCAGCGCGGAACTGGGCGGAGAGCAGCCGGGGGATCTCTGTGCCTTCGGGGCCGCCGGCCGGCGGGCCGGTCATTCCTCGTCCGTGATGTATTCCGCGTTGGCCTCTTTCAGGTCCTTCACCGTGTCGATGCCCCGCCAGTAGCCTTCGATCTTGTAGCCGCCCAGGCGCCCGGAGAGCGCGAGCTCGGGGAACGTCGTGTCCTCGTGGTCGCCCTTGTCCGGGAGCATGTCGATGACCTCGGGCTCCATGGCGTAGATGCCCCCGTTGATCCAGTAGGGGAGGTGGGGGCTCTGGACGAAACCGAGGACGAAGTCGCCCTCGAGGGTGGCCAGGCCCCAGTTCGACCGGTAGGCGGCCAGGGCGATCGTCGAGAGCGCCGAGATCCTCCGGTGGTGGGCGGCGAGGTCCGCGAGGGGGAACCTGGCGAGGACGTCGCCGTTCATGGCGAACCATCCCTCGTCGGCGAAGGGGAGCTCCCTGGCGGCCAGCTTCATACCGCCGCCGCGCCCCAGCGGCGTGTCCTCCACGGCATATTCGACCTTGATCCCGAGCCGGCCCCCGTCGCCGATGCGGTCCTGGATGACCTCGGCCCGGTAGCCGACCGACATCACCGCGTGCTCGACGCCCGCCGCAGCGAGCCAGATCAGCTGGTGCTCGCACACGGGGACACCGGCCACCTCGACCATGGCCTTGGGGCGGTCCTCGGTATAGGGGCGAAGCCGGGTTGCCTGACCGCCCGCCAGAATCACTGCCTGTCGCATCGCCCTCAGCTTACGGGATCCGCTTCAGTTGTGAGGAATTTCCACCAGCTCGACCAGGACACCGTGGTTTGTCCTCGGGTGCACGAAGGCCACCCGGGTGTTGCGGGAGCCGCGCCTCGGCTCCTTGTCGATGAGGACGAGGTCGTGCTCCCGGGCCGTCGCGAGCGCCGCCTCGATGCCGTCGACCTCGTAGGCGATATGGTGGAGTCCCTCGCCCCGGCGTTGGATGAACCTCCCCACGGGGGTATCAGCATCAAGAGGGGCGACCAGCTGCAGGTAGGTGTCCCCGAGGCGGAACATGGCTTCCTCGACGCCCTGTTCAGCCACGACCTCGCGGTGGGAAAGGGTCAGACCCCAAACCCGCTGGTAATGTTCGATAGAGGCATTCAAGTCCGAAACTGCCAGGGCAACGTGATCCACACGCCTGAGCACGGCCTGATCCTACAGGAGGTAACCATGAGCGAATCGGTCATTGTCGCCGGGGCACGGACCCCGATCGGAAAGTTTCTCGGCGCCTTCTCCAGCCTGCCCGCCGTCGACCTGGGTGGCGTCGCCATCGCCGAGGCCCTGAAGCGCTCGGCCGTGGATCCCGCCTCGGTCGACTACGTGATCATGGGCCACGTCCTGCAGGGCGGGCAGGGACAGATCACCGCCCGGCAGGCCGCGGTCAAGGGCGGCGTGGGCATGAACGTGCCCGCCATCACCATCAACAAGGTCTGCCTGTCGGGCCTCAACGCCATCGCCCTCGCCGACCAGCTCATCCGGGCAGGGGAGGTCGAGACGGTGGTCGCCGGCGGTATGGAATCGATGACGAACGCCCCGTACGCCATGCCGAAGGCCCGCCAGGGTGCCCGCATGGGCAACGCCGAGCTGGTCGACCTCATGATCCACGACGGCCTGTGGTGCGCGTTCGACCACGTGCACATGGGCGAGGCGACCGACGCCGTCAACGCCGCGCTCGGCATCGGGCGGACCGAACAGGACGAATGGGCGGCCCGGTCGCACGAGCGGGCGGCCGAGGCCACGAAGGCCGGCCGCCTGGGCGCCGAGATCATCCCCGTCGACACCCCCGGCCGGAAGGGCGATGGCAATCGGGTCGAGACCGACGAGGGCATCCGGCCCGGCATGACGGCCGAGAGCATCGCCAAGATGCGCCCCGCTTTCACGAAGGAAGGAACGATCACCGCCGCCAACGCGTCCCAGATCTCCGACGGCGCAGCTGCGGTCGTCGTCACCAGCCGCGAACGTGCCGAACGCGACGGACTGCCTATCCTGGCGACCATCGTCGCCCACGGCATGGTGGCCGGCCCCGACGCCTCCCTTCCCGCCCAGCCGGCGAACGCCACCGCCAAGGCGGCGTCGAAGCTCGGCGTCGATCCCGCATCGTTCGACCTGTACGAGATGAACGAGGCATTCGCTGCTGTCGCCCTCTACTCCGCCAAGCTGCTCGGTGTCTCCGAGGACAAGGTCAACGTCAACGGCGGCGCGGTGGCGCTCGGGCACCCCATCGGCGCCTCCGGAGCTCGCCTCGTCCTCACGCTGGCGATGGAGCTGCAGCGTCGGGGCGGGGGCACGGGTGCCGCATCCCTCTGCGGCGGCGGCGGCCAGGGCGACGCCCTGATCATCCGGGTGGACTAGCCGCGAGGTCCGGAACTTTTCGCGTGCATGCACGCGATTTTTTCCGAACTTCCGGGCCCTACAATGGCGGCCATGGGCGGCGACGGCTTCGAACTGAGCGAGGAGCAGGAGGAGTTCCGCAAGGTCGTGCGCGCCTTCGCCGAGGAGGTCATCGGCCCCCGCGCCGCTGAGATCGACGAGACCGACGAGTTCCCCTGGGACATCCACAAGGCCATGGTGGCCCAGGGCTTCCTGGGTATCGGGCTCCCGGAGGAGCTGGGGGGCGCGGGTGGCGGCCCGCTGGACGTCTGCGTCCTCATCGAGGAGCTGGCCCGGGTCTCCGGCGGGGTCAGCGTGATCCCGCTTGTCAACCGCCTCGCCGCCATCCCGATCCTGCTGGCCGGCAGCGACGCCCAGAAGCGGGAGGTGGTCGAAGGCCTCGTCTCGGGCGAACACCAGTACTCCTACTGCCTGACGGAGCCGGGGTCGGGCTCCGACGCGGCGGCGATGTCCTCCCGGGCGGTCCGCGACGGCGACGGGTGGCGCCTCACCGGCCAGAAGCGCTTCATCACCAACGCCGGGATCTCCGACCGCTACGTCTACTTCGCCGTCACCGACCCCGAAGGCGAGAAGGGCCACAACATCACGGCGTTCCTCGTGCCCGGCGACGCCCCGGGGTTCTCGCTCGGCCGTTCGGAGAAGAAGATGGGCATCCGGGGCTCCCCGACGAGGGAGGTGTTCTGCGAGGACGTCCCCCTCACGGACGCCGACGTCATCGGAGAGGTCCACAAGGGCTTCCAGGTGGCCCTCCGGACCCTCGACTTCGCCCGCCCCACCGTGGCCGCCCAGGCGGTCGGGATCGCCCAGGGCGCTCTCGACCAGGCGGTGCTCTACGTCCGCCAGCGCGAGCAGTTCGGCAAGCCGATCGGCGAGTTCCAGGGCATCCGCTTCATGCTCGCCGACATGGCGACCGCCACGGAGGCCGCCCGGCTGCTCGCCTACAAGGCTGCCTCGATGGTGGCCGCCGGCGACCCCCGCACCGGGTACTTTGCCGCGATGGCGAAGACCTTCGCATCCGATACCGCCATGAGCGTGACCACCGACGCCGTCCAGCTCCTCGGCGGCTACGGCTACATCAAGGACTTCCCGGTGGAACGGATGATGCGGGACGCCAAGATCACCCAGATCTACGAGGGGACGAACCAGATCCAGCGGGTGGTCATCGCTCGGTCGCTCCTGCATTCGGGTGGGCCGGGAAGGAAGGCGTGAGCTTCCGTCTGATCTACGAGATCGATCCTCCGCGGGAGGCGACGCTCACCAAGTTCTTCCGCCAGCTCGAGATCTTCGGCGACGTCGTCGACGCGGTGCTGATCCCTGACAACCATCTGGGCCGCTCCGCGCTGTCCTCCGTGGCCCTGGCGATCGAGGCGACCAAGCGGGGAGTACGGCCGATCGTGGCCCTCAATGCCCGGGACCGCAACCACCTCCGGCTCCACAGCGACTTCCTCACGCTGCGGGCCTTCGGCGTCGAGGAGGTGCTCCTGCTCTTCGGCGACCGGATCGAAACCGGCCGCAGCGACCTGACCGTCCGGCGGATGCTCGAGCACGAGGGCGGCGACGGGCTGCGCCGGGGCGTCGTGGCCCCGCTCTCGAAGGCGCTCGCCTGGCGGCGGGCTGCGGATTTTCTCGTGACCCAACTCGGCGTGGCCGGCCTGAAGTCGGCGGCGGCGCTCCGGGAGCAGGCCTGGTCGAAGCCGGTCTACGGGGGCACCGCCGCCCTGCCCACCCGCGAGATGGCGACCAGGGTCCTCGCCAGCATCCCCGGCTTCACGGTGCCGGACGGGTACCTCGCCGCGTTCGAGGACGACCCGGAGTCGGGCTTTCGCTTCGCCCTGGAGTGCCTCGACGAACTGTGCGCCGGCGGCGTCGACGGCGCCCACCTCGTGGTGCCTGCGGGACGGGTCCGGTTCGCCGAGATGCTCGGGGACTGGGTCGCCGCCCGGCGGCGCCCCCCCGCTGTGGTTGAATGCCAGACGTGACCGAGCCCCTGTTCACCGGCGGCAACGCCACCATCTACGTCACCGACATGGACCGGTCGGTGCAGTTCTACACGGAGACCCTCGGTCTGCACCTGGCCTTCCGCGGCGGTGACAGCTGGGCGCAGATCGACGCCGGCAGGGGACTGACCCTGGGGCTGCACGTGGCCCCCCATGGCGCCGCCCGGCCCGGCACGAACGGATCGATCACCGTCGGCTTCGAAGTCGCCCAGCCCATCGACGACGTGGCCGAGGAGCTCGGGCGCCGGGGTGTGGCCGTCCGCCGCCCGCCTTCCGAGGGGGCCGCCAAGCTCGCGTTCTTCAGCGACCCCGACGGCAACTCGCTGTACGCGGCCGAAGTGCCGAAGGGGCCTCCAGCGGGTTAAAGGCCCCACCCTGGACTACTCTGGTCGCATGGCCCCGGTCCTGACCAGGCCCCATCAGCGACGCCTTTCCGACGGGGCGCCGCCTCCCGAGCCGCGTGACCCGGGCGGCCACGGCGGGGGTGACTGGGCCCTCCTCACCGTCGCCGCCAACCAGGTGATTGCCTACCTCATCCGCGGCAGGCTCGCCGAGGAGGGGATCGAGGTGGTCCTCGACTCGTCCAACGCCTCGCCCGGCGCCTGGCTGCATCCCTTCGGGGACCCCGCCTCGCCGGTCCGGGTGTTCGTCCGGCGCGCGCAGCTCACCGAGGCCAGCCTGCTGCTGCACGAGGTCGACCAGGTCGCCGAGGCAGCGAGCCGCCGCCTCTCCGCCGGCGCGAGCGGTAGGGGCTCGTCGTGGATCGGGTTCCGGGTCCTCGTCGCCGTGGCGGCGGCGCTCGCCCTGAGCGGCCTCCTCGTCTTCGGGCCGTGCGTGTCGCACTGGTTCTGCGTGTAGGGAATGCCCCGGGCGCAGCCGCTGCAGGTCGCCACCATCGAGTGGCAGGGGGATCGTCTCGACGTCATCGACCAGACG
>JAOPZY010000148.1 GCA_025963875.1 Actinomycetota bacterium
CGTCCGTCTCCAGAGAGACTCCCTCCTTCACCCGCTCGTTCCCCGGGGGAGTAGCTCCCCGCACCCCCTATGGCACCACCGTGAAGACGGGGGCCTTCTCCTCGACCTCCGCCTCCCCCTCGCCCCCAGCGACCAGCCCCACCGCCTTCTTCACCCTTGTGGCGATCTCGTCGCACACATCGGGGTGCTCGGCCAGGAAGGCCTTGGCGTTCTCCCGGCCTTGCCCGATCTGATCGCCATCGAAAAGGTACCAGGACCCTGACTTCATGACGATCCCCCGCTCGGCCGCGGTGTCGAGCAGCGACCCCTCCTTCGAGATGCCGTGACCGTACTGGATATCGAACTCCGCCTGACGGAAGGGGGCACTGACCTTGGACTTTACGACCTTTACCCGCACGCGGGAACCGGTGACCTCCTGCCCGTTCTTGATGTTCTCGATCTTGCGGATGTCGAGCCGGACCGAGGCGTAGAACTTGAGCGCCCGCCCACCGGGGGTGGTTTCGGGCGAGTTGTGCACCATGACCCCATCGACGAAGTAGTTGTGACTCCCCTCGACCTCGATGTCGAAACGGTGGGTGCTCCGGGTGGGAGGCTTGGGAGCGATGGCCACGATCGGCAGCGGCATGAGCTCGTACCGAGGTGTGACGAACTGCGGCTCGATCCCGAACAGACCCCGCAGCCTCGGCAGCAGCTTGTACTGCATGGAGGGGTGAATGTAGGGAGCGATGAGCTCGTGGAGCTTCCTCGTCTCCTCCTTCGGAAAGACGAAGACCGCCTTTCCGGCTCGGGACACAATCTGCGGGCGAATCCCCCAGGTGTCGGACAGGTGGTCGGCGAGGCGTTGGCGCGTGCCCTCTTCCATCGCTTCGACGCAGATGTCCGCCCTGCCGCTGCCATCCCGAGTCCGCTCCTGGACCCCTTTCGCTCGTAGGGTAAAACCCCCGTCGTCCATGTACCAGAGCCCGATGGAGAGCGGAGTCAGCTTCTTCAGGTAGTCGTAGCTGAGGACCTTCTTGCCTCCCACATAGACGGCTCGTCGCAACTCGGCGAGCTCGGGTAGGGGCGGCAGGTCGTAGAAGACGGCGCCTTTGGCGTTGGTGGACCGGCTGGCGCCGATGTTGGCGAACAGCGAGGCCTTCCAGTCGCAGTACGAGGTTTGTGCCTCGCAGTGGCCCCAACGCAGGCGGGCACCGTGGCCGCTCCTGGTCGGGGAGATGGCGCCGTCGCCCATAAGGGTCCCGAGGGTGACCTCCCACTGGAGCGGAGAGAGCCGGTGCTCGACCGCTTGCAGCACCCGGTCGCCGACGGCCAGTTCCTGCGCCTCACGCCAGCCACCAGGCGTCCGGATCTGGTGGTTGGGAGTGCAGCCGAACTGCGCCTTTCCATTGCCCCCGGGCCTGGCGACCGTGAACTGGAGGAACCCTTCCGTCCGGCCATTGTCAAACCAGCTCACCACCTTCTTCGGCACGACCGCGCCCAGTTCGGGATCGTAGGAGAGAACTTCTACGGGGAGTTTCTGGTTGACGATCTTGCCGATCTTCTCCTTCGTCCCATCCGCAAGAGTGATTTTAGAGGCATAATGGACACATCCGAACATAACGCCTATCTTTTCCCGGAGCTGGTTGATGAAGATGATCATGGCGTTGGAGCGGGCCACGTTGCCCGCCAGCTTCCGGAGGGCCTGGCTCATCAGGCGGGCCTGGAGCCCCACGTGGGTGTCGCCCATCTCGCCCTCGATCTCGGCCCTCGGCACCAGGGCGGCCACCGAGTCGACGACGATGATGTCCACGGCCCCCGAGCGAATGAGCATGTCGGCGATCTCCAGCGCCTGCTCCCCCGTGTCGGGCTGCGAGACGAGCAGCTCGTCGACGTTGACGCCGAGGTTCCGGGCGTAGACGACGTCGAGCGCATGCTCGGCGTCGATGAAGGCGGCGATCCCGCCGAGCTTCTGGGCCTCGGCGACGGCGTGGAGGCAGAGGGAGGTCTTGCCGCTCGACTCCGGGCCGTAGATCTCGATGATCCGGCCCCGGGGCAGTCCCCCGATACCGAGGGCGATGTCGAGCCCGAGCGCCCCGGTGGGGATGGCGTCGACGCCGACGGCGGTATTGTCGCCCAGCCGCATGATGGAGCCCTTGCCGAAGTGCTTCTCGATCTGGGAGAGGGCCATGTCCAGGGCCTTCTCCCGCTCGCTGCCCCGGCTCTGCCCGTTGGCCGGTGCGCTGCGATCTATTGCCATCCCTGCCTCCTTGGTCCAGTCTTGTGATGTCTGTCAGGTTGTACCTGAGTCCTGACGAGCCTTCTCGCTGGGACCTGCAAAGAGCTTAGCGAGAGGTACCGACAAAACTGGCCTAAAAATAGACCGAACGCACGTTCGATACAAGTATTTGTGGCCGGGACTTACGGGTCTGTGCTTACGTGCGTGTGATTATAGGTCAGATCGACCGTCCCAGCTGGAATCTGGCCAGGGGCTCGTAGACGGCCCCACCGGCCTTCAGGTGGGAGCGGAACAGGACGATCTCCCCCACCTCGAAGGGCCGCTCGTCGAGGCGGATGCGATCCGGTTCCAGCGCAACCGGGGCGGGGACCTTGAACCGGGCGAGGGTGAGGTGCGGGGTCCAGGGCCGGCCCTCGGCGGGGAACCCCAGCGGCATGAACCCGTCCTCCAGCGTGCGGGCAAGGGCGCCGAGCACGCCCCCGGCGTCGTCGAGCCCGACCCAGAGGACCCGCGCCCGGCGGAAGCCCGGGAACGCCCCGATGCCGCCCAGGCTCGTCCGAGCCGGCTGCGAGGCGGACGCCGCCTGCTCGACGACGCCGGTCACCTCGGAGAGGCGCTCCTCCGGGGTGGCACCGAGGAACTTGAGCGTGACGTGCCAGGACTGCCGGGACGTCCACCGGGCCCCCGGGACCGTAAGAGGGGCGATTGCCTCCTCCACCGAGTCCTTCTGCGCCTCGGGGACATCGAAGGCGACGAACAGGCGCAGCATCAGCCGAGGCCGGGGTCACCGAGCAGCCACAGCCGGAGCCGGTTGAGGGCATAGGTGCAGGTCCGCCGGCGGATCATCTCCCTGCCGCCTCCCATCCCGAACGTCCAGGCCGCGTCGCCGCCCTCCCACGACAGCCCCACGCACACCCGCCCGACCGCAGCTTCCGCAGGTGACGGCCCCGCCTCGCCGGTGGTCGAGAGCGCCACGTCCGCCTCCGCCCGTGCCCGGGCGCCGAGCGCCATCGCGACGGCGGTCTCGGTCGAGACCAGGCCGTGGCGCTCGATCACGTCCGGCGGCACGCCGAGGTCACGGATCTTCGCCCGGGCTGAGTAGGCGACGTAGCCGGCCACAAAGATGTCCGAGGCCCCCGGCACCCCGACGATCCGGGAGGCGAGCATGCCGCCGGTCAGCGACTCCGCCACCGCGAGGCGCAGGCCTCGCTGGCGGAGGAGGCCGGACACGACCCGCTCCAGGGTCGTGTCGCCCTCCCCGTAGACGAGGGATCCGAGCCGCGTGCGGACCTCCCGCTCCAGACCCGGCAGGCCGCCGGCATCCGAGGCGGGGGCGGTCAAGCACACCCGCACCTCTCCCTCCGACGCGTACACGCCGACGTTCGGCCCGATGACGCCGGCAAGGCGGTCCGCCAGGTCCGACTCCGGGATCCCGGCGGTGCGCAGCGTCCTGGTGACGATGGCCGAGCCCCCCGTCCGGACGGACAGGTCCGGGAGGACGAAGCCCCGCATCATCGCCTCCATCTCGTCCGGGACGCCCGGCAGGACGTAGACCAGCCTGCCCTCGTCCTCCAGGAAGATGCCGGGGGCCGTGCCGACGGGGTTGTCGATGCTGACCGCGCCTGCGGGGACATCTGCCTGCTGGCGGTTCGACGGCGACATCGTCCTGCCCATGCGGGCGAAGCGCCGCTCCAGCCCCGCCACCAGTCCGGCGTCGCGTTCCAGCAGGCGGCCGGTGGCCGCCGACACGGCCTCCCGGGTCAGGTCGTCGTGGGTGGGGCCGAGGCCACCGCAGACGACGACGACGTCCGCCCGGCCGAGCGCCGCTCGCAGCACCCGCTCGATCTGGCCCACGTCGTCGCCGACCGCAGTCTGCAGCATCACCGGCACCCCGACGCCCGCGAGGGCCTCGGAGATGTACCTGGCGTTGGTGTTGGCGATCTGCCCGGCCAGGAGCTCCGACCCGACCGAGACGACCTCGGCGATCAAGCGCGCGTCAACTTGGGGGTCACAGCGGGGAGAGCGGGGTCTGGGTGGGCGAGGACGGAGTCGGGCTCGGGGCCGGCGGGGGCGGGCGCGGCGGGGGCGACCCGGACGGGTACACCACCGGGCCGTTGCGCTGGCCGGGCGGCGGCACCGTCGACGACGGATCCGGCGTGAGCGATGCGTCGCCCTTGGCGACGATGTAGCTGCCGGACTGCCCGGCCGGTCCGAGGGGCCCGAGGTCCTTGCCGTTCAGGCTCACCCGCACCGCGCCGAGGTTGGAGATCTGCAGTTTCAGCAGGTCCACCGCCGAGAACGTCCTCGTCACGCCCCGCTGCATCGTCCCCTGGAAGGCGACGAGCTGCGGGATCGTGTTGCCGGCGACGACGCGCATCCAAGAGCTGGTCGTGGTCACCGACACCAGGACCTGCACGCCGTTGAAGCCCCCCGTCACGGTCGGCGTGGGGCTGGGGGCGGACACGGTCGGCGTTGGCGAGGGCGACACCGGGACCGGCGGCGGCGCCGCGACGTTGCCGCCCCCACCCAGGAGGCTGAACAGCACCAGGACCAGGATGATCGCGATCGCCGCCGCCGCGGCCATCGCCCACTGCGGCTTGCGGGGCCGCTGGACCGGCATGCTCCGCTCGTTGCGGGTGGCGAGGCTCTCGGCAAGGGCGGGGGCCTCGGCGGCGCCGTAGATCCTGTCGTACTCCGCGGCGATCTCGCTGTCGTCCAGGCGCAGCCAGCGGGCATAGGACCGCAGCATCCCGACGACGTACACCCGCCCGGAGATGAACGTGAACGAATCCCGCTCCATGGCCTCGAGGAAGTCCACCCTGACCCGCGTCGCCCGCGAGGCTTCGGTCAGGGATGCGGGGATGGCCTCCCTGGCCTGGCGTAAGCGTTCACCGATCGAGGTCTGGGACATTGGCGGAGGGTGGGAAGGGGGATGAGGGGGGGCGAAACCGCTGCCCACCCGGATTATAGATTTGTCGCTACCTCACGCTGAAACCCTGCTCGGTCCCCGGGTCCTCCCAGCTCACGTCCACCGAGCTCACCGCCGCTCCCCGAGGCCCGGTCCGCATCCATTCGAGCATGGACTCGACCACCCATTTCGGAGCCTCGAAGATCGCCTCGACCTGCCCGTCGGGCAGGTTGCGGACCCAGCCGGCGACGCCCTTGCTCCGGGCGAGGCGCGACGTCTCGGCCCGGAAGAACACGCCCTGCACCTGCCCGGAGACGAAGACGTGGGCACGGGCCTTTTCATGCCCCAAAGGGGACCCCGACCTTGGCCACCGGGAGCTACCGCTCGATGTCGAAGTCGGGGTCGCCGGCACCAACCGGGTCGACGAAGTCCCCGGCTCTGTGCAGCACGGGGGGCGCCATCGACGGCGGGGCCTCGTACCTCCCCGCTGAGGGCGGACCCTGGGACGGCGCCACCTTGGGGTGGATCACCGCATCGGCGGCCTTCCGAGCTGCCTCCTCGTCCTGCCACTCCTCGAAGGTCATCAGGACGTCCCGGGGCTTCGACCCCTGCGACATCCCCACGACGCCCCGCTGCTCCAGCAGGTCCATGAGCCGCCCGGCCCGGGAGAAGCCGACCTTGAGCTTGCGCTGGAGCATCGAGGTCGAGCCGAGCTGGGACCGCACGATGAGCTCCATCGCCTGGCGGAGCAGCTCCTCGTCCTCGTCGCTCTCCGAGCCTTCGGCACGTTGTGGGGCCTCGCTGACGATGCCCTCGACGTAGTCGACGTTGGGGCGCTGGCGCCGGCACCAGCCGATGACCGCCTCGACCTCCCGCTCGGCCACCCAGGCGCACTGGATCCGGCGGGGGCGGGGGGCCGAGGCGTGCTTGTAGAGCAGGTCGCCGTGGCCGATGAGGCGGTCGGCGCCCCCCTCGTCGAGGATGACCCGGCTGTCGGCGTAGCTCGCCGTGGCGAACGCCATCCGGGAGGGGATGTTGGCCTTGATCACACCCGTGACGACGTCCACGGAGGGCCGCTGGGTTGCGACGACGAGGTGGATGCCGACCGCCCTCGCCATCTGCGCGATGCGGCAGATGCATTCCTCGACGTCGCGCGGCGCCACCATCATGAGGTCGGCGAGCTCGTCCACGACGACGACGTAGTACGGGTACGGGCTCCTCGGCGTGCCGTCCTCGAACTCGGGCGCCAGGGCCCCGGACCGCACCGCCTCGTTGTACATGTCGGAGTTGCGCATGCCGGCCATGGCGAGCACCTCGTAGCGCGCCTCCATCTCCTTCACGACCCAACCCAGGGCCTCGGCTGCCTTCTTCGGCGAGGTCACCACCGGCGTCAGCAGGTGGGGAACGCCGTTGTAGTGGGAGAGCTCCACCCGCTTGGGGTCGATGAGCAGGAGGCGCACCTGGTCGGGCCGGGCGCGGGCGAGGATCGACACGATCATGGCGTTGATGCAGGAGGACTTGCCGCTCCCGGTCGCCCCGGCGATGAGGACGTGGGGCATCTCGGCCAGGCTGACGCCCACCGCCGCGCCGGAGATGTCCTTGCCGAGCCCGACGATCGTGGGGTTGGGCATCTTCGCCACCTCGGGGGCCCGGAGGACGTCGCCGAGGGTCACGAGCTGGCGGTCGCGGTTGGGGACCTCGATGCCGATCGCCGAGCGCCCGGGGATCGGCGCAAGGATGCGCAGCTCCCCGGAGGCCAGGGCGTAGCGGATCTCGTTCTGGAGGCTCACGACCCGGTTCACCTTCACGCCCTCGCCGAGCTCGATCTCGTAGCGGGTGACCGTGGGGCCGGGCGTGTACCCGGTCACGGCGGCGTCGACGTTGAACTGCTTCAGCGTGGTGCGGAGGACGCTGATGGTCGCCTGGGTGGCGACCTCGGAGACCGAACCCGGCTCGCTGAGCGAGAGCAGCTCGAGCGGCGGCAGTTTGTACCCGCCCCCCGGAGCGGCGAAGGCCCCCGCTGGCAGCTTCAGCTGCTCGCGCCGTTCCGGCGCTGGGGGCTTCTTGGGCTCGTCGATGCCGAGCTCCGGCACCACCCGCAGCGGGGCGGTCCGGATCCGCTCGACGACGGGGCCGAGCTCCTCTTCCTCGGCACCACCGTGGTCGGGCTCTGCGCCCTCGGGGCTGCCGCCGGCGCCATCCGGCCCGCGGCTCACCCACGCCATGACCCGGGGGGCCGCCCACCGGGAGGCTCGGGCGATGTCCCGGCCCGCCGCCGTGGCCGCATCCCACGTGGCGCTGCCGGTCTCCCGGCCGGCGACGCGCAGGGCGGCGACGACCTTGGAGAACGGGGTCCGGGTGGTGACCAGCATCCCCAGGCCCGCGAGGAGGAAGGCGAACGTGCCCGCCCCCCAGCCGGTGACGAGGCGCTCGAGCGGCCAGGCGACGCCGGCCCCGAGCGCGCCCCCGAACCTGCCGAGCTCCTCCACCCGCAGGCCCGCAGCGTCGTGGGCGAACAGCACCTGGCGGAGGGCGGCGAGGCCGACGAGGGTCAACAGCCCGCCGACCGCAACGCGGCCCGCCTCCTCGGTGCGGGAACGGATGACCTCCCCCGCGATCCAGGCCAGCAGGAACGGCAGCGCCGGGGCGGTCCAGCCGAGCAGCGCCCGGCAGAGCCACGCCAGCCCCCGGCCCACCGGCCCCGCCGCCCCGGCGAACAGGCCGAGCGCGGCGATCACGGCGAAGAAGAGGAGGGCGGCGGCCGTGACGTCGTGGCGCTGGCGGTTGATGTGGCGCCCGATGGTCGCCGCCACCTTGGCGAAGGCGGGGGGTGCCTGGTTGCGGGCGGGGGCCGGCCGGCGTGCCGGGGCCTTGCGGCGGGCGGGGGCCGGCCGAGCCCGTGCGGGGGCGCGCTTGGCGGCGGGCCGCCGGGGGCGTTGCTTCGTGCCTGTTGGGCTCATGAGCTTCAGACCTCCACGACGACGGGCAAGATGATCGGGCGTCGCCCCGTCCGCGACCAGACGAACTTCCCTAGGGTTTTGCGGACATGACGGCGCAGCTCCGCCCAGTCGGCGAGCTCCTCCTGCGCGATCGCCTCGAGGGAGGCCCGCAGCGACGCCCGGGCCTCCTCGTAGAAGCCGCCGGCCTTGTCCTCGTAGACGAAGCCCCTCGAGATCAGCTCGGGCCCCGCCAGCAGGTTCCCCGTCGAGCGGTCGACGGTGAGGATGCAGACGAGGATCCCGTCCGCAGCCAGCAGGCGGCGGTCCCGGAGCACGATGTCCTCGACGTCACCGATGCCGAGGCCGTCGACGAAGACGTAGCCCGCGCCGATGTTCTCCCCTTTGCGGAGCCGGCCCCTGCCCACCTCGACGGTGTCGCCGTCCTCGACGATCATCGTGCGGTCGACCGGGATGCCGGTCTCGTGGGCGATCTTGGCGTGCGCCTTCATCATCCGGTACTCGCCGTGCACCGGGATGAACCACTTCGGCTTCACCAGGGAGAGCATGGTGCGGAGCTCCCCCGAGGCCGCGTGGCCGGAGACGTGCACGGCGTAGGCGGGCGGGGCGATGACCTCGACGCCGATGCGCGACAGGCCGTCGATGACGCGCCGCACCGCCGACTCGTTGCCGGGGATGGGGTTGGCGGAGAAGACGACGGTGTCGTTCTCGGCGAGCTTGATGTGCTTGTGCTCCCGCACGGCCATGAGGCTGAGCGCCGACAGGGGCTCGCCCTGGGACCCGGTGCAGACGATGATCACCTTGGCCGCCGGGTTCTTCCCGGCCTCGTCCACCGAGACCACGACCCCGGGCGGCACGTCGAGATAGCCGAGCTCGGAAGCGATCTGGACGTTGCGCACCATGCTGCGGCCGATGAAGGCGACGAGGCGGCCGGTCTCCCTGGCGGCGTTGAGGATCTGCTGGATGCGGTGGATGTTGGAGGCGAAGCAGGCGATGACCACCCGGCCCGCGGCGCGGCGGACGACCTCCCGGACCGCCTCGCCGGCCGTGCGCTCCGAGGGCAGATGTCCCGGCACGAGGGCGTTGGTCGAGTCGGAGAGCATGAGGTCGATGCCCTCACGGCCCACCTCGCCGAAGCCCGCGACGTCGGTCGCCTTGCCGTCGACGGGGGTCGGGTCGAGCTTCCAGTCGCCGGTGAAAAGGATCTTGGCCGCCGGCGTCGTGATGACCATCGCGACGCAGTCGGGGATCGAGTGCGCCACCTGCAGGAACCGCAGCCGGAACGGCCCGAGCGACAGGCGTCCCTGCGCCTTGATCTCCCGCATCCGGGTCGTGTCCAGCAGGCGGTGCTCCTCGAGCTTGCCCTTCAGCAGTCCCAGGGTGAGCTTGGTCCCGTAGATGGGCGGGTTGATGTCCTTCAGCAGGTAGGGGATCCCGCCGATGTGGTCCTCGTGGCCGTGGGTGAGCACGAGGCCCACCACTTGCTTGCGCCGCTCCCGCACGTACGTGAAGTCCGGGAGGACGAGGTCGACCCCCAGCATCTCCTCGGTGGGGAACATGAGCCCCGTGTCGACGATCAGGATCTTCTCGTCGTGCTCGAAGAGGGTCATGTTGCGGCCGATCTCGCCCACGCCGCCCAGCCAGATGACCCGGGTGCGACCCGTGGCCGGCTTCCCGGCCCCTCCGCCGGAACCTCTAGCGCCCCCTCCGCCGGAACCTCGACCGCCACCCCTGCCCGCGCCCTTTCCGGCGGCCCGGCGGGTGGGCGGGCTTGCGGTTTCGACCGCCATCAGCTCACACCAACCCTGCCGACCTCAACGCCTCACGGATCCTGGCCACCTCGTCGGAGGTGGCTTCGGGCAACGGGAGGCGCGGGGGTCCGGCCGGGTGCCCGGCCAGCTCCATGGCCGCTTTCACCGGGATCGGGTTGGCGGTGATGTTCATCGCGTCGAAGACGCCGATCAGCTCGGCATTCAGCCGGCGGGCCCTCTCGGGGTCGCCTGCCCAGTAGGCGGCGATCATCTCGGCCATCTTGGGGCCGGCGACGTGGGAGGCGACCGAGATGACCCCCGCCGCGCCGACCGACAGCCACGGCAGGGTGTCGGCGTCGTTGCCGCAGTAGACCTCGAAACCCTCGGGGGCCTGGGCCACCAGGCGGGCGGCCCCCTGGACGTCGCCCGCTGCGTCCTTGACCCCGACGATGTTGGGTGTCTCCGCCAGTTTCAGCAGCGTTGCGTGGTCGATCTTGCGGCCGGTGCGGACGGGGATGTCGTAGAGGACGATGGGGAGCGCCGTCGCCCGGGCGACCGCCTGGAAGTGGGCGAGCAGGCCGGACTGCGGGGGCCGGTTGTAGTAGGGGGTGACAACGAGGGCCGCGTCGCACCCCGCCTTCTCGGCCTGCTGGGTGAGATGGATCGAGTGGGCGGTGTCGTTGGTGCCGGAGCCGGCGATGACGCTGCCCCGGTCCCCCACCGCCTCCACGACCGCCCGCCACAGGTCGGCCTTCTCCTGGTCGGTCAGCGTCGGCCCCTCGCCGGTGGTACCGGTGACGACGAGGCCCTCCGACCCGTTGTCGAGCAGCCAGGCAGCAATCTTCTGTGCGGCCCCAAGCTCAACTCGGCCATCTGAGTCGAATGGGGTCACCATGGCGGTGATGAGACCGCCGAACTGTCCCTTCACGATCCGCTCCTTCCCCCGAGGCACCGCGTCCGATGCCCCAGCAGGGTCCCGGCGGGTCCAACGGATTCTAACACTCGTTAACAACAGTACTCAGGAGCAACAACGCCCAGCCTGGCTCGGTCCTCCTGAGGCACCACCAGTGTCGTCAGTTTCGCCCGACCAGGCAATGGGGCCTCTTCAATGGAAGCTGGCAGAGGTTAGGTACTTTTGTCAGCTATAACAGCACCTTTTTACCTAACCTTGCGCAACACCACATGCGATATCCTGCGCGCGAAGAGACTTTCAGCGCAGTGGAAGGGAGTAAGCCGTGAAGAAGATCCTGATCTTTCTGGCGATCCTCGGTGTCATCGGGGCCGGAGCCGCCGTCCTCAAAGGCCGAGGAGCGTCTGCAAGCCGATAGTCAACCCGGGGTGGTTCGCGATCTCACGAACCGCCAGGAGCACCCCCGGCATGAAGGCGATCCGGTCGGTGGTGTCGTGGCGGATCGTGAGGGTCTGGCCCGGGCCCCCGAAGATGACCTCCTGGTGGGCGACGAGGCCGGGGAGTCGCACGCTGTGGATGTGCACGCCGTCGCGCTCGGCACCCCGGGCGCCCGGCAGGACCTCCACGGGGGAGGCAGGCGGGGCGACGGGCTCGGCATGGGCAACGGCCCGCCCGGCGACGATCTCGCCAACGGTCGCCAGCGACGTGCCCGACGGCGAGTCCCGCTTCGAGGCGTGATGCAGTTCGATCACCTCGGCGTCGGGTAGCCACGCGGCCGCCAGCCGGGAGAACCGCATCATCATCACCGCACCGATGGCGAAGTTGGGGGCGGAGAAGACGTGAGACCGCCCATCTGACCGCTCGACGACCGACGCCAGGTCGTCGGGCGACATGCCGGTCGTCCCCACAACGATGTGGACGCCGTGGCCCAGGCACCAGCGGATGTTCTCCAGGGCCGAGGCGGCAATGGTGAAATCGACCGCGACCTCGGCCCTCCCGTCGGCCATGGCCTGCGGATCGCTGGCGATCACGAGGGCCGAGCCCGGAAGGCTCGCCGCCTCGGCCAGCGGCCGGCCGGCCAGGACCGGGTCGACGGCTGCGACAAGCTCCATGTCCGGGGCGGCCGCGACCGCCCGGCACACCTCGGCCCCCATCCGTCCGCCCGCCCCGAAGACCCCCACCCGGATCATGGGGCGCAGCCTACGACTTATGTAAGGAGAAGGGCGCGCAGATGCAGATCGACCGGGCGATGAAGCGCCGCCGCTAGCCGCCCTGCCGGCCCCAAAAAACGTTTGAGTAAATCCCTCCCTCATGGGGGCGGAAAATGCTCAAACGTTTATAGAATAGCGTTATAGAGCCTTGGATGGCGCAGGCTACACGCCAGGATGGCGTCAACTCGACGGCCTAACTCCGACGATTCAGACTTATCCGCCCGCCCAGGCCGCGCGTGCGGCCGTGGCGATCACGTCCGTGCAGACGGGCAGGGGCACGACCGTGCTGTCGAGCATCAGGTGGTACAGCGTGGGGTCGCCGGCATCCCGCTCGTAGAAGCGCCGGAGGTAGAGCGAGCGGGCCTGATCCGTCTCGGCCTGGCGTCGCTCCGCTTCCTCCTGGCCGATGCCTTCGATCTCCATTGCCTGGCGGATCCGGCGATCGCGGGGGCCGTCGAGCCGGACGTGGAAGCAGCGCGGATCGTCGCCGAGAAAGGCCGCTGCCCCCCGACCCCGGATCACCGCCCCCGTGGTTTCCATGAGCTGGCACATCCCCGCCTCGTTCTCTGCCTTGAAACGCTCCTCGTCGCTGATCCCGGTGGCCGGCTGGGGCATCGAGATCCCGATCAGCGCCGGCATCCGGGCTGCAGCCGCCAGCAGCCGGTCGAACAGGCTGTCGCTGCGCTCACCGCGAGCCAGCCCCTCCCCCTCCTCGATCGCTCCGATGGCGGAGGGCACGAAGGCGGAGGGCACGAAGGGAAGACCGAGGCGCTGCGCAAGCGCCGGTCCCACCACGCTGCCACCCGCACCGTACGTGGACGAGATCGTGACGACGAGGGTCGCGGCGGCCGGTTCGGCCCCCACCGGCGCGGCGCCCATCAGGCACCCACCCCTTCCCGAACCGACGCCGCCGGCGTCGCAGCTTCCTGGGGCACCATGTCCTGGTAGACGACCTTCCCACCGCGCAGCCAGGAGGCTGCGGCTGCGACGAGGCACATGACGACGGAGGCCCCGAAGGCGATGCGGAGGCCCTGGATGAACGGGCCGGAGATGAGCGTCGGGAAGAACGTCTTGCCCGTCAGGTACGCCGCCGTGGCCGGCGGCAGGGACGACAGGATGCGGGGTCCGAGCAGGGTCTGGATCGGGTTGTAGCCGAGGAACGCCGCGAAGAGACTGCTGACCGGGGGAAGGTGGGCGGCCTGGGCGGCGGTGGCTGCCGGCACGCCCTGCGACACAAGCTGCGCCTGCATGACCGACGGGAGGCTGGCGGCGAGGCCGGCGATCATGAGGCTGAAGAACAGGCCGATCGACAGCACCATGCCGCTGTTCTGGAAGGTGGCCCGCATCCCCGAGGCGGCTCCGCGTTGGTCGGGTGGCACCGCGTTCATGACTGCGGCGGTATTGGGGGCTGCGAACATGCCGAACCCCACGCCGTTGGCGAAGAGCAGGGCGGCGAAGACGGGATAGTGGAAGTTTGCCGGCAGCAGCATCAACAGCCCGAAGGTGATCGCAGCCAGGATCATCCCCCCGGTGGCGAAGGGACGGGCGCCATACCGGTCGCTCAGCGCGCCGGACAGCGGCCCGGCGATCAGGAAGCCCCCGGTCAGGGGCAGCATGTAGATCCCGGCCCACAGGGGCGTCCGCACGAAGTCGTAGCCGTGGAGCGGAAGCCAGATGCCCTGGAGCCAGATGATCAGCATGAACTGCAGGCCCCCCCGGCCGATGGACGACAGCAGGCTCGCCACGTTGCCGGCGAGGAACGCCCGGACCTTGAAGAGCCGGAGGTCGAACATGGGGTCCTCGGTGTGGGCCTCGATGACACCGAAGACGATCAGCACGGCCACGCCGCCGATCAGCTCGGCGAGCACGACGGGCGAGGTCCATCCCATCGTGTGGTTGCCGTAGGGCTGGATCCCGCCGGTGATGCCGACGAGGATGGAGATCAGGCCCGCCGCGAACGTGATGTTGCCCCACCAGTCGAGCCGGGAGGGGTGGCCGGGGGAGAAGTCCCGCAGCTTGAGGTACGCCCAGACGGTCCCGAACAGCCCGACGGGCACGTTGACCCAGAAGACGAGGCGCCAGTTGATGTCGGCCAGCAGGCCGCCGGCGATGAGGCCGATGAACGACCCGGCGATCCCCGCGATCATGTTGATCCCCATCGCCGTGCCCCGCTCGTTCTCGGGGAAGGCATCGGTGAGGATCGCCGTCGAGTTGGCGAACAACATCGAGCCCCCGATGCCCTGGACGACCCGCATGACGATCATCTCCAGGGCGCCGGTCGACCCGGTGCTCCACGTGAGCGAGAGGCCGATCGACGCTACGGTGAAGATGGCGAAGCCAGCGTTGTACATGCGGACCCGTCCGTACATGTCGCCGAGCCGGCCCAGGCTGACCACGAGGACCGCCGTCACCACAAGGTAGCCCTGGAGCAGCCACAGCAGGTACTTGATGTTCGCCGGCTGCAGCGGGTCCAGGTGGATGCCCCGGAAGATGGCCGGCAGCGAGATGATCACGATCGACGAGTCCACACTGGCCATGAACACGCCGAGGGTGGTGTTGGACAGGGCCGTCCATTTGTAGCGCGAGGTCGGCTGCCCCGCTTCGGGACTCGCAGCCATGGCTCGAGACCTTCCTCAGTCCGCCGGTTCGCCCCCTCGCCACGCGCGGGCCGGCGCGTTCGCAATCGTTCCCACGGGGGACGCCCTGAATCCCCCGGAGCGGACTACCAGCCGGGCAGGTCTCCGTCCTCGACGGGCCCCACGACGGTGAGGACCCGGCCCTCGGGCCGGAACAGGTCGGCGGCGACCCGGGCGACGTCGGGCACCCCGACGGCATCGACCCTGGCCAGGAGCTCGTCCACGGTGAGGATCTCGCCACGCACCAGCTCGGACTTGCCGAGGCGGCTCATGCGGTTGGCGGAGTCCTCCAGCGACAGGATCAGCGATCCCCGGAGGTGGCCCTTCGCCCGCTCGACCTCGGCCGCGGTGGGGCCATCGGCCTGGAGGTCGTCCAGCACGCCCTCGGCGATCTTGAGCACCTCGCTGGCGTTGCCGGGCATCGTGCCGGCGTAGACCCCGTACATGCCGGTCTCCTGGTAGAGGTCCCGGTAGGAGTAGACGGAGTACGCGAGACCCCGCTGCTCCCGGATCTCCTGGAACAGCCTCGACGACATGCCGCCGCCGAGCAGGATGTCGAGCACCTCCCAGGCGAAGCGGTCGGGGTGCTCCCGCGAGTAGCCGAGGCCCCCGAGCAGCAGGTGGACCTGCTCGGAGTCCTTCTCGACGACGTGCAGCCGCCGGCCACCCGCCGCCGCCACCGGCTCGCGGCGCAGGGCCGGGCGGGCGTCGCCCGGGAACAGCGACGTGATCCACTCCGAGAGCCGGTCGTGCTCGATCGATCCCGCCGCCGAGACGACGATGTTCCGGGGGTGGTAGCCGGCCCGGTGGAACTCCCGGACGCTCTCGGGGGATGCGGTGCTCACCGTCTCCACCGTCCCCAGGACCGGCCGGCCGAGGGGATGGTCGCCGAAGACGTCCTCTGCGAAGACATCGAAGATGAGGTCGTCGGGGGTGTCGTCCCGGAGGGCGATCTCCTCGAGCACGACCTTGCGCTCCGAGTCCACGTCGTCGGGGCGGATGGCAGGCTCGGCGACCATGTCGCCGAGGTAATCGGTGGCCATCTCCAGGTCCCGGTCGAGCACCCGGCCGTGGACGCAGGTGTACTCCTTCGTGGAGAAGGCGTTGGACTCGCCGCCGATGGCGTCGAACACCTCGGCGATGTCGAGGGCCGAGTGGCGCTCGGTCCCCTTGAACAGCAGGTGCTCGAGGAAGTGCGACGAGCCGGCCAGCTCAGCCGGCTCGTCGCGCGAACCTGCACCGATCCAGAAGCCGATCGACGCCGAGCGCACCTCGGGCATGGCCTCGGTGACGACGCGGACGCCGTTGGGCAGGACGGTACGGACGATCATGAGCTCGGAACCGTGGAGGTCAGCGGGACTTACTCGCCCTCGGGCCGCGGAGCACGCTCCCGGTCCCGGCCGCCTTCACGGCGCGGACCCCGGGGGCCGCCCCGGTCGCCGCCACGTCCACGGTCGCCACCCCGGCCACCGCGGTCGCCGCCACGATCCCCGCCACGGTCCCGGGACTCGCCCTGCGCGTAGTCGGCGGGCAGCTCCGCCACCCTCGGCGGGAGCACGACCGGCACCAGGGAGATCTTGCCCATGGGGTCGATGTCGGTGACCTCGACCTCGAGCGGATCGCCCTGGTTGATCACGTCCTCCACCCGCCGCAGCCGGATGTTGCCGCCCAGCTTCGAGATGTGGACGAGGCCGTCCTTGCTCGGGGTGAGGGACACGAAGGCGCCGAACGGAGCCGTCTTGACCACGATGCCGTTGAAGCGCTCGCCGATCTGCGGCATCCGGGGGTTGGCCAGCTCCTCGATGCGGCGGCGGGCCTCGTCGGCCGACCCACCCTCCTTGGAACCGATCCGGACCGTCCCGTCGTCCTCGATGTCGATCTCGACGCCGGTGGTGGCGATGATCTCGTTGATCCGCTTGCCCTTCGGGCCGATGACCTCGCCGATCTTGTCGACCGGGATGGTGAAGGCCACGATCCGCGGAGCGGTCGGCGCGAGCTCGGACCGCGGTCCGGGTAGGGTCTCGGTGATCTTGCCGAGGATGTAGAGGCGGGCGTCACGGGCCTGCTGCAGGGCGGCGGCGAGGACCTCGGACGGGATGCCGGAGATCTTCGTGTCGAGCTGCAGCGCGGTGACCATGGTCCCGGTGCCCGCCACCTTGAAGTCCATGTCGCCGAAGGCGTCCTCGGCCCCCAGGATGTCGGTCAGGGTGACGAACTTGCCCTCCTCGGCGATGAGACCCATGGCGATGCCGGCCACCGGCTCCTTGATGGGCACGCCGGCGTCCATGAGGGCGAGGGTCGAGCCGCAGACGCTCGCCATCGAGGTGGAGCCGTTGGAGGAGAGCACCTCGCTGACGACCCGGATGGCGTACGGGAAGTCCATCTCCGAGGGGATCACGGGCAGCAGCGCCCGCTCGGCGAGGGCCCCGTGGCCGATCTCCCGGCGCTTCGGGCCCCGCATGAAGCCGGTCTCGCCGGTGGAGAAGGGCGGGAAGTTGTAGTGGTGCATGTAGCGCTTCGACTCGGCCACCCCGAGGTCGTCGAGCATCTGCTCCATGCGGAGCATGCCCAGGGTGACCGTGGAGAGGACCTGCGTCTGGCCTCGGTTGAAGAGCCCGGTGCCGTGCAGCCTCGGCAGGATCGCGACGTCGCAGGAGATGGGCCGGATGTCCCGGAGGCCCCGTCCGTCGATGCGCTGGCCGTCGTTGACGATGCGCTCACGGATCAACGTCTTCACGTGCTTGCGGAAGACCGCCTCGATCTCCCTGGCCCGCTCAGGGAAGTCACCCTCCAGATGGGCGACCACCTCGGCCGCCAGCTCGTCGAGGCCGTTCTCCCGGGTCTGCTTGTCGGCCTCGGAGATGAGGGCGAGGATGCGGTCCCTGGCGAAGCTGCTCACCATGTCGGAGAGCACCGCGTCGTAGGGGGCGGCGATGACCCACGTCTTGTTCGGGGTCCGCCGGCCGGCCGCAGCGACCAGCTCCTCCTGGTGGGCGATGGCCTCGAGGATCCAGGTCTTGGCCTCCTCCAGCCCCTCCGCGACCAGCTCCTCGGTCATCTCCGGCGCCCCTGCCTCGACGAGGTCGAGGGAGATCTCGGTGGCACCGGCCTCGACCATGAGGATGCCGGCGCCGCCGTCCTCGTTGCGCCGGCCGACGACGACGAGCTCGAACGTGGCGTTCTCGGTCTGCTCGAAGGGCGGGTTCGGCACCCAGCTGCCCTCGATGTGGGCCAGGCGCACGGCACCGACCGGTCCCTCGAACGGGATGCCCGAGAGCATCAGGGCGGCGGAGGCGCCGTTGATCGCAATGATGTCGGGCTGGTTGGCCTGGTCGACGGTCATGACCGTGGCCACGACGTGGACCTCGTTGCGGAACCCGTCGGGGAAGCACGGGCGCAGCGGCCGGTCGATCAGGCGGGCGGTGAGGATCGCGCGCTCGGTGGGGCGGCCCTCACGCCGGAAGAAACCGCCGGGGATCTTGCCCGCGGCGTACATGCGCTCCTCGACGTCGACGGTCAGCGGAAAAAAGTCGACGCCCTCACGGGCGCCTCGGGATGCGGTGGCGGCGACGAGTACCGTTGTCTCGCCGACCTGGGCGAGCACGGCGCCGTCGGCCTGCTGGGCGAGGCGACCGGTCTCGAACCGGAAGACCGGCTCGCCGATCTTTCGCTCGACGGAATGAACCTGTGGATCTGTTGCCATTGTGTACCTCCCATGATCTTGTTGAACTGGTTGAACCTGCTGATCTCGGGAGGAGGATCCGGATGGCCAGTTCTCAGTGGTGAGGGCTCCCGCCGCCAACGAGCTGGAGCACTCGCCACTGACAACTGGCAACCGTCACCGGCCTCCTCCGAGTACGTGAAAGAGAACCCTGTGAGGGTCGAGGTGGCTCCCGGTCTCCTTTCTGAACCGGCGAGAACTACCGGCGCAGCCCGAGCTTGGCGATGAGAGCCCGGTAGCGGGCCACATCTTCCCGTCGAAGGTAGTCGAGCAGGCGACGGCGGCGGCCCACCATCTGGAGGAGGCCCCGGCGCGACGCGTGGTCGCCACGGAACTTCTTCAGATGCTCGGTGAGGTCGGCGATGCGCTGTGTGAGCATCGCGACCTGCACCTCGGGGGAGCCGGTGTCGCCCGGCGTACGGGCGTGCTCGGTGATGAGCTGGGTCTTACGTGCGGTCTCGAGTGGCATATGCGGCAATGCTACCACCCACGACGGCGAGCACTGCATCGTGGCGTTCCCGCCGGTAGTCTTGACTCTTGCGTCGACTTCATTTCCGGCTCGGGCCGCTCCAGTTCGGCCTCTGGTGCGCACGATGGAGCGGCCGCGATGGCGAACTGCCCTACCAGGACGTCATCGACGAGGCCGAGCGGTTCGGCACCGTCCTGCACCGGGAGAACATCTACCGGAGCGGGGCGCCGGTTGACGCCCTGTCGGACGACATCCTCGATTTCGTGCTGGGCAACGTCGGGGACACCGTGCTGGACATCGGGTGCGGGGCCGGGCCCTACGTCGCCCGGATCAACGGCGAGGGCAGGCGGTGCATCGGCATCGACCTCGACCCCCGGGCCGTGACGCAGGCGCGGGCCCTCGGCCGCCCGGTCTTCCCGATGTCGGCGGACAACCTCGCCTTTGCCGACAACGCGTTCGATTCCGTGGTGTTGATCGAGACGCTGGAGCACCTGCCCAACTACGAACGTGCGCTCGCGGAGGCGGCGAGGGTCGCCCGATCGTCGGTCGTGGTCACCGTCCCGGACATCTCGGTGATCCCCAGGATGAGCAAGCGCCAGGTCGTGCCGTGGCACCTGCTCGAGGCAACCCACGTCAACTTCTTCACACCGGAGACGCTCCGCAAGACACTTCTGCGCTACGCCACCTCCTGCGACGCCACCCGGCTGGGCGACTTCTTCGACGTCGACGGGGAGGTCCTGTACCTGCACGCAGCGGCGGTGGCCCGACTGTGACGCCCGCCCAGCGGGCACCGGTCCCTACGTGAGGAGCCGGCGCACCTCGGCGACGTCGTTCTCGATCGCCGCTGCGAGTTCGGTGCCCGAGGGGAAGGCCCGCTCGGGGCGGAGGTAGGCTGCGAATTCGACATCCCCCTCCTCGCCGTACAGGTCGCCGTCGAAGTCGAGGGCGTAGGCCTCCAGGGTCACGGGGTTGTGCTCGCCGTACGTGGGGTTGGTGCCGACGCTGATCGCGCTGACGAGCCGCTGCTTGCCGACGGTGAGGTGTCCGGCGTAGATGCCGAGGCCCGGCAGGCAGAAGTTGTCCGGCGGGTCGATGTTGGCGGTCGGGAATCCGAGCCCGACCCCCCTCCCCTTCCCCCGGACGATGCGGCCGGGCACCCGGTGGCGGCGGCCGAGGGCCTTGTTCGCCCATTCCAGGTCGCACTCGGCGATCGCCCTGCGGATCGCGGAGGAGGAGACCGGGCGGCCGTCGAGCTCCTTGAGCGGGACCGCCTCGAAGGAGAAGCCCAGCTGCCGGCCCATCGTGGCGAGCATCGCGGTGTCGCCCCGGGCCTTGTGGCCGAACCGGAAGTTCTCGCCGACGACCACCGCCCGGACCCCGAGGCCCCCGACGAGCATCTCCGAGACGAACGCCTCGGGCTCCACCAGCGACAGGCTGCGGTCGAAGGGGACGACGAGCACCCGGTCGATCCCCGCCTCCCGGAGGAGCTCGGTCCGGCATTCCGCCGTCGTGAGGGCAAGCGGCGCATGGCCCCGGAGCACGGCCTGGGGATGGGGGTCGAAGGTCACGACCGCAGGCGTCGCCCCGGACGCCAGGGCATGGGCCTTGAGGCGGTCCAGGATCGCCCGGTGCCCGAGATGCACGCCGTCGAAGTTCCCGATGGTGACAGCCAGGGGGGCCGGATCGCTCATACCAGCACCGCCGCGGGCCGCAGCCCTTCGCCCTGCCGGCGGTAGACGGCCAGGAGGCGCCCGTCGGGGTCGAGGATGGCCACGGGGGGTCCTTCGGCGTCGCCGGGATCCGGGTCGCCCAACGAACGGCCGTGGCCCACCGCCTGGAGTTCGTCGCCGGAGACCGTCACCGACTCGTAGTCGCGCATGGCGGCGCCCATCGGCATGACTGCGGCGCGGCGGGCATCGGGTTCCATGGCCTCGAGCTGCGCCACGGTGACCGCGTCGGCCTCACCCAGGGAGCCGATCGAGGTGCGGCGCAGCGTCTTCAGGTGTGCACCGCAGCCCAGCAGCTCGCCGATATCCGCCGCCAGCGTTCGCACGTAGGTACCGCTCGAGCAGCGGACCTCGAGGGTCGCCTCCCAGGCCGCCCCGTCGCAGCTTGCGACGTCGAGGCCGTAGACCGTGACGGCGCGGGCCGGCCGCTCGACGTCCTCGCCCCGGCGGGCCGCCTGGTAGAGGCGCTCGCCTCCCACCCTGACCGCCGAGACCATCGGGGGGACCTGACGGATCTCGCCGACCATCGAGGCTGCCGCCGCCCGGAGGTCGTCGAGGCCGAAGCCGCACGGCCGCTCCTCCAGGACCCTGCCGGTGGCGTCCTGGGTGCTGGTCGTGGCCCCGAAGGCCACCTCGGCCCGGTAGGCCTTGGGGAGCGCCTGCAGGAACTGCAGGATGCGGGTCGCCCGCTCGAGGCCGACCAGCAGGATGCCGGTCGCCGGCGGGTCGAGGGTCCCGGCGTGGCCCACCCGCTTCGTGGCGAACAGGCGCCGCAGGCGGTTGACGACGTCGTGCGACGTCGGCCCGGCGTGCTTGTCCACGACGAGCAGGCCGTCAGGCGCCGGCACGCTCTGGGGCGCCGGCCGGTGCGCCAGACGCCGCCGGCGCAAGTGCGGAGCGGATCGCCTGGATGGTCTCCTCGACCCCGCCCGGGGCCGGGAAGCCGGCGGCCCGGGCATGGCCGCCGCCCCCGAAGGCCGCCGCGATCTGCGCCACGTCGACCTCGCCGCGCGAGCGCATCGACACCTTGTAGTGGCCCGGCTCGGTCTCCTTGAGCAGCACCGCCACGCCCGCCTCCCTGACGGCCCGCAGCAGGTTGATCATGTCCTCGGCCTCGTCGAGCTTGGTGCCGTTCAGGTCCTTCAGCTCCAGCCAGCTCCACACGAGGCCGTCCTCCAGCTTCGCCCGCGAGAGCACGATCCCGAGGGTGTGCAGGTAGCCGAAGGGCGCCGACTCGAAGATCTCGGTGGACACCATGGTGTGGTCGACGCCCTGCTCCCTGAGGTCGGCGGCGACGCGCAGGGTCGCCGGCGAGGTGCTCGAGTACTGGAAGCGGCCGGTGTCGGTGACGATGCCGGTGTAGAGGGCGGTGGCCTCCTCGGTGTTCGGGACGCCGCCCATCCGCCGGATGAGCTCGTAGACCAGCTCGCACGAGGAGGCGGCCGCGGGCTCGACGAGGTTGATGTCGCCGAAGCCGGGGTTGGTGGCGTGGTGGTCGAGATCGATGCGGGTGCCCGCCGCCTTGAAGACGGGGAGGAGCAGCTCGAGGCGCGTGTCCTGGGCGCAGTCCACCGACAGGAAGACCTCGGGGGCCGGAGGCCGGTCGCCGCCGATCAGGTCCAGGCCGGGCAGGAAGGCGTACTGGGGCGGCACGCGGAGTTGCGGGCTCCCCCACCCCATCCAGACCTTCTTGCCGAGCCGGCGCAGGTAGAGGCCGATGCCGAGCATCGACCCCAGGGCGTCGCCGTCGGGGAAGACGTGGCAGGCGACGGCGACCTCCTCGGCGCCCGCCAGCGCCTCGGCGGCCCGGGCCCACTCCTTCTCGTCAATCATCTGCGGGCTCCTCCAGCTGTCCGACGTTTGGTGGCTTCGAGACCCCCGCCTCCCGGAGGAGCTGCTCGATGCGCTCGCCGTAGGCGGCCGTGGTGTCCTCGACGATCTCCAGCGAGGGAAGGTACTTGAGCCGGATCTCCCGCCCGAGGGTGGCCCGCAGGTGGGGGACCGCATGGCGGATCGCCTCCATCGAGGCTTCCCGCGCCTCGTCCGCTCCCAGGACGCTCACGTAGACCTTCGCCTGCCGGAGGTCGGGCGACATCTTCACCGAGGTGACGGTCACGAAGCCGATGCGCGGGTCCGTCAGGTCCTGGAGGGCCTCGCCGAGCACCTCCCGGGCGAGCCGCTCGACCCGCTCGGCGCGGGGATAGGTCCTAGGCATCGTCTGGGCTCATCACCTCCACGGTGGCGCCGAGGACCTCGATGGCGTACTGGTTGCGCACATACCGTTCCATCTCCATCAGCATCTTCTTGGCGTGGAAGGAGGACTCGGACACGCACGACACCGCGATGGCGCCGCGCTGGCGAAGGTCCTGGTGGTCGACCTCGGCCACCCCCGCGTTGAACTTCGTCCGCAATCCTCCCACGATGTGGCGCACGACCTGGCGCTTGTCCTTCAGCGACGTGGAGCCAGGCACCAGGAAGTCGTAGCGGGCGACGCCCACGAACATACGCCTGTCCCCGAACTAGTCCCGGGGCAGCTCGCGCACCTCGAAGGCTTCGATCACATCTCCCTCTTTGATGTCGTTGAAGTCGTCGAGGGTCATGCCGCACTCGAAGCCTGCCGCCACCTCACGGGCGTCGTCCTTGAACCGCTTCAGGGTGTCGATGCGGCCGGTGTAGACGACGGTGCCGTCCCGGACCAGGCGGGCGCGGGAGCCCCGGATGATCTTGCCCTCGGTGACGTAGCACCCGGCGACCACGGCCCGCGGGATGCGGAAAGTCGCCCGCACCTGGGCGGCGCCGAGGACGAACTCCTGCTCCTCGGGGGCGAGCAGGCCCTTGAGCGCCTGGCTGATGTCGTCGAGGAGCTGGTAGATGATCTGGTAGGTCCGGACGTCCACGCCCTCGCGCTCGGCGAGCTGCCGGGCGCCGGCGTCGGGCCGGACCCCGAAGCCCACGACGATGGCGTCGGAGGCCTGGGCCAGCGTGACGTCGCTCTCGCCGATCGCCCCGACGCCCCGGCGCAGGATGTTGAGCCGCAGGTTTGCCCGGTGCATCTTCGTGAGCGACTCGGTGAGGGCCTCCAGAGAGCCCTGCGAATCCGCCTTCAGGATCACCCGCAGCTCCGGCACGTCGCCAGTGCGGGTCTTGAAGAGCAGGTCCTCGAGGGTGGCCGGCTTGGCCCCCGCGACGAAGTCGGCGGCCCGTTGGAGCGTCTCGCGCTCCTGGGCGATGCGCTTGGCCTCCCGCTCGTCCTTGACGGCGAAGAACTCGTCGCCGGCCTCTGGTAGGCGCGACCAGCCGCTCACCTGCACCGGCTGCGACGGGCCAGCCTTCGGGACCTGCTTGCCGTTCTCGTCGAGCATCGTGCGGACCCGGGCCCACGCAGGGCCGCAGACGACCGCCTGGCCGGGCTTGAGGGTGCCCTTCTGCACAATGAGCGTGGCCACCGGGCCGCGGCCCCGGTCGAGGTGCGCCTCGATGACGTGCCCCCGGGCCGGGGTGTTCGGGTTGGCCTTGAGGTTCTGCATCTCCGCCACGAGGTGGACCATGTCGAGCAGGACGTCGAGGTTGGTCCCCGCCTTGGCCGAGACGTCGACGAAGACCGTGTCGCCGCCCCACTCATCCGGCGTGAGCCCCAGCTCGGAGAGCTGCTGGCGCACCCGGGTGGGATCGGCCTCGGGCCGGTCGATCTTGTTGACGGCCACGAGCACCGGCACCTTCGCCGCCCTGGCGTGGTCGAGCGCCTCCACCGTCTGGGGCTGGACGCCGTCGTCGGCCGCCACCACGAGGATGGCGACGTCGGTGACCTGGGCGCCGCGGGCCCGCATCTGCGTGAAGGCCTCGTGACCGGGGGTGTCGATGAAGGTGGTGGTGGTGCCGTCCTTGCCGTGGACCTGGTACGCGCCGATGGCCTGCGTGATGCCGCCGGCCTCGAGCGAGAGCATCTCCTTCTTGCGGAACTGCTGCAGGATCGAGCTCTTGCCGTGGTCGACGTGGCCCATGACGGTGACGACCGGCGGCCGGGTCTCGAGGGCCGCGTCCACGGCATCCTCGGCGGCACCGGGGGCCTCGTCCTCGGGGGCCACCGAGACGTCGTCGGCGACGGACACGATCCGCACGGGAACGTCGAACTCGTTGGCGAGCACCTCCACCTCGTCGTCGCTGAGCGACTGCGTGATGGTCTTCATCTCGCCGAGGCGCATGAGCAGCTTGATGACGTCGGTCGGGGACTTGCCGATCTTGCCGGCGAAGTCGGTGACCGAGACGCCGCGCGGGACAGTGATCTCGTTGGCTGCCGGAGCTTCTGCCGGTGCGGCAACGGCCACCGCCTGCGCGGCGGGAGCCGGAGCGGCAGCCGGCTTCGGTGCGGGGGCGGCCACCGGCTGGGGCCTGGGGGCGGAAGGCGCGGTGGGAGCGGTCGGCGCCGGTGCGGGTGCCGGTGCGCTGGGTGTGGCGGCGGCCGTGGTGGCCGAGCCGTTCCTCACCAGCCCGCGCAGCTTCGCCGCATCCGCGTCCTCGATGGTCGAGGCGTGATTACGAACGTCCACGCCGAGCTTGGTCAGCATGTCCACGGCGTCCTTCGACGCCAACCCAAGCTCCTTTGCGATCTGGTGCACCCTCATCTTCGCCATCTATGTCCTATCCCCGGCTTTCGCCTCTCAAGTCCTGAGCTTTACGCTCCCTAAGATACTCCACCGCCTGTGCCGCCAGTCTCGTTACCTCCGCCTCACTGAGCGCCGTCCGCAGCGTTCTGGCAAGGCCACCCCGGCGCAGCGCCCTGTCGATGCAGGCCTGGTCGAGGCAGCAGTAGCCTCCCCGGCCCGGCCGCAGCTGCCCCGGGTCCACCTCGACGCCGTGCGACTGCCGTGCGAACCGGAGGAGCTCGCCCTTCGGGCGCCGGGTGCGACAGGCCGCGCACCGGCGCACCGGTGCCTCACGTGCCACCTGTCCGCTAGGAAGCTCCGGCTCCCGCCTCCGCCGCCGACTCGGCCCCCGCCGGAGCCCCCGATGGGGCCATGGCCGGGGCCGCCTGCTTGCGCACCTGCTCCTGGGTCAGCTGGCTCTCGCTCTTGATGTCGATCCGCCAGCCGGTCAGCCGGGCGGCCAGCCGGGCGTTCTGGCCCTCCTTGCCGATGGCGAGGGAGAGCTGGAAGTCCGGCACGACGACCTCCGCCGTCTGGGTGTCGGGGTCGATGCGGACCTCCTTCACCTTTGCCGGCGAGAGCGCGTTCGACACGAAGCGGGAGGCGTCCTCGGCCCACGGGATGATGTCGACCTTCTCGCCCCGCAGCTCGTTGACCACCATCCGCACCCTCGACCCCTTCGGTCCGACACAGGCCCCGACCGGGTCGACGTTGGACTCCCGCGAGGTGACGGCGATCTTGCTGCGGTGCCCGGCCTCGCGGGCCACCTGCTTGATCTCGACGATGCCGTCCACGATCTCCGGCACCTCGAGCTCGAACAGCTTCTTGATCAGATTGGGGTGCGTGCGAGAGCAGATGATCTGCGGCCCCCGCGGCGAGCGGCGGACCTCGACGATGTAGGCCTTCATGCGGGATCCGTGGTCGTACCGCTCCCCCGCCACCTGCTCCGCCTGGGGCAGCAGCGCCTCGACGCCCTTGCCCAGGTCGAGCAGCACGTAGCGAGGGTCGGCCTGCTGGACGATCGCGGTGACGATGTCGCCCTCCCGGCCCGAGTACTCGCCGTAGGTGATCTCACGCTCCGCCTCCCGGATCCGCTGCAGGATGACCTGCTTGGCGGTCTGGGCGGCGATCCGCCCGAAGTCGGCCGGCGTCTCCTCCGGCCATTCCTTGATCAGCTTGAGTTCGCCGGTGTCCTCGTCCTCCTCGACCTCCTGGGCGTAGACGACGACCTCACCGCTCTTGCGGTCGATCTCGACCCGCGCGTCGTCGCCGGCCGCGATGGGAGAACGCTTGTAGGCGGCGGCGAGCGCCTGCTCGAGCGCCGTCATCACGCTTTCGAATGAGATGCCCTTCTCCCGCTCGACCAGGTGAATGGCGTCCAAATCAATCGGATTCATAGTCCCCCCCGCGTCCCTTTCAGTTCTCTGTCCCAGTCAACAACCAACCGGGCCTTGGACACCCCGACGTACGGGATCTCCACGACCTCCTGCCGCTCTGCCACCGCGAGCACAAACGACTCGTCGCCGGCGGAGCGGATCGTCCCCGTGTAGACCCGCTGCCCTTCGATCGGCTCCTGGCAGCGGACCTTCACCTGACGGCCCTCGAACCGGCGATAGTCCGTCGGCCGCACGAGCGGCCGCTCGATACCCGCCGACGCCACCTCGAGCGTGTAGCGGCCCGGGATGGGGTCCTCGGCGTCGAGCGTTCTCGAGATCTCCTCGGAGATCTCGACGATCTCGTCGAGCGAGACCGCGCGCTCAGCCCGATCGACGGTCAGCCGGAGCATCTGCCCCACCGACTCGCCGCCCAGGCTGAATGTCACAAGCTCGACCCCGTGGGCATTGAGAATGGACTCGCAGGTGGCACGAACCGCGTCGGCGACTTCCGGCCGGGGCATGCTCACCTCCCATTTAGCTGCGCTCTCCCGTTTCTGGAGCTTCGCGGCTGTCTCAAGGTCCCTGTGTGTGCGCTCTGACTCTCCTGCCAGTGCTCTGAAGCATCGCTGTCACAGAACACGTCTCAAAAAAAGAAGTGGGCTCTGGCCCACTCCGCCCTGCTGTGAACACTTCGGGGCAACCCCAACCGGGCGTTGCTCCGATCCGAGTATACGCCCCTTTTGGCACCGGACGGCGGAGCCTGCCTTTCGAGCAGGTCCGTAATCCAGACGAGTTCGCTACAAGGGCCCGGGTAGGATCGGGATCCTGAATCCAGGATACTCCCGTGCAGGAGGACGCGACGAATGAGCCGTATGTGGGATCTCTCCCTTCCCGTCAGCCCCGACATGCTGACCTGGCCGGGCGACCCGCCGGTCCGGATCGAGCCGGCCCACCGCATCGCCAGGGGGGACGCGGCGAACGTCTCGGAGATCCACATGGGGACCCACACCGGGACCCACGTCGACCCGCCACACCACTTCATCGACGGCGCCCCGACCGTCGAGTCGCTGCCCCTCGACGTGCTGATGGGCGACGCGGTCGTCGTCGAGATCCGCAAGCCTACCGGGACGATCGGCCCCGAGGAGCTGGAGGCTGCCGGCCTGGCGGAGGGCGACACGCGCGTTCTGTTCAAGACGCCCAACTCGGCGATCTGGGCCGAGCCGCACCCGGAGTTCCCGGCCGAGTACGTGTCGGTGGGCCCGGAGGGGGCGAACTGGCTCGTCCAGCACGGGATCCGCCTCGTGGGCGTGGACTTCCTGTCGGTCGAGAAACGTGGGTCTCCGGGGCACCCCACCCACATCACCCTGCTGGGGGCCGGGGTGATCGTCATCGAGGGCCTGAACCTCTCCGGCGTGGAGCCGGGCCGCTACCAGCTGATCTGCCTGCCGATCAAGATCCTCGGCGGCGACGGCGCCCCGGCCCGGGCGGTGCTCCTGGAGGCCTGATCACACACGCCGGTCAGTAGGCCTGGGCCCAGACGGCCAATTCGGTGGCGGGCTCGCCGCAGACGATGCAGAGCCCCTGCACGGGGGCCGGGTCCAGAGGCAGGGCACGGATCGTCGCCTTGGTGTCGGCCTTCACCCTCTCCTCGCAAGAGGGGCGGCCGCACCACAGGGCCTCGATGAAACCACCGGGGTCCTTGACGAGGGCCTTCAGCTCCTCGTACGAGGACGGGCGGAAGGTCCGGCCCTCACGGAACGCCAAGGCCTGGGCGAAGAGCTCGTCCTGGATGCCTGCCAGCACGCCGGGGATGTACTCGGCGAGGCCCTCGAGCGGCACCGGGGACTTCTGGCGCAGGTCGCGGCGGTAGAGCACGATCTCCCCCTTGGCGAGGTCCTTGGGCCCGATCTCTAGGCGGATCGGGACCCCCTTCAGCTCCCACTCGTTGAACTTGTACCCCGGCCGGTGTTCCTCCCGGTCGTCCGTGCGGACCCGGACCCCCGCCGCCTTGAGCGCCGCGACCGCCGGCGTGAGCGACTCGGTCACCGCCGCCTTCTCCTCGTCGGTCCGGTAGATGGGAACGATGACGACCTGGATCGGTGCCAGGGCCGGCGGCAGGCGCAGCCCGGCATCGTCGCCGTGGGCCATGATCAGGCCCCCGACCAGCCGGGTGGAGACGCCCCACGAGGAAGCCCAGGCGTAGTCCTCCTTGCCGTCGCGGCCAAGGAACTTCACGTCGTAGGCCTTGGCGAAGTTCTGCCCAAGGTAGTGGGAGGTGCCCGCCTGCAGCGCCCGGCCGTCGCGCATCAGCGCCTCCATCGCGAGCGTCTCCACCGCTCCGGGGAAGCGCTGCGAGGCGCTCTTGCGGCCGAGGCGCACCGGGAGGGCCATGTCGTCCTCCACCGTCTCCCGGTAGACCCTCTCGAGGATAGTGCGGGCCTCGGCCATGGCCTCCTCTGCCGTCTCGTGGGCGGTGTGGCCCTCCTGCCAGAGGAACTCGGTCGTCCGCAGGAACAGGCGGGGCCGAAGCTCCCAGCGGACGACGTTCGCCCACTGGTTGTAGAGCAGGGGCAGGTCCCGGTAGCTCTGGATCCACTTGGCGTACGTCGCCCAGATGATGGTCTCGGAGGTGGGCCGGATCACGATCGGCTCCTCCAGCTTCTCGCCGCCGGCTTGCGTGACGACCGCCACCTCGGGGGCGAAGCCCTCCACGTGCTCGGCCTCTTTCTCCAGCAGCTTCGAGGGGATGAGCAGCGGGAAGTAGAGGTTCTCGTGGCCCGTCTCCTTGATGCGGCGGTCCACCGCCTGCTGGATGCGCTCCCAGATGGCGAAGCCGTAGGGCCGGATGACCATGGTGCCGCGCACCAGCGAGGGCTCGGCCAGCTCGGCGCCCTTGACGACCGCCTGGTACCAGGCGGGAAAGTCCTCGGATTGCTTCGGAAGTGCCACGGGCAGGGAGTCTAATCCCGCCGGGAACGGGTTAGGGCCCGCGAGGAAATAACCTGCGCGATCATGCCGCGCCGGCCTCCGCTTCGCGCTTTTGACGCCGCTGGCTGCACCCCGAGCAGGTGCTCGAGCGCCCGGGCCTGGCGGGCGGTGGGCTGGAGCAGGTACTGGAAGGACCGGAATGCAGGCATCGTGCGAACAAGTGTACGGATGGGTGCCGACAGGAAATGGCCTGTTTTGGCGCCAGCCGGAGAAAATCCGTGGCACGCGGGAGGGGTACCAGCTTGCTGTTGGCGTCAGGCCGGCAATCTCTCTGGTCCGGCTGTCCCACGACGCTTGTCAATCGCGCAGTCTATTTAGCGGTGCGTCCTAACCCGTCGTCACCGCGGACGAAGCCTGCTCGATGAGAGCGGCCACCGCAGCTGGTTGCGAGACGTAGACGGAGTGGCTAGCGGCAACCTCGACCACGGTGGAACCGGCCCGCTCGGACATGGCGCGCTGCGCCGGCGGGGGAATCATCCGATCTTCGGTGGTCACCAGGTACCAGGTCGGCTTGTTCCGCCAGGCGGGGTCCGTGATCGATCCGCCGAGGGCGTCGACGCCCCAGGGGACCTGCGAGTCGGCCATGAAGGCGGCCTGCTCTGCCGGCAGGTCACCGGCAAAAGAGGCAGCGAACTTCTCGCGGTCGAGGAGCAGGAACCCGTCCTTTGGCGGCAGGATCGGCGGCACCGGAGCGCCGGGCAGCGGATTGGCGATGAGGGTGTTGACCGACTCACCCTTGTCCGGCGCGAACGCCGAGATGTAGACGAGGGCCGCCACGTTGGGGTGGTTGCCCGCCTCGGTGATGACCGCCCCGCCGTAGGAGTGGCCGACCAGGATGACCGGCCCCTCTTGCGCGTCGATCACTCGCCGCGTCGCAGCCGTGTCGCCCTCGAGCGACAGCGTCGGGTTCTGTACCACGCTGACGTTGTAGCCGTCCTTCGTCAGGATGTCGTAAACCGCCTGCCAGCCGGACCCGTCCACGAAACCGCCGTGAACGAGAACGACGTTCCTCGCTGCTGAGCCTGTACTCACGATGATCTCCTCTCCTGCGGGATGGTTGCGGCATGTCGGCCACACCCGGCCGAGTCCGAGCCTACGCCACGAACTTGCTCAGGGCCACGTTCACCTCGTCTGGGTGGGTCCACCCGCGGTTGTGGGTCCGCCCTCGACCTCGATGAACTCGATGGCTGGCAGAGCTGGACGAGGTTGCGTCCCGAGAACACTCCGGTCTTGACGTCTTGGAGTCGGCCGCCATCGGCAAGTCCACCCCAGGTCGATCGTGGCGAATCCTACTCTTTCAAACATGGCAGCCACTGCGCCTTGGCGTCGATATCGTCGCCGGATAGCACGAGCACCCGACGCCCATCACCTTGATGAGGATCGGCTGCCAGCACGACCGCTGGCAGCGTGTTCGCGGCCTTGACAAGGCGTGCACCATTCAGCATGTCGGCGACGACCTGGCCCGAGGTGCGCCCTCTAAGCGAAGAGGATTGTGCAACCACGCGAGACGATCTTGCTTGCTCGGCGTTTGCGGCGCTGGTCTCATGGAGGTACCGGAACGTGCCATGGATTCCGGGACAGTCACCACGAAGTAGGAGCCGATCATGAAGGTCGCCGACCACTCACCGAACGCATCCAAGGGGAGAAGTATGGAGTACCGCACGCTGGGCCGTACCGGAATAGAGGACGGCGAGGTTCCCCTCGACGACGAGCGGCAGATCAGACTGTGACCGCGCAGGACGCGGTCGCCCGCGCCCTCGACATCGGGCCGGACTCCTCCGCGGCCGAGCACACGATCGACATCACAACGCTGGGCAGGCGCAGCGGCATCCCGCGCCGCATCGAGGTCTGGTTCCACCGCGTCGACGGTCGCTGGTACCTGACCGGCGTGCCCGGCCCCCGCAGTTGGTATGCGAACTTGCGCGCCCATCCGCGGTTCATCGTGCATCTCAAGCATGGGGTCACGGCCGACCTGCCCGCGACCGCGGCGCCGGTCGACGAGCCGACACGGCGGCGAGTGATCACCACGGTCCTCGATCTGCAGAACCGGCCTGAGATCGCAGCGCGGGTCAGCCAGCGCCAGCACCTCGACGACTGGCTCGCGCGCAGCCCGCTGGTCGAGATCGTGTTCGACGACGAGCAATTGCGGACGGTGTCCTCGGCGCGGTCGGATGTTCGGAACCCCAGTGATCGGTGATGTCGTGTC
>JAOPZY010000149.1 GCA_025963875.1 Actinomycetota bacterium
TCGCCGACCAGCTCGACCAGGTGGCCAGGCTCACCAACGTCACGCTGGACCAGGTGAGCTCCCCGTTCGGGTCCCAGGCGCAGGGCCTGACCGGCCCCGTGAGCGAGTTGACCAACGGCCTCACCACCGGCCTGGGCACCACCCTGAAAGGCCTGGTGGGCGGGCTTCGCCGCTCCGTCGTGCCGAGTTCCGTGGTAACGAGTTCGGTTGTACCGAGCCAGGCGCCGGCGGACAAAAACCAGCTGCCCTGAACGAGGGCTCCGTGACAAGTAGTTTCCGTCAAAAAGTGTCCCCTCGGCCCTTTTTGACGGAAACTGCCTCGAGGGGGTCGGGGCGCTAACCCGACCCACTTACTAGGCGGGCCCGCACGATGAGGCGCTTGGCTGCGCTCCCCTTCGGGTGGCAGGTCGTGAGTGTGAGGTACGAGCCCTGGAGCGGCGCCACCGCCGACCAGTCGCCGGGTGACGTGACCCAGGCTGCCGACCCTTTCCGTGGCGCCGGGAGGGGGGAGGCGCCGGCCACCACCTGGTAGGTGCAACGCCGCTGTGGCGTGGCGAGGGTGATCTCGTCGCCCGCCGCCAGCTCGTCGAGGCCGGCGAAGGGCCGGCCGTAGGTGGTCCGGTGCCCAGCGATGGCCACATTGCCGCGGGCACACGCCTGCGACGACCCGGGGTAGTGACCGGGGCCCTGGCGCAGCGTCGCCGGGTCGGTGCCCTCGACGACGACGGTGTCCACACCGAGCTTGGGGATCCGGATCAGGGCCACGCCCTGCCCTGCGTGGACGGCGGGCGGCGTGCCCTTCGAGGTCGCCGGCGCCGGCCCCACGTTGGCCGGAGGCGTCTGCGCCTGGACGACCTGGGCGGCGAAGTCCCGCCGCAGCCGTGCCTGGGCGCGGCTCGTATAGATGTCGGTCGTCACGGGATAGACGAGCATCCCCAGCCCGAAGACCACCAGCGCGACGGCGAGTCCCGCAACGGCCCGGCGCACCCCGGGGCGGGCGAGCAAGGGCACAATGGGGCCAGGGGGAGGGACAAACGCGCCGTGAACCGGTTCACGGACCGGGATTGCGGTGCGCTTCGGGTCGGATAGGCGGGATGGATTAGGCAAGTTGGACACACTGACTAAACACAACATGGGCGGCGCGGCATTCTTTGACCTCGACCGGACCGTGGTCGCCCGGCCGAGCGGGCTGGCGTTCGGCAGGAACTTCTACCGGGCGGGCCTGATCACCCGGGCCACGCTCCTGCGGGGCTACGCCGCCCAATTCATCTACCTGCTGCGCGGCGCCGACGAGGCCCGCATGGAGGAGTGGCGCCTGCGTGGTCTCGAGCTCTCTCGCGGACAGACCCGGGCGAGCTTCGGACGGGTCATCCAGTCGACCATGGACGAGGTCATCCGGCCGATTATCTACCGGGAGGCTCTCGACCTCATGGCATGGCACCGCGCCCGGGGGCGGCGCATCTACCTCGTCTCGTCGTCGCCCGAGGAGGTGGTGACGCCGATCGGCGGCCTCCTCGGCGTGGACGATGTCATCGCGACGAAGTCGAGGGTCGATGACACGGGCCGCTACGTCGGCGAGCTCGACTTCTACTGCTACGGTCCCCACAAGGCCGAGGCCATGCGGGCACTGGCGGCGGGCAACGGCATCGACCTGGCGGACTCGTGGGCCTACTCGGACTCGATCACCGACCTTCCGATGCTGGAGGTGGTGGGCCACCCCGTCCCGGCCAACCCGGACAAGGACCTCCGGCGCATCGCCAGAGCGCGGGACTGGCCCGTCGTGCGGTTCCATCTGCCCGCCGATCTGCGGCCCGCCCGGCTGGCGACGGCGACGCCGAGGCGCCGGCTCGTCGTGGGCGCCGGCGTGGCGGCGATGACGGCCGGCCTGCTGGCGGTGCTCCGGCCCCGCCGCCGGCGTTAGCCCGGGGCTGGCGGCGAGCTTGGTCGCCGTTCGCGCGCCGGCGCGCGATCCACTCCTATCCTCGCCGGGCGTCGTCAGTCGGGGGAGACGTACAGAGAGCTCCCACGCCGGTGGAACTCCTCCGCCTTGTCGGCCAGCCCGGCCGCAAGTGCCTCGTCCTCGTTGAGCCCGTGGGCTGCGGCGTACTCCCGGACGTCCTGGCTGATGCGCATCGAGCAGAACTTCGGCCCGCACATCGAGCAGAAGTGGGCCTTCTTGGCGGGCGTCGCCGGCAGGGTCTCGTCGTGGAAGCCCCGGGCGCACTCGGGGTCGAGAGAGAGGTTGAACTGGTCCTCCCAGCGGAACTCGAAGCGCGCCTTCGAGAGGGCGTCGTCCCATTGCTGTGCGCCGGGGTGGCCCTTGGCGAGGTCGGCGGCGTGGGCGGCGATCTTGTAGGCGATCACCCCGTCCTTCACGTCCTTGCGGTTGGGCAGGCCGAGGTGCTCCTTCGGCGTGACGTAGCAGAGCATCGACGCCCCGTACCAGCCGATCATGGCGGCGCCGATCGCCGAGGTGATGTGGTCGTAGCCCGGCGCGATGTCCACGGTCAGCGGCCCGAGCGTATAGAAGGGCGCGTCGTGGCAGACCTCCCGCTCCAGGTCGACGTTCTCCTTGATCTTGTTCATGGGGACGTGGCCCGGCCCCTCGATCATCACCTGGACGTCGTGGCGCCAGGCGACCTGGGTGAGCTCGCCCAGGGTTCGGAGCTCGCCGAACTGCGCCTCGTCGTTGGCGTCGGCGATCGAGCCCGGCCGGAGGCCGTCGCCGAGGGAGAAGGCGACGTCGTAGGCGGCAAAGATCTCGCACAGTTCCTCGAAGTGGGTGTAGAGGAAGTTCTCCTTGTGGTGCGCCAGGCACCAGGCGGCCAGGATCGAGCCGCCCCGGGAGACGATCCCGGTAACCCTGCGGGCAGTCAGCGGCACGTAGCGCAGCAGGACCCCGGCGTGCACGGTGAAGTAGTCGACGCCCTGCTCCGCCTGCTCGAGGATGGTGTCGCGGTAGACCTCCCAGGTGAGGTCCTCGGCCACGCCGCCCACGTTCTCGAGGGCCTGGTAGATGGGCACGGTGCCGATGGGGACCGGCGAGTTGCGCACGATCCACTCCCGGGTGGCATGGATGTCTGCGCCCGTGGAGAGGTCCATGACCGTGTCGGCGCCCCACCGGACGGACCAGGCGAGCTTGTCGACCTCCTCCTCGATCGAGGACCCGACTGCCGAGTTGCCGATGTTGGCGTTGATCTTCACCAGGAGGTTGCGGCCGATGGCCATCGGCTCGCTCTCGGGGTGGTTGACGTTGCTCGGGATGATCGCCCGTCCCAAGGCAACCTCGGTCCGGATCACCTCAGGATCGAGGCCCTCCCGGATGGCGACGAACTGCATCTCCGGCGTGACCTCGCCGCGGCGGGCGTAGTGCAACTGCGTAACGCAGCGGCCCGCCTGTGCCCGGAGGGGGCGTGGGCGGGTGCCGGCGAAACCAGCCACGGGGATCGGCGCTCCTTCGTACTCCTCGACGTCGCCCCGCTCGGTGACCCAGGGTCTGCGGAGGGGAGGCAGGCCGAGGCGGACGTCCGGCTTGGCAGCCTCCCAGTCGGTGTACGGGCCGCCCGTGTCGTAGAGCCGGAGCGGGGGGTTGTCTTCGGCGCCGTATTCCGACGGCGTCGGGGACAGGTGGATCTCCCGCATCGGCACCTGGATGTCGGGCCGGGACCCCTCGACGTACACCTTGCGGGCGTGCGGCGGCGGCGCGTCGTCTATACGGGGGCGCAGGGCCCCCTCGGGTGCAGCGTTGATGTCCTCCTCGAGCTTCATGGGCTCCTCCCTTCGCCAGCGTTACCTGGGGCAGGTTCAAGCGGTCGGCGCCGGTCGGCGCCCTCTCAGCCCGGCCCTCCGGGCTCCCGCGGGATAGCCCATCCTACTGCCTTCTCCCCGCTCACAGCTTCCCGAAGTCCGTCACCTCCGGAGCGACGAGCGGCGTGCCGATGTCGAGCTGGATGTCGGCATGGGCGGTCAGGGGGATCGCCCGGAGGTCGCTGCCCGTGTAGGGCCTGCCCCTGTAGAAGGCGGTGACGGTGCCCGTCACCGGTCCCGCCTGCGTGGTGCTCAGTGGCTGGCCCCAGATGTCGAAGAACTCGCCGAGGGTGTAGCCCCGTGCCGACGGGGACTCGACGTGGATGATCCCGTCCGACATGTGGGTGTGCAGCCAGTAGAAGCACTTCCCGCTCACGACGAAGGGGAAGCCGTTCGCGTTCTGGGTGACGGGGTCGGGGATGCCGATGCCGAACGGGACCTGGCGGGGCTTCCCGTCCACGTAGACCGCCAGATGGGCGTGGATGTGGTACGTGACGCGCTCGGCGGTCTCGCACTTGATGCCGTCGACGTCCTGGCCCGTGGCGGCCTTGCTGAGATCGGCGAGCGGGGGCGCTTGCGGGATGGGCGCGCCTTCCGCGCCGATGGTCCCGGGTGACGGGGAGGCGAGGGGGCCGAGGGAGGCAAGGTCACCGACCGGGACCGGGGTGGAGGTGGCCGCCGGCGGGGAACTCGAGCATGCGACAAGGAGGACCGCCAGCAGGCCGGGGAGGATTTTCCACAAATAGCGTGGAGTATTCGACACGCCCCCACCCTATCGAGCGGAGAGGAACGCCAGGGCGGCGATCTCAGCCGCCATGCCCGCCGCTCCGACGATGTCACCCGTCACGGCCCCGAAGCGCCGCCGGGCCAGCCGGGCACCCGCCTCGGCGACGAGCGCTCCCAGCGCCAGCGCCAGCGCACCCCGGAGGTTCGCAGCCAGGATCGAGGCCGCCAGCGCGATCGCGGCCACGGCGGCGGTGATCCGGGGCCCGGCGGCGACCAGCGGTCCGGCCAGCGACCCGCCCGCGGCCCGGGGCGAGGTTGCCATCGTCACCGCCATGGCGGTCCGCCCGGCGACGGGCACGGCCACGAGGAACCCCCACCGGTGCTGGGAGGCCAACAGGGCGATGAACGACCACCGGGCGATCAGCGCTGCGCCCAACGTCGCCGCCCCCACGGCTCCGATGGCGGGGTCCCGCATCACCTCGATTGCCTGTTGCGCCGGCAGGCGGGACGCCCAGCCATCGGCAACGTCGGCCACGGCGTCGAGGTGCAGCCCGCCCGTGAGGGCGAGGTCGGCGAGGATGACCGCCGCCGCCGCGGGCCAGGGTCCCCAGAGCCACGAGGCGCCGTAGGCGGCGAGGGCCCAGACCGCCCCCACGACGAGGCCCACGAGCGGGAAGGCGAGCAGGCTTCTCCGGCTGGGCGGCCGGTCCCTCGCCCCGACCGGCAGGACGGTGAGGAAGGCGAGCGCGTCGCGCACTATCCGATGCCCGCCTCTTCAAATGTGGCCATGTCACGAAGGACGGAGGCCGCGGCGATGACGATGGGGACCGCAAGGAGGGCCCCCGTGCCCTCGCCGAGCCGCATCTGGAGGTCGAGCAGCGGCTCCAGGCCAAGGTGGTCGAGGGCGGCGCTCGCTCCCGGCTCGACGGAGCGGTGCCCGGCAAGGAGGTAGCCCACAGCCTCGGGGCGGAGGACCGCGGCTGCAAGCGCCGCCGCCACGGCGTTGACGCCGTCGAGCACCACCGGGATGCGGTGGGCCGCCCCGGCGAGGATCAGGCCGGCGAGGGCAGCGTGCTCGAGACCGCCGACCGCCGCCAGGACGCCCAGAGCATCGCGGGCATCGGGGCGGTGCAGGTCGATGGCATGCGCGACGACCTTGGTCTTCAGCGCGAGCGTGGCGTCGTCGATCCCCGTCCCCCGGCCGGTCACCTCGGCCGCGGGCTTGCCCGTGAAGGCGGCGATCAGGCAGGCGGCGGGGGTGGAGTTGCCGATCCCCATGTCGCCGGTGACGAGCAGGTCCGCCCCGCCGGCGATGAGGTCCTCGGCGGCGGCGGCCCCCGCGAGGACGGCGGCGGCGGCTTCGGCCCGGCTCATGGCGGGCCCTTTGGAGAGGTCGGCGGTTCCGGGCCGCACCCGCGCATGGCGCAACCGCGGATGGACGGGGAGGTCGGACGCCACTCCCACGTCGAGGACGAGCACCCCGGCCCCGACGGTGGCGGCGATCGCATTGACGGCTGCCGTGCCAGAGCAGAAGGCCGCAATCATTGCCCCTGTGACCTCCGAGGGCCAGGGCGACACACCCTGGGCGAGCACGCCGTGGTCGCCCGCGGCAATCACCACGACCGGCCGGCGGGGCACCGGTGGCGGGCATGCCCCGGCAATGGCGGCAAGCCGTACGCCGATCGCCTCGACGCGGCCCAGACTGCCGGGCGGCTTGACGAGCCGGTCGTGGCGGCGCAGGGCCTCCGCGCCTGCCTCGCGGTCGACCGGCGCCACGAGGGCAGCCATCGCAGCGACGCTCTCCTCAGCCTCCATGCAGACTCCAACGCTCGCAGCCCTCGGACACCGCCCGGTGGACGGCCCGGGCAAGGTCTGATCCGGCCCGGGTGGCAGGGCCGGCGAAGGCGATGGAGGCCCCGGGCGCGCACGCCACTGCGATGGCGTCGCTGGCGGTTCCGGTGGCCGGGCCGGTGTGGTTGGAAGCCCCGATCCCGGCGTCGGCAAGGGCCTGCGCCTTCGCCTCGACCGCGGTCTGGAGCGCTCCGACGAGCCCGGCATCGGTCAGCGCCGCACCGGTGACCACAAGGACGTTGATGGTGCCCGGGCAGAGCGCGGCGGCGACCTCCCGACGGCCGGCCGCGGCGGTGGGCCAACCGAGCCCGACGGTGGCGATGGCCCGTGCCGAACCGCAGTCCACGTCGCGGAAGTCCTTCACGGAGGCAGCCGTCAGCATCCCGACGACGGGGCCCGGGAAGCCCGCCGTCACCTCCGCCAGGTGGACGTCGGGGTCGGTCCGCGCGTAGTCCGACGGGACCTGGAGGTTGACCCAGGTCCGGACCGCCCCGAGGCCGCCCCCCAGCACGCTCGAGGCGAGGCAGCGGTGCTCCGAACCGAGATCGACCCGCAGCAGGTCACCGGCGAGGACCGCTTCCACTACACCACCTCCGCCAGGGCCGCCAGGAGGCGCTCGTTATCGGCCGGCGTTCGGACGGCGATGCGGAGGTGGTCGGCCGTCAGGCCGGGGAAGGTGGCGGCTCGCCTGACCGCGATGCCGCGCTCCAGGAGGCCCGCCCGCACGTGCTCCCCACCGGACACCCGGACGAGGAGGAAGTTGGCGCAGGAGGGCCAGACCCGGACCCCCGGGAGGCAGCGGAGACGGGTGGCAAGTTCCTCCCTGGCCAGGGCGGTCTCCCCCGCGACGGCGGCCGCGGTGAGCTCGCCACGGCCGTAGGCCTCCAGGGCGGCGAGGGCAAGGTTGTTGACGCTCCAGGGTTGCCGGGCTGCACAGAGCGCAGCGACGATACCCGCCGGGGCCAGCAGGAAGCCGGCGCGCAGGCCGGGCAGCGCCCACGCCTTGGTGAGGCTGCGCACGACGACCAGGCCGGGGATGTCGCCGCGGCGCGCCAGGCTCTCGCCCTCGCCGGGGACCAGGTCCATGAATGCCTCGTCCACGACGAGGATCCGGCCGGGTCGCGCCAGACCCGCGATCGTCGCCGCCGGGTCGAGGTTGCCCGTGGGGTTGTTGGGGTTGCCGATGACAACGAAGCCTGCGGCTGGGTCGATCGCGGCCGGGTCGAGGGAGAAGTCCTCGGGGTCCCGCTGGGCCCGCACCACCTCGGCGCCGGCGGCCCGGAGGGCGGCCTCCGGCTCCGTGAACGAGGGGTGGACACAGACCGCCCGCCGCGGGCGCAGCGCGTGCGCAAGGAGCCAGAAGGCCTCGGCGGCGCCGTTGAGCACGAGGGCCTCGTCCGGGGGCCGGCCGTGGCGTGCGGCGACCGCGCTCGCGGCCGGCGCGTCGTCCGGGTACCGGTCGATGGTGCTCAGCGCCGACGCCAACCGCTCCCGGACCTGCGGCGGGGGGCCGCCCGGCACGACGTTGACCGCAAAGTCCAGGGCGCCCGGTGGGACCTGCGAGTCGCCGTGCACCCGCAGGTCGGGTCGCTCTGGTTCGGGGGCCGGCGGGTTCGGAGCCTTGAGTGGCACCGCCTGGCCTGCCACCACGAGCCAGACGGCGTTCGCCGATGAGGCCAGGAGTTGGGTCGCCTCGCCGCTCAGGTCGAGGAAGCGGCGGGAGCCTGCCCCGGGCGGTACCCCGCCGAGCCCCGCCTCGTCGGCCACGACGATCGTGGCGGCCTCCCGGGATGCGGCGGCTCCCGCGAACGACGACACGGCCGCCAGGACCCGCCGGCGGGCTGCCTCGCCGGCCTCCCCCCAGGGGGCGACCGCCTCGTCGGTGAACAGGCAGTTGGCCTGCATCAGCGCGCAGATCCAGCCCCCGAGGCCGTCGATCAGCACCGTCGCTCCGGGCGCTCCAGCGAGATCGGCGCCGAGGGCCCCCAGGGGATCCGCGGCTTCGAGGGTCTGCCAGGCGGAGGGCCGGCGGCGGCGGTGTCGCTCGATGCGCTCTGCCATCTCGGCGTCGTCCCCTGCCCCGGTCGCAACGTAGACCACCGGAGGGCCCGCCGCCTCCGCCAGGCGCTCGGCGTACCCGCTCTTGCCGGAACGGATGCCGCCGACCACCAGCGTGAGACCCATCAGTCCGCCAGTCCCGTCGTCACAACCGGCAGCGTTGCCCCGGCGGTGACGTTCGAGCCGTCGATCAGCCCGAGGAGGGCTGCCCCGTCGACGTGGTCGGCGATCAGGTCTCCGAGCAGGTCGAGGCGCGCCTCCCGGGCGTCTGCGAACGACCCGGTGCCCGGGATCCATGCCACGCCCCGCACGCCGGCTACCCACGAGCAGAAGGCGCGCCGGAAGGCGTCGGATTCGAAGACGCCGTGCCAGGACGTACCGACGACCGCGCCGCTGCGACAGCCCTCCCCGGAGGCGCCGTCGACAACGAAGACCGGCTCGCCGCCGTGGCGCCGGACCCGGCCGTGGTGGATCTCGTAGCCATCCACCCTGGTCGCACCGAACGACGGTGCGAGGCCACTCGGGCGGGCAAGGACCTTGTCGGGCTCGAAGACCGTCTCGACCGGCAGGAGCCCGAGGCCCTCCACCGGCCCGGCCCCGCTCTCCACGGCGTCGTCGACGCACCTGCCGAGCATCTGGTAGCCGCCGCAGATGCCCAGGACGGGCTTGCCCGAACGGGCCCGGTTGGACAGCACCTGGTCGAGCCCACGGGAGCGCAACCACGCCAGGTCGGCGACGGTCGCCTTCGTCCCCGGCAGCACGGCGAGGTCGGCAGCGGCAAGCTCGGTTACCGAATCCGTGAAGCGCACTTCGACGCCCGGCTCGGCGGCAAGGGGGTCGACATCGGTGAAGTTGCTCACCCGGGGGAGCCGGACGACCGTCACCAGCAGGGTGGCCCCGCCCGGCACCGGCGGCGCCGCGCGCCTCGGCGCCTCCAGGGCGAGGGAGTCCTCGGCGTCCACCTCCAGGCCCCGCACCCAGGGCAGGACGCCGAGCACGCTGCGCCCGGTGCGCCGTTGCAGCTCGGCGATGCCGGGCTCCAGCAGGTCGACGTCTCCGCGGAACTTGTTGACAAGGAATGCCCGCACGAGGGCCTGGTCCTGCGGGTCCAGCAACGCCAACGATCCGAACAGCGAGGCGAAGACCCCACCCCGGTCGATGTCGCCGACGACGACCACCGGCAGCGAGGCCGCCCTGGCGAGGCCCAGGTTGGCGAGGTCGGAGTGACGGAGGTTGATCTCGGCGACACCTCCGGCCCCCTCGCAGATGACGACGTCGAAGCGGGACCGCAGGTGCTCCAGGGCGTCGAGGACCACCGGCAGGAGGCGGTCCTTGAGGTCCTGGTAGCCGGCGGCGCTGGTGCGCGTCAGGACCCGGCCCATGACGACCACCTGCGCCTGTCGCTCGCCCGTCGGCTTGATGAGCACCGGGTTCATCGAGGCCTCCGGCTCGACGCCGGCCGCCGCTGCCTGCGCCGCCTGCGCCCTCCCGATCTCGCTGCCGTCGGCGGTGACTGCCGCGTTGAGGGACATGTTCTGGGCCTTGAAGGGCGCCACGCTGACACCCTGGCGTCGCAGCCAGCGGCAGATCCCGGCGACGACCACGCTCTTGCCGGCGTCCGAGGATGTGCCGGCGACGAGGAGGGCCGAACTCACGCCCGCCGCCCGGCCGTTGCGCGCCAAGGTGAGGAGCTTTTGGTACTTAGAGCAACACTTTTCCTCCTCACCTTCGCGAGGGCAAAGGCGAGGGCCGCGCACACTGCGCAGGAGGCCCAGCCGGTGGCACGGCTGAGGCGAACCGCGCGCCTGAGGTCCTCGGGCACGGGCTCCCGGCCAGCGTCCGCTCCCATCCTGGGGCGAGCCTCGACCCGGCTGCCGTAGACGTTGACGCCCCCGAGGCCCACGCCGAGGGCGCCGGCGAACGCCGCCTCCAGCCGGCCCGCATTCGGGCTGGGGTGCAGGGACCCGTCCCTGCGCAGGACCGTCCACGCTCGGACCGGATCCCCCTCCGCCACGGGGGCAAGGAGCACCGCCAGCCCGGCCGCCAGCCGTGCCGCGGGCCAGGTAAGGAGGTCGTCGAGGCGTGCCGCCGCCCACCCGAAGCGCTCGTAGCGCTCGCTGCGATGGCCGACCATGGCGTCGAGGGTGTTCGCGGCCCGGTAGACCGCGACGCCGCCCGGGCCGGCGAGGGCGCCCCACAACAGGGGTCCCGTCACGGCATCGGCGGTGTTCTCCGCGACCGACTCGATCCCCGCCCGGCACAACTCCGTCGCCCCGAGTGCGGTGGGATCACGGCCGGCCAGCGTGGGGAGCAGGGCGCGGGCGGCAGGGAGGTCGCCCCGCTCGAGGGTGGCGGCAAGGTCCAGGGCGGCACGCTCCAGCGACCGCCCGCCCAGTGCCGTCCAGACGACGGCGGAACCCAGCGCGAGCCGTCCGAGTGGCCGCCCGCCCGTGAGGCGCCAGGCCAGCGCGGTGACCGCGCCGGCGGCACCGACGAGTGCCCCTGCGTAGACGGTCCCGGCCCAGCGACACGGCCGCCACACCCGGGCCTCCAGGCCTCCGGCGAGCCGTCCGAAACCGGCGACCGGATGGCAGCGGACCGGGTCGCCGGCTGCACGATCGGTCAGCCAGCCGAGCACGAGGACCGCCGGGATCTCGAACACCCGGCCAGCCTACAAGCCACGGCGAAGAGAATGAGGAATTCTTAATTCGGCGCTTCTTTCGAATGATAAAGCGGATTCGTTGGAGTTCGCGTCGAAATGTCCGCATGCGTCTAGATGCTTCGTGAACCTTTGCGTCCGGTGCCTCCCGCAAAGGATGACCGTCCGGTGGTGCGCTTTGTTCGCGTAAACGCACAGCGTTTGCTCAGTTTCGATTGTCCCGGTTAACAGTACGCTGTTGATGCTCCCGGGCGGAGGAAAGGAATCCCCACATGCGAACGGTACGACGCTCTTGGCGTGGCCGGATCGGCGCCGCCACCGGGCTGCTCACCCTGGCAGCCTTCGGTGTGACGCAGATCGGTGCCCGGGGCGCTGTGGCTGCCGGCCCGCCGCAACTCGACCACATCTTCACGATCGTGATGGAGAACCACAACTACGGCACGATCCTCGCCAACACGACCGAGGCGCCCTACACCAACTCGCTGATCGCCCGGTACAGCCTTGCCGCAAACTACGCAGCGGTTGCGCACCCGAGCCTGCCCAACTACCTGGCCCTGACCGGAGGCAGCACCTACGGCATCACGACGGACTGCACCACCTGCACCGTGACCGCAACGAGCATCGCCGACCGCATCTCGGCCTCCGGCCGCACCTGGAAGTCGTACCAGGAGTCCATGCCCGCGCCGTGCTTCGCCGGCGACTCGTATCCCTACGCCCAGAAGCACAATCCCTTCGTCTATTTCAACGACATCCGAACGGGCTCCGAGTGCGGCAAGGATGTCCCCTACAGCTCCCTCGCCTCCGACCTGGCGTCGGCGTCGACCACGCCCAACTACGCCTTCATCGTGCCGAACCTGTGCAACGACACCCACGACTGCCCCATCGCCACCGGTGACCAGTGGCTGTCGCAGAACGTGCCGCTGATCCTGCAGTCCCCGGCGTTCACGCAGCAGAACTCGGCGCTGTTCATCACCTACGACGAGGACGAGAACGGGACGAACCAGGTGGCGACCATCGTCATCACGAACAGTACGAACAACGTGCCGGCAGGCTACCGCTCTGGCGTCGCCTACACGCACTACTCCCTGCTGAAGACCGTGGAATGGGCATGGGGCCTGGCGCCGCTCACCGGCAACGACGGCGCCGCGCAGCCGATGGCGGACTTCTTCGGCGCCGCCCCGCTGAGCCCGGCCCCCACCCCTGCCCCGACGCCATCACCCCCTCCTGTCCCGAGCACCGGCTTCTCCATCAGCCTGTCGGCGAGTTCGACGACCGCGGCCACGGGGCAGTCCGTGAACCTGAGCGGGGTCGCCAACCGTGACGTGGGCCCGACGCCCTACGGCCTTTCGATCGTCGACACCACCACCGGCCAGGAAGTGGTCCACGTCGGATCGGGCTCGACGATCGCGGCGTCGGTGAGCCAGTCCGTGGCCGGCACCCACAGCTACGTGGCCTCCGTCTCCAACAGCGGGGGAGCCAACGCCCAGACGGTATCGGCGCCGGTCGTGGTGACCTGGGGTGCCTCCGCCGCCCCGGCGCCCACCCCGGCCCCGCCGGTCCCGGGCAACGGCTACGCCATCAGCCTGTCGGCGAGTTCGACGACCGCCGGCGCCGGGCAGGCCGTGAACCTGAGTGGGGTCGCCAACCGCGACGTCGGCCCGACGCCCTACGGCCTTTCGATCGTCGACACCACCACCGGCCAGGAAGTGGTCCACGTCGGATCGGGCTCGACGATCGCGGCGTCGGTGAGCCAGTCGGTGGCCACGACCCACACCTTCGTGGCGATGGTCTGCAACACCGGTGGCGCCAACTCCCAGGCGTCGTCGGCGCCGGTGACCATCACCTGGTCCTGACAGCGCAGATCCGTTGGACGGCAGCAGGCTTCGGCTCCTCGAGGACCACGTCCTCATAGGCGACGACCCGGAGGCGACCCCGGGCCAGCTCCAGCAACTCGCCGTGGCGCAGGAGGAAGTCGGGGTTGGTCACCCGGCCCCCCAGCGCCTCGTTGCCTTCGGCAAACGTTTCGTAGATGAAGACCCCGCCGGGCGCCAGCGCGGCCACCAGATCCTCCAGGAGCGGGCGGTGGAGGTAGTTGGTGACGACGACGCCACCGAAGGTGCGGCCTGGGAGCGGAAACGGTTCCCCGCCCTCGAGGTCGGCCTGGACGGGCTCCACCCGGGGATCGTCGGCGAGGTCACCCAGGCGGCTCAGGTCGATGTCGACGGCCGTGACGGGATGACCCGCCCCGGCGAAGAGCCGGGTGTGGCGGCCGCCGCCGCAGGCCAGGTCCAGCACCGGCGCCCCTTCCGGCACCATCGAGGCGAAGCGCTCGACCCACGGCGATGGGGCCACCGGGAACCCGTCTAGCGGAAGGCGAGGAAGAGACCGAAGTCGCCGCCCTCGTCGCTCCAGAAGTGGCGCAACTCCAGGCCCGCCTCGTCGAGCTCGCGTTCGACGCCCTCCCGGCGGAACTTCGTCGACACCTCGGTGCGCATCTCCTCCCCCTCGCCGAACTCGACCTCGATCCCCAGGTCGACGACGGGCACGGTCTGGGCCTCCAACGAGCGCAGCCGCATCTCGATCCACTCGTTCTCGGTGTCGAAGCAGGCGACGTGGGCGAAGCGCTCGGGATCGAAGCCGGCCCCCAACTCCCGGTTGAGCACGGACAAGACGTTGAGGTTGAACGCTGCGGTCACGCCGAAGGCGTCGTTGTAGGCGGCAACGAGGCGGTGGGTGTCCTTCACGAGGTCGCAGCCCAGCAGCAGGGACTCGCCGTCGTCGAGGTTCCCGGCGATCTCCGACAGCAGCTTGGCCCGCTTTGCCGGCACAAGGTTGCCGATGGTGGAGCCGAGGAAGGCGACGACCCGCAGGCCTTCGTGGGGCAGCAGGCCCACGTGGTGCTCGAAGTCGCCGACCACCGCATGGACGCTGGTCCCGGGATACTCGGAGGCGACCGCGGCGGCCGCCGAGCGAAGCGTCGCCTCGGCGATGTCGAAGGGCACGAAGCGTTGCAGTGCACCGGCCTCGGAGAACGCATCCAGGAGGATCCGGGTCTTCTCCGAGGTGCCCGAGCCCAGCTCCACGAGGGTGTCGGCCCCGGTGGCGACGGCGATGTCGTCGGCGTGGTTCACCAGGATCTGTCGCTCGCGGCGGGTGAGGTAGTACTCGTCCAGGCACGTGATCCGGTCGAAGAGCGAGCAGCCGACCTCGTCGTAGAACCACCGTGGCTGCAGTTGCTTGGGGCTCGACGTCAAGCCCTTGCGGGCGTCGGACCGCAGCGCTGCCGCCATGTCGTCCGGGCCGAGGTGCACGTCGAGGGTGAGCGCCTGCACCGCGTCGCCGAGGGTCACCGGGACATCCCCCCGATCCTCAGCTTGAGCGGGCTGCCGCCCTCCGTCGCCTCGATCACCGAGCCGTCGGCAACCTCCCGCCAGCCCGGGCGGTCGTCGTAGGGTTCGGATGCCACGACAAAGCCGGGGGCGTCCTCCTGGACGTAGAGCGAGTCGCCACACGCGGTCGCTGCGACCGTGTGGCCGTCGGTGAGCACCATGTTGAGCCTTCCTCCTGTCGATTCCATGACGGCGCCCACCACATCGGAGAGGGCGCCGGCGGGCGAGGCCCCGGCGTCGAGGCGGTCGAGCACCATGGCGAAGAGCACCTCCGAGTCCGCCGACCCACCGATCTCCGCGGCCCGGCGGTCCGAGATTGTCTGGAGCAGCGTCCTGCGGCCCCCGCGAGCGAAGCCGGCCACCTCGCCGTTGTGGGCGAACAGCCAGCGGCCGGAGGTGAAGGGGGGCGTGTTGGACTCCTCGGTCGGCGACGGCGCCGTGGCGTTGCGGACTGCCGCGAGGATGGCCCCGGAGTGGGCCAACCCGGCGATCGACGCGAAGGTCCGGTCGGACCACATCGGGGTTGCGCGCCGGTACAGCGCTGGCTCTTCGCGGACGCCGAAGTCGTACCACCCGGCCCCGAAGCCGTCGGCGTTGACCCTGCCCCGACGCATGAAGCGCGGCTCGTAGCTCTGGCGCAGCAGCGACCAGGGCGGGGCGAGGAGCAGCGACTCCAGGCTCATGTCAGGCCCGAGATAGGCCAGGAGGCGGCACATGGGAACTCAGGCGTCCCGGGCGCAGCGAAAGCCGGCGAAGATCTGGCGCCGGATGGGGAAGTCCCAGTTCCGGAAGGTCGTGCGGACCGCCGCGGGGTCCGTCGCCCACGAGCCGCCGCGCAGCACCCGGAACCTGCCCTCGTCCTGCTTGAAGAAGACCTCCGAGTACTCCTTGTAGGGGAACCAGTGGTACCCGGGATAGGAGGTGAACCCCGAGGACGTCCACTCCCACACGTCGCCGATCATCTGCTCGCACCCCCAGGGGCTGGCGCCCTGCGGGTATGCCCCGACGGCCGCTGGCCGGAAGTAGCGCTGGCCCAGGTTGGCCAGCTCGGGGCTGGGAGGTGCATCGCCCCACGGGTAGCGGCGTTTGGCTCCCCCCGGCTCGGCGGAGGCCGCCTTCTCCCATTCCGCCTCGGTGGGCAGCCGCTTGCCGGCCCAGCGCGCGTAGGCGTCGGCCTCGTACCAGCAGACGTGGCACACCGGCTCGTTGAGGGGGAGGTCCTCCCGCCACCCGAACCGCAGGCGGGTCCACACCCCCTCGCACTCCTTGCGCCAGAACTGGGGTGCGCTGAGGCCCGCCTTCTGGCGGTGCGCCCACCCGGCCTCGCTCCACCAGCGGGGATCGTCGTAGCCCCCCGCCTCGACGAAGCGCAGGTAGTCCCGGTTGGTGACGGGCGTGGTGTCGATGAAGAAGGGGGGCAGGTCCACGACGTGGGCGGGGCGTTCGTTGTCGTAGGCCCATGGCTCCAGCGACGTCCCCATCTCGAAGGGGCCGCCCTCGACGAGGACCTCGGCCTTGTCGATGCGCCGCCCCCGGGGCGGCACCGGTGCCTGCGGACGGTAGCCCTCCCCGTCCATGAGCTGCAGGGTCGCCAGCATGGTCTCGTCGTGCTGGTGCTCGTGCTGGACCACCATGCCGTAGACGTAGGCATTGCCGAGCAGCTGGTGGTCCGGGTCGAATTCGACCTTGTCCAGCACGTCGAGGGCCTTGTCGCGGACCCCGGCGATGTAGGTGCGGGCCTCGCTGGGGCCGAGGAGCGGCAGGGCGACGCGCTCGGTGCGGGAATGGCGGAAGGCGTCGTAGATGTCGTCGAGACTCCTGGGTCCGGCGCGCACGCCGGCCACGGCCTCGAGCAGCCACAGCTCCTCGTAGTTGCCGACGTGGGCGAGGTCCCACACGAGCGGTGACATGATCGGCGAGTGCTGGCGGAGCAGGTCGGGCTCCGACAGGGGGTCGAGGAGAGCGAGGGAGCGGCGGCGAACCGCCCCGAGCTCCTCGGCGATCGTCTGCTTCAGGTGAGCGTCTTCTAGGTCCATGCTGGCTCCAGTGGCTGGTCGTTGGGGAACAGGGCGCCGGTGGACTCCCAGGCGTCGAGCAGGTCGTCGGCGGGGCAACGGCCCCGGCTGGTGAACTCGTCGTGGAAGGCCTCGACCACCCAGGCGGCGCCGCCGAAGGCGCCGATGCGGGGGAGGGCGTCGATCGTCGCCTCCAGGCACTCGGCGGCCGCGGCGGCGAGGGCGGGATGGTTGAGGCCGACGCGGGCGGCCTCCGTCCAGAGCTCCGTCACGCCGGCGCACGCCCGGGCGGCCCGCTCCGCCGCCTCGGGGTCGGAGACGATGGCCGTGGCGACCAGGGGTGGGACGCGCCACCAGGGGTCGGGCAGGCTGTCGACCATGCGCAGCTCCAGCCAGCCCCGAGGCCGGACCGGTGGGAAGAGCGTGGACAGGTGGTACTCGAGGTCACCGACGTCCGGGTACCCCAGTTCGTGACCCCGGAACATCCACTCGCCGAAGGTGAGGCCGTCGGTCACGGGGACGAACCGGTCCTCGCCCGCCCGGATCAGCATGACGCGGGCGTTGAAGGCGTACGTCGCCCAGGCGTCCGGGCCGGGCGACCACATCCCGACCGGCGCGGTGCGGGTGGCATCCAGGGCCTGCCACACCGCGAGGCGCGTCGAGCGCCATCCGCTGGGCCCTCCGCCCTGAAACGGCGAGTTGGCAAAGGTGGCGGCGAGGGTTGGCCCGACCCTGTGGGCCTGGCGCCAGCGACTCTCCGCCTCCTGGCCCGAGCCGAGGTCGAGGTTGGCCTGCACGGAGGCCGTGCCGCACATCATCACCCGCCCCAGGGAGCTGAGGGCGTCGAAGTACCGCTCCATCGCCACGTAGCGGGGAGACTCCAGCACCCGGCGCTCGAGCCGGAGGGGGTCGCGCCCCATCCCGACGAGGGCGATGCCGTAGTCGGAGAGGTGGCGGCGCAGGTGGGCGACGTCCTCGGCAACCGCCTGGCAGGCGGCGGAGGGCAGGTCGGCGGGCGAGCTCAGCTCGAGCTGGCCCCCGGGCTCGAAGGTGACCCGGCACCCGCCCGGCAACGTGCCCGCCGCCGCGACCGCGCCGCGTGTGTCCCGCAGCGGGATGTGGCTCTCTCTGTTGTGGGTCGAGACGGTCAGCCACTCGACCTCGACACCCGCATGGGCGCCGAGCGGCGTGCCGACAGGGCCTCGGTCACCCCGGGCAGAGAAGCTCCGGTCACCGATGAGACGTCGTGCAGCTTCCTGCGAAAGGATGGGATTTTTTGAGGGCATGGTCCTTAACCTGGCAGCTTCACCGACCCCCGCCCCTTCAGCGAGAGCCGCCCGGCGCCTAACAGCTTGGGGCCACTATCAGGATAATACGAGATTTTTTTACCGCCCCGGGTCACGGCTCTGGTCACGCTGTCTGTCATCAGTTATACGTCGCACTGGGTGACAAGGCTTGGCCGCGGGCCGTGGCGGAATGTCTGGTCTTTTCCGCACCAATCTTACCCACCTCGATTGCGGGTCAGGCGCCGCTCATCCGCCGCTCATCGCTCATCGCTCCAGGCGGGCGGCTCGGACCCCCCGTTCCGCCAGGATGGCCAGGAACCGATCCGGTTCGAACGCCGATTCCGGCGGCGCCACGCCGTGGGCCTGGACCTCGCCGCTGGCGGCGAGGAGGCCGGCGACCACCAGGGGTGCGGTCTCGAGGTTGGCGAGGTGGTCGACGATCCCGTAGGTCTCCGTTCTCGCCCTCCCGGCGTACCGGCCAGCGACATCGACCCGGAGCGCCGACCATCCCGACGCACGGCTCGCCGAAGGACCGAGGGCGGCGACGGCGGAGCGGGTGAGCACCCCGAGGCTCGGGCGCACCGCCCGGGCAGCGCCGGGGGCACGCGAGGTACGGGTGGCGGCTCTGGCCAGGGAGGCCGCGGATCCCCCGTCCATGCCGGCTTCGACGCACATCGACTGGACGTCGCCGACGGTCTCCGGCAGGGTGAGGACCTCGGCCCCACGGGCGAGGCTCACCCGCCGCCAGCCGACCGGCTGGGGGAAGAAACAGCGGCTGGGCCGGGACCCCGCCGGGCGCTCGCGCCGTTGCCCGCCTTCGATGACCTCGGCGTCGCCCGACCACGCTGCCAGCAGGCGGCCGAAATCGGCACCCTCGTCACGACCGGAGACGGTCCAGGCGATGCGGATGGATTCGACAGTGTCGAGCTGCTCCGACGCCGCCCGCACCAGGAGATTGCTCAGCCCGGGGGTCCAGCTCATCCCCGGGACCGCCACCCCGGGAAACGTGTTGGCGCCGGCCCGCTGTCCGAGCATGGCTTCGATGGTGTCGGGGTCCTCGCACGAGGACACGTAGGGGATCCCGGTGGTGACGGCCGCCTCGAATGCCGTCAGTTCCGGTTCGGCGCCCTCCCCGCCGCTTTCCAGACAGGCAAGGGCCACGTCGAGGCCACTGAAGGCTTGCGAGATCCCCTCGACGGTGAGGGGGACCGGCGCTGCCTCCACCCGGCGGGGATCGAGGACGGCGAGGTTGGATTGCTCGGGTCCGACCAGCACGACGCCGGACACCTCCGGGCGTTCCAGGAGGTCCCGTACCACTCGGCGCCCACGTTGGCTGGGCGCCCCGAGCACTGCGACGCGCACGGGACGCCTACGCTTCAGCGACGATTGCCGGAAACCACGCCGTTGCCAGAGATCCCTTCCTGCCAGTGGCCCTCGGGCGGCGCCTGCCGGGACCGCTGCCGGCGGGCAACCCAGAGACCGACCGCTGCGACCACGGACAGCCTGAGAAGGCGTACGATGATGCGCTTCGCAGAATCCGAGGCCATGGGTGCAGGCTAGCACGGCCGTCTGCGGGGGTGGCTTCGGTGGGGCTTTGTTTCAGGCGGGGTAGCCTAGGATTATGGGAGAGACAATGCCGGGGGCGGGGATTTCTTCCGAGGCGCTGCTTGACAAGCTCGGGCGGCCCGTGCGCGACCTGCGGATCTCGGTGACCGACCGCTGCAACTTCCGGTGCGTGTACTGCATGCCGAAGGAGGTCTTCGGCCCCGGCTACCAGTTCCTCAAGATGAAGAGCCTGCTGAGTTACGAGGAGATGGAGCGCCTCGCGCGCATCTTCGCCGGGCTCGGCGTGACCAAGCTGCGCCTCACCGGGGGCGAGCCGCTGGTCCGGCGCCACATCGAGCGCCTCATCCGGATGCTGGCGGGGATCCCGGATCTCGACCTGGCCCTCACCACGAACGGTTCGCTGCTCACCGACAAGGCGCAGCCGCTGGCCGATGCCGGGCTGAAGCGCATCACCATCAGCCTCGACTCGCTGGACGACGACGTGTTCAAGGCGATGAACGACGCCGAGTTCCCCGTGTACAAGGTCCTCGCCGGCATCGATGCCGCTGCGGCGGCGGGCCTCGACCCCATCAAGATCAACATGGTCGTGAAGCGTGGCCTCAACGAGGCGTCGATCCTGCCGATGGCCCGGTACTTCCAGGGCACCGGCCAGGTCGTGCGCTTCATCGAGTACATGGATGTGGGCAACGCCAACGGCTGGCGGATGGACGACGTGGTCACCTCGGCGGAGATCGTCGCCATGATCGACGCCGAGCTGCCACTGGAGCCGGTCGAGCCGAACTACCCGGGCGAGGTCGCCAACCGGTGGCGGTACCGGGACGGCAGCGGCGAAATCGGCGTGATCTCGTCGGTCAGCCAGCCCTTCTGCGGCACCTGCACCCGGGCCAGGCTGTCGTCCGAGGGCCGGCTCTACACCTGCCTGTTCGCCACCCAGGGCCACGACCTGCGCGGCTACCTGCGGACGGGCAAGACCGACGAGGAGGTCGCCGAGGTGATCCGGGGCATCTGGCGCCAGCGGGCGGACCGGTACTCGGAGATCCGCTCCTCCCACACGGTGGGAGGGTTGCCGAAGCTGCCCAAGGTGGAGATGTCCCACATCGGAGGCTGAGTCCTCTTTGGTAGGGCCCTCGAGCCGAAGTTCGGCGATCTGGCTCTAGCGGAAGCGGGCGAAGCCGAGCTTCCTGCGTGGCGGCTCGGGGGCCGGCTCCGGTTCGACTTCGACTTCGACTTCGGGCTCTGGTTCGGGTTCGGGTTCGACCTCGGGCTGGGGGGCCGGGCCGCTGCCGGCGCCTTGGGCGAGCGCCCGCCAGAACGCGAGGTAGCCCAGGACGTCATCGACGTGGTAGCGGACCTCGGTGATCTGGCCGGAGCGGATCCGGTAGGCCGTCATCGTCGTATAGGTCACGGCGTTGTCGCCGGCCTCCGCCCGCGTCTCCATATAGGTGAAGACGTGGTCGTCGCTCCCGGCCAGCGCCCGGACGTCCGTCTCGAAGGCGTCGGCTTCGTCGAGAAGCTCTGCCTGGCGGTCCCAGGTCCCCAGGAGATTACGCCGGCCGACGATGGGCTCCTCTCCAGGGAGGATGAGAGCGATGTCCTCGGCGAGCAGGCGGGCAAGCGCGTCCTGGTCGTCCTCGAGGCGCGCCGAGAGCAGCGCCCGGACGAGCTTCTCGTTTGCTTCGCGTGGGGTCTCCCTGGGCCGTTCGAGCGGCGCGGCGGCGGCCGGGGCGGGCGGCGCTGCCGGAGCCGGGGCGGGCTCAGGCTCCTCGGCGGGGGGCTCCGGCTCGGCTGCGGGGGCCTCCGCGGCGGGCGCGGGCGCGGGTTCCGGAGCGGAGAAGCTCCTGACCCGGCGCCGGCGAAGAGGTGGTGCTTCCTCTTCAGTGGCAGGCTCGGGCTGGGCTTCGGGGGCCGGTGTGGCGGTGGGGGCGGCCCTGCCACCACGGCGGGCGCGCGGCGTTGCCGCCTTCTCGGCGGGCTTCGGCTCCGCCGCGGGGGGCTCGGCCGACGGTGCCTTCCGTGCCGCCGACTTGCCACCAAAAGAACTCCGAGCAAGGCGCGGCTTGGCAACCGGAGCCTCGGCAGCGGGCTCGGGCGCTGACGTCTTTGGGGGCACAGCATCCGCCCCCAACGAGCTGCGGCCTCGTCGCCTTGCGGGCTTGGGAGCGGGCGCCTCCTCAGCGGCGGGGGCTGGGGGCGCGGGGGCGGCCTTCTTGGAGGAGCGGCTCTTGGGGGCGGGGGCCTCCGCTGATTCGTCCCGGAGATATTGGAATTTCTTTGGCATGCCTGGCCTCTCCATCCTGGTTCGTCGATGTGCCCAACGTTGTAGGTAGTAGTTCTACAGCGATCCCGTACCCGGCGCACCTTGGTTCGTCTCGAAAAACCCCACATCCCCCGTATCCTCGGTTCATGGGGGATGCTGCGCGCGTGACCGGCGGCTTGACTTCTGGGTAGGCCCCATGAACCAGGTCTGATGCACGTGTGGAAAATTCTCATCCTTGTTACATACCGCGTGGTACTCTGAAGTGCAGGGGAACGACGAACATCAGTCGCCCCATGGGATTCTCTCGCTTGCTGCTGCTCCCTTTCCGCAAGTCTCGGGCGATCGAATCTCTCCGAGATGTACGTTCGGCCGAGACCGGCCGGAAAGGAGTTGCTTCACATCATGCCAACACCCTTCGTCGCGGGTACAGGCGCACCCGAGTTAAGCGCCGATGAGCTCGACCTCGACTTCGACGAGGCCCCCGAGCTCGAGGCCGTCGAGGCCGAATCCGAGCCCACCTTTGCGGAGCTCGGCGCTTCTCCGGGCGTCATCGCCGCCCTGGCCGCCCAGGGGATCATCTCCCCCTTCGAGATCCAGGCCCGGGTGATCCCGGACGCCATCGCCGGCCATGACGTCCTCGCCAAGAGCCGCACCGGCTCGGGCAAGACCCTCGCCTTCGCCATCCCGATCGTCGAGCGCCTCCAGGGTGCCCCCTCCAGGCCGAAGGCCGTCGTGATGGTCCCCACCCGTGAGCTTGCCTCGCAGGTGACCGAGGAGTTCCAGATGATCGCCAAGCCGAAGGGCCTCAGGGTCGCATCCGTCTATGGCGGCGTGGGGCTCATCGACCAGGCCCGCAACGCCTCCCGGGCGCAGATCATCGTCGCTACGCCGGGCCGCCTGTACGACCTGATCCAGCGCAGGAGCGTGAGCCTCAAGGACGTCACCATCCTCGTGCTCGACGAGGCCGACCGCCTCCTCGACATGGGGTTCAAGCCCCAGGTCGACCGCATCGCCATGACCATCCCGACCACCGAGCGCCAGACGATGTTCTTCTCCGCCACGCTCGACGGCGAGGTGGGCATGCTGGCGAGCCAGTACACCAAGGACCCACGCCGCCACGAGACCATCTCCCCCAGGGAGACGGTCGACTCGGTGGCGCACCGCTTCGTGCCGGTCACGATGGACACCAAGACCACCACCCTCGCCGACCTCATCGCGACGGAGAAGGGCCGGGCGCTGGTGTTCGTCAAGACGAAGCGGGGGGCCGACCGCCTGGTGCAGCGCCTCAAGACACACGGGATCCCGGCGGCTGCCATGCACGGCGACCTCAGCCAGGCCCAGCGTGAGCGGGCGCTCTCGTCCTTCGATGCGGGGCGGGTGCAGACGCTTATCGCCACCGACGTCGCGGCCAGGGGCCTCGACCTCGACTGCATCACGCACGTCATCAACTTCGACCCGCCGGAGGACGAGAAGGCGTACGTCCACCGGGTTGGCCGCACCGCCCGAGCGGGCCGCGACGGCATCGGCGTCACGTTCGTGCTGCCCGACCAGGAGCGGGACGTGAGCCGCATCGCTGCCCACCTGAAGTTGCGGGACGAGTTCGAGCAGGAGGGCCTGAAGCTCGCCCTGCCGGCTCCCGTGTACCGCAGCCGGCGCCGGGGACGCGGCAACACCATGCTGGGCCGTGGGCCTCGCCCGCGGCGCTAGCGCTCACCCTTACCCCCCTCGGTGCGGCCTTCATCGGAAGGACTCACTGCGTTCTCGATTTGTTCATATTGAGAGGGTATGGTGTTGTCAGCTGAATAAGTAAACGACCTCTTATTCGCAGCCGCAGCATGCAGCCTGGGATGTGGCCACCCCGGGCACTTGATGCATTGACCCGCCCTCGCCGGGGGGCGGAGCGACCGTCCCGCAGGACCCCCTACCCCAAGGAGAAACGACATGGCATCCACGCGCATCACGATCGTCCTGGACGTCCAGCACGACCCCGAGGTCGATCTTCCACTCCGGGCCGCCCAGTTCCTTGAACGTACGCTGAGCGATGTCGACGGCCTCCACAGCGTGGCCGTCGTCCGGGGGGAGACCGACGAGGTCGTCTGGACCCCGCGTGGAGCGAGAATGGCCAGCTAAGCCCTTCGG
>JAOPZY010000162.1 GCA_025963875.1 Actinomycetota bacterium
GTCATGGCGGAGGCCGGCCGGCACCTACAATGAGGATCGCTGGGAGCTCGCTGGTGTGGCGCAACTCGGTAGCGCAACCGACTTGTAATCGGTAGGTTCCCGGTTCGAATCCGGGCACCAGCTCAACTATGTATGGGCGGTTGCGGGCCGCTGCATTCTTTACTTGTCCTACCGCGCTATGCGCGGTCAGAGAAGCAGAGAATCCTTGGACCCACCACTGCACCTCCACAACGAGCGCCACTACGCGGCCGCGTAGTCGTACTGCCCTCTCGAATCAGAGGGGCACCTCCGGGTAGCACAATGGGAGAGCCCACACTCCACCCGGGAGGTCCTCATGCCCATCGCAACCATCGACCCCACCACGGGCGAGACGGTCAAGGTCTACGACGCGCTATCGGACTCGGAGCTTGAAGCCCGGGTCGCCCTTGCCGCCAAGGCGTTTCCACAGTTTCGGGCCACCACGTTCGCCGAACGGGCAGAGATCCTCAACTCGGTGGCCAAGATCCTCGACAGCGAGATCGAGGACTCGGCCCAGATCATCACCCTGGAGATGGGCAAGCTGCTGAAGGCCGCCCGGGCGGAAGTGGCCAAGTGCGCCCACACGTTCCGCTACTACGCCCGCCACGGCGAGGCGTTCCTGGCGGACGAGCCGGCCGACGCAAAAGCCGTGCAGGCCCAGCAGGCGTACGTCCGCTACGAGCCGCTCGGCCCCGTCCTGGCGGTCATGCCGTGGAACTTCCCCCTCTTTCAGGTCACCCGCTTCCTGGCCCCCGGCCTCATGGCCGGCAACGTGGCGCTGCTGAAGCACGCGTCCAACGTGCCCCAGACCGCCCTGTACCTCGAGGACGTCTTCGAGCGGGCCGGCGCCCCCCGGGGCGTCTTCCAGACGCTGCTCATCGGTTCGGATGCTGTGGAGCGCGTGCTGCGCGACAAGCGCATCCGGGCGGCCACCCTCACCGGTAGCTCCCCCGCCGGCTCCGCGGTGGCGAAGGTAGCCGGCGAGGAGGTCAAGAAGACGGTGCTGGAGCTGGGAGGCAGCGACCCGTTCGTCGTGCTGCCGTCTGCAGACCTGGAAGCCGCGGTCAAGGTCGGCGTCGCCGCTCGGTGCCAGAACAACGGCCAGAGCTGCATCGCCGCCAAGCGCTTCATCATCCACGAGGACATCGCAGATGAGTACGAGCGGCGCTTCATCGAGACGATGTCGTCGCTCAAGGTGGGGGACCCGGTCGACCCCTCGACCGACATCGGCCCGCTCGCCACCGAGCAGGGCCGCCAGCTCGTCCAGGAACAGGTGGGCGACGCCATCAGCAAGGGCGCGGTCCTGCATTGCGGCGGCCAACCGTTGGAGGGTCCGGGCTGGTTCTATCCGCCGACCGTCCTCAGCGGCATCACCCCGGACATGCGGTTGTTCCAGGAAGAGGTGTTCGGTCCGGTGGCCCAGCTCTACCGGGTGGGCAGCGTCGGGGAAGCCCTCGACCTGGCCAACATCACCGACTACGGGCTGGGCTCCAACGTGTGGACCACCGATCCCGGCGAGCAGCAGCAGTTCATCGAGGGGTTCGAGGCCGGCCTGGTGTTCGTCAACGGCGCCACCACGTCCTATCCGGAGCTTCCCTTCGGCGGGATCAAGGCGTCCGGCTACGGTCGGGAGCTCGCTGACCACGGCATCAAGGAGTTCTGCAACGTCAAGACCGTGTGGGTCGGCGAACGGAGATGAGATGACCGACGACGCTACCCCCCAGGTCAAGCTGCTCCACATCTACCTGAACGACCACCTCGCCGGCTCGGCCGCGGGCTCGGAGCTCGCCCGACGGTGCCGGGACAACAACCGGGGCACGCCCCTCGCCGAGTTCCTCGACGGGCTGCTCAGGCAGATCGAGGAGGACCAGCTGGCTCTGGAGGGAATCATGGACGTCCTTGGAGCCCCCAGGAACCCGGCGAAGCTGGCCGCTGCATGGCTGGCCGAGAAGGTTGGCCGCCTCAAGCTGAACGGCCAGCTGCTCCAGTACTCCGACCTGAGCCGGTTGCTGGAGCTGGAGGGCCTCGGCCTCGGCATCCACGGCAAGATGGATCTGTGGCGGGCGTTGATCGCAGTCCGCGAGGCGTATCCGCCGCTTGCAGATGCCCCGCTTGAGGCACTCGAGCGTCGGGCCGTCGACCAGCTTGCGGGCGTCGAGGAGCAGCAGGCACGGGCGGCGGAGGTAGCGTTCAAGCCCAGCCGGGTGCCTGCCTGATCCTAAGAGGCGGTCGCCTGCCACACCGTCTGCCCGACCGGCGGATGGCACCATGGCACGGTGCGACGTGTGTCGGTGGTGGGGAACTCCGGATCGGGTAAGTCGACGTTGGCAGCCCGGCTTGCCGCACAGCTCGGTGTCCCTCACGTCGAGCTCGACGCCCTCTTCCATCAGCCCGGCTGGACCGAGCTTTCTGGCCCCGAGTTCCGTCGCCACGTCGCCGCGGCCACCGACGGCGAGGGCTGGGTGATCGACGGCAACTACTCGGCGGTGCGCCCGCTGGTGTGGCAGCGCGCCGACACCGTCGTGTGGCTGGACCTGCCGAGGGCAGTCGTTCTGCGCCGGATCGTCGGGCGGACCCTCGCCAGAGCCATCCTGCGAACGACGCTGTGGAACGGCAACCGGGAGCGGTGGCGCAACCTGACGACCCTCGACCCCGAGCAGTCGGTCATCGCCTGGTCCTGGACGCACCACGCCACGTACCGGGAACGGTATGGCGGCGCCATGGAAGACCCGGCCTGGGCTCATTGCCGCTTCGTCCGTCTCCGGTCCGCGCGCGAGGTCGACGCGTTCCTGGCGGGGGTGGGGGCCGCCCGTAGAACCTAGTCCGTGGCCGCGCGTCTATGCGCGATTTCGTACTAACTAACGTCGGTCCGGGCTGCTTCAGGTTCTTGGCGGGAAGCCATCTTGGCAATGCCTATTTGCCTGCGTACAATGCAGCCGTGGCGACATCGGAGAACGGCAGGCCCTACCACCACGGCGACCTTCGGCGTGTCCTGCTGGAGGAGGCGGTCGCCTCGCTCCGCGAGTCGGGCCCCGCAGCGTTGAGCCTCCGCGACCTCGCCCGCCAGGCCGGTGTGTCGCATGCCGCCCCGGCCCACCATTTCGGGGACAAGCGGGGTCTGCTGACCGCGGTCGCCGCGGAGGGGTTCCGCCGCCTTTCCGCCTCGTTGGGAGCCACCTACGAGGCGACCCGGGACTTCGCCGAGGTGGGGGTCGCCTACGTCACGTTCGCGGTCGAGGAGCGTCCCTACTTCGACGTCATGTTCCGTCCCGACCTCTACGATCCGCATGACCCCGAGCTCGTGGCTGCCCGCTCGGCCTCGGGCGCAGCACTCTACGGACCGGCCGCCGCGCTGCCGGAGACCCCGCTGGAGGCCGGCATCGCCGCCTGGTCGCTGGTCCACGGGCTGGCGACGCTGGGGCTGGCCGGCAACCTGCCGCCCGAGGTCGGAGGCGACCTGCCCGCAGCGGCACGGCAGGTGACGGGCTACCTGTTCCAGGCACGGGAGGCCCCGGAGCGGCCGGCGAAAGCGAAGAAGAAAAAGAAGAAGTGAGACCCCGAGGCGCCCTTCAAGGCGCCGGATAAATCGTCAGCCCGCCGGGTCGAACCAGAGTCGTTTGCGGCTGCGCGGGTTGCCGTTGTAGTTGATCGTGATCTCGCTGCCGGGGCTGATCCGCCGGATGGCGCTGATGATCAGGACCGGCCCCTGCCCCGCCTGGTCGTAGCGGGCCGTCGGCTTGTAGGAGTGGTTGTAGAGGCTTCCGAAGCCGAGGGCGAGGGCACCCTCCCCCTGCCCCCACTCGTAGTAGTAGCCGCTGAAGACCGTCCGGTCGATCAACTCGCGCTGGGGGGAGGGGATCACCAGCACCGGGCACTCCTCGATGGGATCACCCGAGGAGAACGGCTCGTCGGTGAAGACCCCGAACCCGTGCAGCGGGGACGGGGCGACGTACAGGCTCACGTTTACTTCGGTCAGGGGGTGATTTCGACGGGGGTGCCGAGGGGGATGGTGTGCATGAGCTTGGCGAAGTCGCCAGGCCCCATCCGGACGCAGCCGTGCGAGGCCGGGGTGCCGAGGATGCTCGTGTCCTGCCAACCGTGGATGCCGGTCCGACCCCCGCCCGGCCAGTTGTCGAGCACGGGTGAGAAGCCCGAGAGGGCGAAGATGCCGACCGCATACGGAGCAGAGTTCCAGTCCTGGGTGGCCCAGACGAAGAAGTTGCCGTTCGGCGTCGGGGTCGACGGGGCGCCGACCGCCACCGTGAAGGACTGCTGCACGGCGCCGTTGTTGTAGAGGTCCAGCTTGAACTGCGACTGGTGGACGCGGATGAAGTACGTCACCGTCCGGGTGGTCACGCTCGAGGCCTGAACCCAGCCGGTGGAGCCGTTTGGCTTGACCGGGAGCTCGACCTGGTACCAACCCGGCACCGAGGCGTCGGTCACCAGGAGCGCCTCGCGCTGGCCCAGGACGTTGGAGCCGGCGATGTGGTTGACGACGGGGCCGCCGGTGGGGTTCGCGTAGACCGGCACCGAGGAATCCAGCACATCGGCCACGAGCGACGTGCCGGGGGCCTCTGGCGGCGGCGCCGGCGGTGGGGCTGGGGGCGCCGGTGGGGCAGGCGGGGGGAACAGGGCATCGAGCAGAGCCTGGAGGCCGTTCTGATCGGCGCTGGTGGCGGCGGTCGTCGCGGCGCTGGCGACGGCCGCCGACTGGGCGGCGCTGCCGGCCTGGGCCGAGGACGAGAGACCGACAGCCCCCACCACCGCGGAGGCGACCAGCGTGATCCCCGCGCCGATGGCGAGGGGGAGCCGCAGCCTCGGCGGCACGCTCCAACCCATCCCGTGACGCTGCGGCTCGGCCGGGACGCTGCTCTGCGGTCGCCAACCGGTTGGTTCGGTGTTCCTCGCCATGGCCTACCTCCTGACGGAAATCTGACCTACGTCGCCCTGTGCTGTCAAAGCCGAGTTCTACCCGTTCTGGCGCCGTCACCTTTCCCGGTTCGAATCGGCCGCTTGACTCTCCAGTAACTGGAGGCTCCACAGTGTTCCCATGAACGCAGCAACCACCCGCTTCCCGATCGGAGAGCTCGCCCGCCTGACGGGGCTTTCCGTCCGGACGATCCGGTTCTACTCGGAGAGCGGGCTGGTGCCCGAAGCCGGCCGGACGCCGGCCGGGTACCGCATCTATGACAGGGATGCCGTGGAGCGCCTGGGCCTCGTCCGGACCCTCCGCGACCTCGGCATCGACCTGCCGACCATCCGCAAGGTGCTGGAGCGGGAGGTGTCGGTGGCCAGCGTGGCCGCGGCCCACGCCGCCGCTCTCGACGTCCAGATCCGGGGACTCAGGCTGCGCCGGGCGGTGTTGCGGGCCGTGGCGGAGCGAGGTGCAACCAACCCACAGGAGGTGGAGCTGATGAACAAGTTGGCACAGTTGTCCGACGCCGAGCGCCGGCGGATGATCGAGGACTTCCTCGACGACGTCTTCCGCGGCGTCGATCTCGACCCGAAGTTCGAGCAGGGGATGCGGACCGCAATGCCCGACCTCCCCGAGGAGCCAACGACCGTCCAGGTCGAGGCATGGGTCGAGCTTGCAGAGCTGGTCGCCCAACCGGATTTCCGCCGGAGGCTCCGCGAGATGGCGGAGCGGGCAGCCACCGAACGGACGGAAGGGCGAGGTCGGGAGGAAACCTCCGAGACCGCCATCGCCACCGCCAAGATGGTCGCCTCGAGGGCAGGCGAGGCGAAGGCGGCCGGGATCGATCCCGGATCGCCACAGGCCGCCCCGATCGTCGCCGAGATGATCAGGGACTACGCGGACTCCCTCGGCAAACCTGACAGCCCCGAGTTTCGCCGGTGGCTCATCGGAATGGTCGACACCTTCACCGATGCCCGGGCAGAGCGGTACTGGCAGCTGCTGGCGACGATCAACGGCTGGCCAGCCATTCCGAGCGTCGTCCCCGCGTGGGAGTGGTTCGTAGCGGGGGTCCGGGCCTCGCTCACTGGGAACTAAGGAGCACATCGCGCACGGACGCGCGACAGGCTCCTAAGCTCGCATTAGAAGTCCGGGGCCGCGGCCAGGTGCCGTCCGTTGCCGATGGCGCGGGCGGCCCGGGCCGCGGACCTCCGGGGCACCGCCGGCGGCAGTGCGGCGGTCAGGGTGTCGGACCGGAGGCCGAGCCGGAGGGTCTCGACCCCGATCACGTCGCCGGGGGCCACGTTGCCGAGGTTCACGTTCGGGCCGATCCGGCGGATGAACGCGGCCTGGAGGTCCTTCGTGGGGGCTTCGAACAGCAGCCGGTCGACGTCGATGCCGGACCCGAGGATCGCGTCGAGCACGTCCGAGCGGAGCTTCCCGTCGGGGTGGCAGATCCCGCTGCGGCCGCTCTCCCGGGCCTCGGCGATGACCAGGCAGGCGCCGGCGTCGAGGTCCTGGCGGATGTACTCGACCCAGTCCCAGGCCTCCATCCGCTCCGAGCGGGCCGTGTCCTTCAGCCCCACCTCGGAGAAGACGGTGAACTCGCCGGCGAGCTTGGTCACATAGCTCGCCTTCTCTTCGTTGCTGAGGGCGACGGTGCCATTCGAGACCTCCACCACCCGGCAGCCCCACGCCCGGCAGAACGCCTGGTACTCGTCGAAGCGGTCCTGCAGCACGTGCTTCTCGAAGAGGGTGCCGCCGAAGAAGAAGTCGATGCCGTGCTCTTCGAGGGCCGCGATCTTGGCGCCGATATCCGGCGTCGCCACGACGGTGCCCCATCCGAACTTGACGACATCGATCAGCCCGGCAGTGCTGGCGACGTAGTCCCGGAACGCGCCGGTTGGCAGGCCGTTGTCGATGACCATCGTGATACCAAGAGCTCGAGGCTTGGCCGGCCGGAACGGCAGGTCCAGGGCGGAGCGGACCAACGGGGTCATCGGGCACCTCCTGGGGCGCTGGTCGATGGATCGGGTAGACGGGGCATGCGGCTCGGGGGGTCGAGGTCAGGCGACGATCGGATAGCCGGAGGTGGTCCACGCACTCATGCCGCCGGCAACGCTCAGCACCCGCCCCGGCCGCAGCGGGGCGAGAAGGCTGGCGGCTACCGTTGACCGGTAGCCGGTCGAGCAGATGAAGGCCACGGGGTTGTGGTTGGGCACCTGGTCGAGCCGGGCGGGAAGCTCGGCCCCCGTGATGAAGGTGGCTCCCTCGATGTGGCCGCCCGCCCACTCGGCGGGCTGGCGGACGTCGACCACGTTGACCGCGCGGGCCTCGATCCGGCTACGCAGCTCGTGCACGTCGAGCAGCGGGAGCATGTCCATCTCCCCGGCGCTCGCCCGCCAGGCGGCCATGCCGCCCGACAGCCAGCCCTCGGGGAGGTCGTAGCCCACGCGCAGCAGCTGCCACGCGGCTTCCCAGAGCTGCGCCGGTCCGTCGAGCACGAGCAGGACCCGGGCGCCCTCCGGAAGGACCGTGCCGGCCCAGGTCGAGAACGACGGGCCGAGCCCCACGTTGAGCGCACCGGGGATGTGCCCGCCGGCGAACGCCTCCGGGGACCGGGTGTCGACCACGATCGCCCCGGCGTCGCGATGGCGGCGGAATTCCGAGGGAACGAGCGCGGGCGGCTCCCAGAGGTCGATCCCCGGCGGTCCGCCCAGGTTCATGCCGCGCATCCGTCGCCAGTAGGGCGGTACGGCCGGGAGGTGGTCGAGCCGGAGGCACTCCTCGACGAACTCCTCCGAGGAGCTGATCCGGGACAGGACCGGGTTCGTCCGCCGCTCGTACCCGACGGTTGTGGACAGCCGGCTGCCGATGGTGCCGCCGCAGAGCGACCCCCGGACGTGGGTGGGATAGACCGCCACGTGGTCGCCGAGGCGCCACAGGAGCTGCTGGATGGTGTGGCAGGAATCCTGGGCAGCGGAGCGGACGGTGTCGGGGCTCCCCAGCAGGTCGGGCCTGCCCACGTCGCCGACGAGCAGCGCCCCCCCGGAAAGAAGCAGCACCGGGTCCTCGCCGCGGGAGCGGTCGTAGACCAGCAGGCTCACGTGCTCGGGGGTGTGGCCGGGGGAGTGGATCACTTCGAAGGCGACGTCGCCCATCTCGATGACCTCGCCGTCGGTGACGCTGCGGTTGTCGTAGCCGAGGTCGGCACCGGCGAAGCCCAGCACCTCGATGTCCTGGCGGAGGCGCAGCTCCGACAGGCCGCTCAGGTAGTCGTTGTGCCCGTGGGTGTCGATGGCGTAGGCGATCCGCAGCCCGTGCATCCGGGCGGACTCGAGGTAGACCTCCACGTCCCGGCGGGGATCGAGCACGAGCGCCCGGCCCGTCCTCTCGTCACCGACGAGATAGGACGCATGGCCCAAACTCTCCAGATAGAACTGCTCGAAGATCATCATGGACCCCCATTTTTACCCGGGCCGCTCCCTACATCTGACAGTCTCAGTAGGCCAGGGCTGCCTGGGATATCCGTGAGAGCCGCTTGAGGATTGGCTGTGGATTTGCGGCCCTTCAAAAACGGCTCTCGCGAGGGCCGCGGGCTATGATCCGGCCTGGGGCGCCCAGGACGATTATGATCGAACAGACGTTCGAGGTCAGTGGAGCCAAGGGGCCCTCAAGCCCCGGATGGGAGCAAACAGGTGGCGGAACGGCGGGAACCGACCCAGACGTCGCGCTTCGGCGTCTCCCGCCGGGAGAACCACGACGCCAGCGCCTTCTATGCGCGGTTCACGCCCCCCAAGCTCAGCGCGGACAACGCAGTCCACCCAGACAAGGCCATCGACGAGATCTTCACCGGCGACGCCCGCGAGATGAAGCATGTCCCCGATGCGTCGGTGGCGCTTGTGGTGACGTCGCCGCCCTACTTCGCCGGCAAGGAGTACGAGGAGGCCCTCGGGGAGGGCCACATCCCGGCCACCTACCTCGAGTACCTGCAGATGCTGGAGGACGTCTTCGCCGAGTGCGTGCGCAAGCTGGAGCCGGGCGGGCGCATCGCGGTCAACGTCGCCAACCTCGGCCGGCGGCCGTACCGGTCGCTGTCCTCGGACGTCATCGGCATCCTCCAGGACAAGCTCCGCCTCCTGCTGCGCGGCGAGGTGATCTGGCAGAAGGCCCGGGGCTCCTCCGGCTCCTGTGCCTGGGGATCCTTCCAGCGGCCGGCCAACGCCGTCCTGCGTGACCTGACCGAGCGGGTGGTCATCGCCAGCAAGGGCCGGTTCGACCGTGCCCTGACCGCCCGTCAGCGGCACCGTGAGGGCCTGCCGTCGTCGGCCTCCCTCTGGCGCGACGAGTTCATGGAGGCCACCACCGATGTCTGGGAGATGCCGCCGGAATCGGCCACGCGGGTCGGCCACGCCGCCCCCTTCCCGGTCGCCTTGCCGAGGCGGCTCATCCACCTGTACACCTACTACGACGACCTCGTCCTCGACCCCTTCATGGGCTCGGGGACCACCGCGGTGGCAGCAATCGGGACGCGGCGCCATTTCGCCGGCTACGACATCGACGCCGCCTATGTCCAGAAGGCCCGTGCCCGTGTCGCCCATGCACTCCAGCAGCGCGCCGGCCTTGACGAGGAGACGCTTTCGGTCGAACTCCCGGCCATCCCGGCGAAGGCCCATCCCGACGAGGACTTCCAGGCCCGGGCGGTCCGGGAGGGCCGGGCGGCCCGGGACGTGGCGGAGGCACTCCTGCACCAGTGCGGTTTCGAGGGAGTCCAGCGCAAGGTGCGCCTCCCGGTGGGGGTCGAGGTCAACTTCCGCGCCTACGACCGGGACGGCGGCGAGTGGTTCTTCGACGTGTCCGGCGGCTTCACCTCCACTCGCCCGGGGCTCATGCGCACGGACACGCTCTGGAAGGCAGTGGGGAAGGCGGCGGTTCTCCACGAGGCGTACCCCAGGATCCCGCTGGTCCTGCTCACCACGGACTCGCCGAAAGGCGGGGCGGGCGGGGCGGCGCTTCGGGTGGTGCGTGGCCCCGACAAGCCCATCTTCGACGTCCTGCAGATGACGTCCTCGACCGATCAACGCAAGCTCCATGCCTACGCGCACGGGGTCCGGCCGGAGGGGACCTGAGGCCCCGTTGGGTGCATCCGGCGGGACCCTGGGTTGGCCCGGCAGGGTCGCCGTCGGCGTCCTCCACGGCGACACGCCCGAGGTGTTCCTTGCGGAGTCCGATGCCGTGCTGGGCCGGCTCCTCGCCCTCCGGCTCGTGGGGCCCTCCCGCCCGGAGGACTTCGGGCCGGGGATCCTGGAGGAGATCCGGTCCGCCCTCCTCGAGCAGCGCTGGGCGGACGCCGTGACCGCGTGGATGCTGGCATCCGGGGAGGTCCTCGACGGCTACCCCGACGAGGAGGTCGTCACCGAGGAGATGCTGGACGACGAGCGGGCCTCGATGGAGATCCGGCTCTCGCCGATCTTCGGCGGCCAGGCCGGCCCGTGAGCCTCTTCCAGTCGGCCGCTTCCCTGCAGGGGCGCCAGTTCGCCGACCAGTGCGACCTCCTGCTCCGCAACTCAGGCTACGAGGTGGGCTCCCGGGTGCTGGTCACCACGATCGGCATCGAGATCGACCGAGAGGCGGTCAGTCCCACCGGGCGCATCATCTGGTTCGAGTACAAGGGCAGTGTCCAGGGGTCCCGGCCGGGGCTGCTTCGTACCGACACCCTCAAGAAGGCCATCGCCAACGGGGCACTCCTCAAGGCCATGGGGGACCGGCCCCCCTTCGTCGTGCTGACGTCCCATCTGCCCGAGGCGGGGGCCGGGCTCGCCATGCTCGAGACCGCCGTCGCGCTCGGCTACCTCGACGACGTCATCTGCGTCTACAAGCCCGCCGACACCGTCCGCCTCAAGCGCCTCTAGAGCCTTCGCCATGATCTTCTTTGGGTGAATAACGCTGATATACGTTGTTCATCACCCAAAGAAGGTCCGCCTCAGAAGTTCTGCTTGGCGCCCGGCCCCTTGGTCTTCCAGCCGTAGACCCGTTGCGGGCCGCAGCTCCCCGTCCGGGGCGGCAGCTCGATGACCTCGGGCACGGGGTGGCGGAAGGAGGCTTCGAGCAGCGGGGCGGGATCCTCCCCGGCGCTCATGGCCAGGCAGGGCGCCACGAAGGCGCACGGGCCGCAGTGTTCCGGGGCCGGATCGGGGTAGATGGGCACCGCCGGGTCGCACATCTCCAGCGCAGCCGCTGCGAACTGACGCCGGAGTCGCCGGATCTCCTTGGGCGCCTTGCGAATCCGGGCCCTCCGGAACCACCCGTCGGGGTCCCCGACGACGGTGACGCCCCGGCGCCTCGGTCCCGCCGTGAACGCCATGGACGGCGCCGGCGGTCCCGGCGCCAGGCGGAGCTCGTTGATCATCACCCCGGCCACCGGCGCGTCGTACTGGGACTCGAGCGCCCAGCACAGGCAGGCGCTGCGGTGATCGAGCACGAGGGTGTCGAGGTCGGCCCACTCGCCGTCGACGATGCGGTGCTCCACGAGCCACAGGCGGTGGTGCTCGTCGACGACCACCAGCTCGAAACGGCCCCGGAACCGCACGGCTCTCCCGTCGGCGGCCACGAGCCCGGCCCCCGCCTGCGCGGGGTGGGGGACGACGACGTTGAACTCGGTGGTGACCCGCACGGCCGAGAAGTCGTCCACGCCGGGGGCCCAGTCGAAGTACCGAGAAAGCGCCAGGGCGCCGCGCTCGGTCGCGGACGCGTCGGCGTGCTGGGCACGCATCGACTTGTGGAACGCCTCCATGGCGATGGGACGCACGAGGGAGCGGTCCCAGCCGCGCATGGCCGGGAAGTACCAGGCAGCGAGACCGTCGCGGACGGCCCGCCCCACGTCGACGGGCCGGAGCGGCTCGACGGGCTCCAGGTTCTGCCGTGCCGCGGCGCCGAAGTCCCATGCCCGGCGGCACCGTTGGAACGTCTCTGCATCCGTCAGGTCGATGACGTGGTCCATGCCAACGGAATGGTACCCGCCGGGCTCGCCTCTGCCGCCGCCCGAAGAGGTCAATGTGTGGGGTCCACGTCCGGCGGGAACAGGTGGGCAACCACCGGTGGGCCCTCTGCAAGCGCCAGCGCCGCCTTCTGGAACTCGCGGTCCGTCCCGGTCATCCGCCCGGTGTGCTGGCGGAGATGCTCCTCCCAGGACCGCACGAGGTACAGCTCCACGAACCGCCGGGGTTCCTCGCCGTCGCGGTAGAGCTCCCAGCGGACGGCGCCGGTCCGGCGACGGGAGCGCCGCACCCTGTCCATGGCCTGGAGGAAGGCCGCCGCGTTCTCCGGAGCCACCGTGTACGTCAAAGAAACGAGGACCGGTTCGTCCGCCGCCGGCTCCAGCACCATGTGCGGCTCCGGCCAGTAGACGGCGGGACTGCGATCGAGGCCGCCGACGTCGGCGAGCGGCCAGCGCACCAGCGCCAGGGCGCTCAGTCCCAGCAGCCCGCCGGCGATGCGCAGGGCCCAGGCCACGCTGGACTGCTCGGCGACGAGTCCCCACCCGGCGGAGGCGACGGCCATGCCGCCGAGCAGCACGATCTGGTAGATGGAGAGGCCACGTGCCCGCACCCAGCCGGGGAGAAAGAGCTGCATCTCGGCGTTGAGGGTGGCGAGGACGGCGATCCAGGCGAGGCCCGCCGGCACCAGGAGCAGCGCCACGATGGGCGTCGATCGTGTGGAGGCAAGGGCCGCCATCACGGCGGCGTAGGTGCAGAAGGCCAGGAGCAGCATCCGGGCGTCGCTCAGTCCCGCCCGCAGCCGGGGCAGGGCGATGGCGCCACCGACCGCGCCCACGCCGAGGGCGGCGAGGAGCACGCCGTAGCCCCCGGCGCCGAGACCGAGCCGGTGGCTCGCGACCACCGGGAGGAGGGCCCAGATGGCGCTCCCCGGGATCGAGAACAGGGCGGCGGTGAGCAGGATGCGCCGGACCACCGGGGAATAGCGGATGTAGCGGGTGCCGGCGAGCAGGGCAGCCCCGAGGCGCTCCCGGCCCTCCCGGACCGCGCGAGGAGGGTGCCAGGCCGCCAGCACGATGGCGAAGGCCACGAAGGACACAGCGTTGAGGCCGAAGACGGCGCTGGCCCCGAGCCTCGCCACCGCGGCTCCGGCCAGCGCCGGCCCGACGGCCCGGGCAAGGTTCTGGTTCATGCCACCGAGCGCCGACGCGGACGCGAGGTCGGCCCGGGGGACCAGGTCCGGAATGATCGCCTGCTGGGCAGGCAGGCTGAAGATGGCCCCGCAGCCCAGCAGGAACGTCAGCCCGAGCAGGAGGGCAGGGTGCAGATTGCCCCTGGCCGAGAGCACGGCCATCACCCCTGCCACCACCGTCTGGAAGACCTGGCTCCCGATGAGCAGGCGCCGCCGGTCGACGATGTCGGCGAGCACCCCTGCGGGAAGGGCGAAGAGCACCACCGGGAGGGTCGTGGCCGTCTGGACCAGGGCGACGAGGGCCGCAGCATTGGGCTGGTGGACCAGCAGCCACTGGGCACCCACGGTCTGCATCCAGGTCCCGATGTTGCTGACGAGGGTGGCGATCCAGATCCAGCGGAACATCGTCAGGCGGAGCGGCTTCCAGGCCGAGTCCACCCCCAGCCCGCCGGCGGCGTCGACGGGACGCTGGTTGCGGTTCAGTCGAGGTAGGTGACGTCTCCCGCGGGAATGACGTCGCCCGTGTCGAGCACGAGGCCCCCGTACTCGTCGACGTCGACAGCGGTGGCCTTGATGACCTTGCCGTCGATCCTCACGGAGATCGCCTTGCCGATCGTGTCGCACATCTGCCGGTACTGGTTGAGGATCGGGCCGATCCTGCCAGCCGCGATGTCCTTGAGGGCCGAGTCGAGGTGGATGAGGATCCCGGCCAGCACCTCGGACCGGTCGTAGCTGCGGCCCGTTTCCACGACGCAGCTTGTCGCCGTCGCCTGGAGTTCCTTGGGGAACTGGTCCCGGGTGATCCGCATGTTGACGCCAACCCCGCAGACGACGAAGTTGACCTTCCCGTCCTGGATCTCCGTCTCGGAGAGCATGCCGCCGAGCTTGCGGCCCCGGGTGACGATGTCGTTGGGCCACTTGAGCTTGTTGGCCTGCCGGCGTTCCGCCAGCGCAAGGGAGGTCGAGATGCCCATCGCCATGGTGACGATGCTGACCTGGTCCGGGGGCAGCTTTGGCCGGAGGATGACGGAGAACAGCAGGGAGCCGAGGTTCGGCTGGCTGAACCAGGTGCGGTCGCCACGGCCACGTCCCTCGGTCTGGTGATCGGCGACCACGAGGGACCCTGACTTGGCCCCCGCCCGCGCCCACTCGACGGCCCGGTCGTTGGTGGAGTCGGTTACCTCGTAGAACTTGACCGGCTTCGCCCACCGCCACGTGGCCATCTCGATGGCGTCTTGGGAGATGTCGTACACGGTCGTCATAGCGCAGTCAAGAATAGGGTAGCCGTACCATGGCTGCATGGCCGCCTCTTCTTCACCCGGCGCCTCGGGCCAGACGCCGGTGCGCTACGACGTCGCTCGCTCGGATCTCGAACGTCTTCTCGACGGAGAGCCGCGCTACCGGGCCGATCAGGTGTGGCGCGGGCTCCACCAGCGAGGTCTCGACCCGGAGGAGATGACCGATCTCCCGAAGGCCCTGCGGGCGCGCCTCGGGGAGGTGCTGCGCCCGGCGTTGGCGCTGGTGGCCGAGTCCGAGAGCGACGCCGGGGACACCGTCAAGTCCCTCTGGTCCCTCGCCGGCGGCCGGCGCATCGAGACCGTGCTGATGCAGTACCACGACCGCGTCACGGTGTGCATCTCCAGCCAGGCCGGGTGCGGCATGGGCTGCGTGTTCTGTGCGACTGGCCAGGCCGGCCTCAGCGGCCAGCTGACGATGGGCGAGATCGTGGAACAGGTCATCCGGGCCCGCCGCCGGGCCGAACCGCGGCGCCTCGGCAACGTCGTCTTCATGGGGATGGGCGAGCCGCTCGCGAACTACGCAGCGGTCTGGGCGGCCATCGAACGCCTGCACGACGACGTCGGCATCTCCGCCCGCCGCATCACGGTGTCGACGGTCGGTCTGGTCCCGGGCATCCGCCGCCTGGCCGGCGAGCGCCTCCCCGTCAATCTCGCAGTCTCGCTCCACGCCGCCAACGACACGCTGCGCGACCGCCTGGTCCCCGTCAACCGCCGCTACCCCCTGGCCGTGCTGGCCGCCGCCTGCCGGGAGTACACCGAGGCCACCGGGCGACGCCTCTCGTTCGAGTGGGCCATGATCGCCGGCGTCAACGACCAGCCCTCCGATGCCACGGAGCTGGCCGCCATCGCACGGCCCCTCCACGCCCACGTCAACCTCATCCCGCTCAACCCGACACCGGGGTATGCGACCCGGGGGACCCCGGCTGCGGGCGTGCAGGCGTTCAGGGACCGGCTGGAGAAACTCGGTGTCAACGCCACCGTGCGGGACAACCGGGGGACCGACATCGACGCCGCCTGCGGCCAGCTTGCCGCGTCGGCCATTGCAGCGCCGGCGAATCTGACGCCGTAACCATCTCAGGGGGATGCTCCCTTTTCTTTGCGTGCCAAGCCGCGACCCCCTTGAGCATCTGTTTGGACGGGGGTAACCCGGGAATCTCCCTACCATGGGCACCGACACCGTGAACGACACGGTCCTGGACGCCGCATCGCCGCTCCCACTCGACGCCCATGTCTCGACGGAATCGGAGGACAAGCTCGAAGCGGCCGCCGATTTCGAGATCCCAGACCTGACCGGCGTCGCACCTGGCGTGGAGGTGACGGTCCTTCCTGAGGCCCTCCTGGACGCGGCGTACTTCGACACCCCCGACCTCAGGCTCGCCCGGAACGGCATCACGCTGCGCTACCGCCGTGACCGCTCCCTTGGCAGCACCGACGAGGGGACCTGGACACTGAAACTTCCCGAGGATGCTGCCGGTGTGGGGCTGGTGCGCCAGGAGCTGACCTGGGCCGGCTCCCCCGACACCGTGCCGCCCCAGGCTGCCGCCCTGGTCCGGGCCACGACCCGGGGCGCTCCCCTGCAGCGCGTGGCCAGGCTCACCACTCAGCGGCGCCGCCTGCAGCTCCGCGACCGCGGGGGCCACCCTCTGGCAGAGATCGACGACGATCTCGTCAACATCGCGGAGCCCCACGAGGAGCGGTTCCGGGAGGTCGAGGTGGAATGGACGGAGGAGGCCAAACCCAAGCTCCGGAAAGCCGTGCTGGATCGCCTCGTCCGAGCCGGTGCCAGGTCGGGCTCGGCAACGCCGAAGGTCTTCCGTGCGCTGGGCCTGGCGGAGGGGGCGAAGCCCGACATCGAGATCCCCCAGCTCGACCGGCACTCCACGATGCGTGACGTCGTGGCGGCATCCATCGGAGGGGCGGCGAAGACCATGATCGAACACGATCCGGGCGTGCGCCTGGGCGACGACATCGAGCATGTCCACAAGGCAAGGGTCGCGACGCGCCGCCTTCGCTCGGACCTCCGGACCTTCCGGCCGCTGCTGGACCCGGCCTGGGGCCGCCAGGTGGGCAATGACCTCCGATCGGTGGCGAACGCCCTGGGAGAGGTAAGGGACGCCGATGTCCTCATGGAGGAGTTGAGGGGCCAGATCGAGTCGCTCGAAGGGCCGGATGCCGATGCCGCAGGAGCGCTGCTCGCATATCTCGGCAGTGAGCGCGAACGGGTCAACGCAGACCTGCTCGTGGTGCTCGACAGCGAGCCCTACGCAGTGCTGCTCGACCGGCTGGTCGCGGCGGCCGCCAACCCGCCGATGGCGGACCTCGCCGCGGGCGGTCTGCCGGCGTTGTGCACCTTGCCGGGGCTCGTCGCCAAGCCGTGGAAGCGGTTGCGGCGCTGGGTCGCCGGCCTCGGCGACAACCCTGCTGACGACGCCCTGCACGAGGTCCGCAAGCGTGCGAAGCAGCTCCGCTACGCCTCCGAGGCCGCGGCACCGGTGAGGGGACGACCGGCGGTGAAGCTGGCACGGGCGGCGGAGAACCTCCAGGAGGTGCTCGGGGAGTTCCACGACGCAGTTGTCGCGGCGGGCTGGCTCCGGGAGCACGGCGGCAACGCCGGCGGTTCGACGGCGCTCGTTGCAGGGAGGCTCGTCGAGCGGGAGGAGCTCCGGAGGGCCATGCAGCGTTCGGCCTGGCCGAAGGCCTGGAAGCGGCTGAAGAGCAAGAAGCGCCGCCGTTGGCTGAAGACCTCCACGACGGCGGCGACCTGAGAGACGGCAAAACGGCAGAGGCCATCTAGTCGGGTAGGTGAATCTACTTCGGTACCTCCACCCGAGGGGGGGCGGTTGAGGCGGTCGCGATGTGCGAAGCTCCTTCGATGAGCATCTATCGCGTCCTCAAAGAGCCCGAACTCGAGTCCCCAGCTCTGGTGGCCGCGCTGAACGGCTGGGTCGACGCCGGTGCCGCCGGGACCACCGCAGCCTCGTACCTCGCCAGCGACGGGGAGATCGTCGTGGAGTTCGATACCGATGCTCTGGTGGACTACCGGGCTCGCAGGCCCACCCTCGACATCCATGACGGCATCCTGACCCGGATGGGATGGCACGAGCTCAACATCCGCTCCGTCCGGGCCGACACCCGTGACCTCCTGGTGCTGACCGGCCCCGAGCCCGACTACCGGTGGCGGGAGTTCGAGGAGGCCATCGTCGAGGTCGCCCTCCGTCTCGGCGTGACGGAGAGCATCTGCCTCGGGGCCATCGGTGCGATGGTGCCCCACACCCGGGCGACCCCGCTCCTCGTGACCGGCAGGGAGCGAGGAACGCTGGAGAGCGACATGCCGTTGCCAGCCGATCACATGCAGGTCCCGGCATCCGCCCTCAACATCATCGAGATCGCCCTGGCGGAGAAGGGGATGCGCAGCGTGGGGATCTGGGCCCAGGTCCCCCACTACGTGCACGGCACCTACTTCCCCGGCGCCCTGGCCCTGGTCGAGCGGACGCTCGGGCACCTCGGCGTGCGCCTTCCGCTCGACTCGCTGGTCGATCTCGCGAAAGAGGAGCGCGCCCGCCTCGACACGGTGGTGGCGTCCAGGCCGGAGGCTTCCGCCTACCTCGACCAGCTCGAGGCCACCGGCCCGCTTCCGCCCGTCCCACCCGGCGAGGACATCGCCGAGGAGCTGGAGCGCTTCCTTCGGGAGGCGACGGGCGACAACCGCAACCCCTTCGAGGACCCGGGCCAAGACTCCTTGTAACGCCGCTTCGTAACTCGATTGCAACTTTCGGGTGATAGAACCGCGGAATGGCAGTCAAAACCACCTTCGACATCGGCGTCGAGGAGGAGTACTTCCTCATCGATCCCGTGACGCGTGCGCTGTCGCCCGCTGTCGATCGGGTGCTTCCCCGGGCAAGGGACCTCGCCGGAGACTCGGTAGCGACGGAGATGCAGCAGGTGCAGATCGAGATCGGCACCGACGTCTGCGGGACCCTCCGTGAGGTGCGAGCGGAGCTGGTCCGGCTCCGGGCCGCCGTGGTGAGCGCCGCGGAGTCTGCGGGCACGGTGATCGCCGCCTCGGGCACGCATCCGTTCTCGGACTGGCGGGCCAGCGACCTCACGCAGAAGGAGTCCTACCTCCGCCTCGGCCGCGACTACGGCCAGATCGCCCGGGAACAGCTCGTGTGTGGCTGCCACGTCCACGTCGGCATGCCCGGGCGGGATGAAACCATCGAGATCCTGAACCGGGCCAAGCCGTGGCTCTCGCCGATCCGGGCCCTTGCCGTCAACTCGCCGTTCTGGGCCGGTTCCGATACAGGGTACGCCAGCTACCGCAGCGCGGTGTGGCTGCGGTGGCCGATGGCCGGCACGCCGGATGCGTTTGCCTCCTGGGAGGACTACGAGGACCTCGTGCGGACCCTCGAGGACACCGGGAGCATCGACGAGCCGGCCCGCATCTACTGGGACATCCGGCCCTCTGCGAAGTTCCAGACGCTGGAATTCCGGGTGACCGACGTCTGCATGACGGTGGACGAAACCGTCATGGTGGCCGGGCTCATCCGTGCCCTTGCCCGAGCCTGTCACCTCGATGCCCTCAGGGGCACGCCGCCGCCGTCCGTCAGGCCGGAGCTGATGCAGGCTGCCACCTGGCGTGCCTCCCGCTACGGCCTCGACGGCGATCTCGTCGACGTCATCGAGCGGCGGTCCATGCCGGCAGGGAAGATGGTCGCCGCCCTCCTGGACTTCGTCGGCCCGGCCCTCGACGAGTTCGGCGAGCGGGACGAGGTGGCCAGCCTGGTCGAGGCAACGCTGCGTGACGGCACGGGGGCCGCCCGTCAGCGAAGGTCGTTCGCCCGGGCCGGGCGCCCGGAGGACGTCGTCGACTACCTGGTGGCGCAGACCGCCGGCGCGTAGACGTGTGAGGTTAGGTAAAAAACTGCTGCTATAGCTGACAAATTTACCTGACCTTGCGTCACCCAGCCCCCGAGGACTCCAGCACCAGCACCTCCAATTCCGCGGCCGGAACGGGACGCCCCACGAAGTAGCCCTGCGCCCGGTCGCAGCCGTTGGCACGGAGGAAGGAGAGCTGCTCCACGTTCTCCACTCCCTCGGCGACCACCTGCAGGTTCAGGCTGTGCGCCATCGCGATGATCGCGAGCACCATGGGGGCCTCGGGCGAGGCGCCGCCGATCGGATCGATGAAGGACTTGTCGATCTTCAGCACGTCGATGGGGAAGGTGCCGAGGCGCGCCAGGGTGGAGTGGCCGGTCCCGAAGTCGTCGATGGCCACGCAGACCCCGTGGTCGCGGAGCTCCTGCAGGACGAGGCGGGTCGCCGGTCCGTCCTGGACCGCCACGCTCTCCGTCACCTCCAGCTCGAGCTGCGAGGCGGGGACCTCGTGCGCGTCGATCGTCGCGAGGATGCTGGCGGCCAGCCCGTGGGCGCCGAGCTCGGCGCCGGAGAGGTTGATGGCGATGCGCAGGGCCGGGAAGCCGGCGCTCCGCCAGGCCTGGGCCTTTTCACACGCCGTGCGCAGCACCCACCGGTCGATGAGCCGGATGAGCCCGAGGTCCTCGGCAAGGGGGATGAACCGGCCGGGGGTCAGGAGCCCCTGCGTGGGGTGCTGCCACCGCACGAGCGCCTCGGCACCGACCACCACCCCCGTGGTCAGGTCGATCTGCGGTTGGTACATCAGCCGGAACTCGTCCCCCTCGAGCGCGGCCCGCAGGTCCGCCTCCAGGCTCACCCTTGCATCGGTGAGGGCGCTCATGCTCGTGGTGTAGAGGCGCCAGGTCCCGCGGCCGCGGATCTTCGCCTCGTAGAGGGCCAGGTCGCTCTTCTGGAGCAGGCTGCCGTACTGCGTTGCGTGGTCCGGGTACAGGGCGATGCCCACGCTGGCGGTGCAGAACACCCGCTGGCCGGCCACGTGGAAGGGTTCGCGGAAGGCATCGACGAGCTTCTGGCCCACCCCGGCCGCGTCGTCCGGCGAACGGACGGTCGGCAGGAGGAGCACGAACTCGTCGCCGCTCATGCGGGCGACGGTGTCGCTGGCCCGGGTCGCTTGACTGAGGCGCAGGGCGGCGGCCTTGAGTACCTCGTTGCCGGCGGCGTGGCCCAGGCTGTCGTTGATGCGCTTGAACGTGTCGAGGTCCAGGTAGGCGATGGCTGCCCGCGAGCCGATGCGCCCCGCCTGGGAGATGGTATGCGTCACCCGGTCCTCGAAGAGGACCTGGTTGGGGAGCCCGGTCAGCGCGTCGAACAGGGTCTGGCGCTTGATCTCCTCGAACAGGCGGACCTTCTCGACGGTGGTCGCCGCCACCTCGGCGAGGGTCCCCGCCAGCTGGCGGTCCCGGTCCGTCCAAGCACGCTGGCCGCGCGCCCGGACGACGTCGAGGACGACGTCCGGGCCGACGCTGGTGCGCAGAGCGCCGCCGGCGGCGACGGTCGTCGGATGGCCGAGGGCTGCGGTCTGGGCCTCGAGGAGGTGGACCGAGGCGCTCCGGAACCGCTCGAGGATGTCGGCGACGTCGTTGCCCGACCGCACGGAGGTCGAGGCCGCGAACAGATCCTCGGCCCGGCGCCGTTCCCGCCGCTGACCCGAGGCACTGGAGTACCCGGCCTGCAGGGCGACGATCGGCGCCACGGTGATGAGCACCGCCCACGCCGAGCGCGTGACGGCCAGGAACACCATGATCCCGAAGGAGATCGAGCCTCCCCACGTCGCCGCCCGGAGCCCCGCCCCCCTGAAGAGGGCGAGCCGCAGCGGTTGCCGCCGGACCAGGGCGATGATGCCGGCGACGGCGAGCGACGAGGCGACCGCATAAGCGAGCCCGCCGGCCGCGGCTGCGGCGATGGTCCGCGGCGATCCGCCGGGCGCGCCGGCGCGCACCGCTTGGAACACCACCAGGCCCACCGCGGCGGACACCAGGGCCTGGCCAACGTTGAACACGGCCTTGAGCGGCGGTGACCGCTTGAACACCTGGCCCGCGGCGATGCTGACCCCGAGCGCCAGGATGGTCTCGAAGGGGGTGAGCAGCATGGCCATCGGAACGAAGAAGGCCTCGTCGAGGGCCAGGTCCTCGCCCTCGTCGTCGTGCGCGAGCCGGACCGGGATGATCTGCAGAATCGCCAGCTCCACGCAGAAGAACGCGAAAAGCTCGACTCGGTGCCAGAGCCCGGAGCGGGCGAGGGCGGCGCTGGCGCCGAGCGCGAGGGCACCCGCAGTCGCGGCCGTCAGGCATCCGAGGGTGACGCGTTCGCGCCACCAGGGGGCGGGGCGTTGGGGGCGACCGGGGCCGTGCCGGGTCGCATGCCCGTCGATTCGCTGCCCGCCGCTTTGTCTGTTGCCGTTTCGCCCGTTGCGGCTCATGCTCCCGTCCCTGCTTCAGGGTCGGCTTCCAGCCGTGGGAGCTGGGGTTCGATGGGGCTCCGCCGCCTCGGTTACCGCAGCCGGCGGGCTGCTAGCGCCATGTGCTCCCCAGCGGCCGAGCGGTCGTGGCTCCGACGCCCTGCGATGCAAACTTCGCAACCCCTCCAGCCATCGTAAACGCAAAAACGCTGACAACGGTTATTCCCAGCGCCAACCGGCGGAACAGTGCCATACGAATCACCCTCTCGTGTCGGGCGTCTCGCAGGCGAGGTATTTGCCGATTCGGTAGCTGGCTGCCCGGGATCGCTCCTTGGGGCCCTCTAGCGTTGCGTCACCGGGTTTCCCCGGTTTTGCCTTTGTCGTCGGCGAAACGCTTTGTGTGGCTGCTCAATAGATCGACCCCCCAGGGGTAGAAGTTGAGGCAAAGCATCCGTTTGCATGTGGCTCCCCATGTGTCCCCTTATGTATCCCCCGGAACGGCCACCATCCAAGCCCGGCGCGTACCCGCTGGGTATCGTTGCGGGAGTGAACATCGATTTCCACGCATCCGAGCGATCCAGCCTGGGGATCGAGATGGAGTTGGAGATCATCGACCGCGCGAGCCGCCAGCTGACCAGTGCCGCCTCCGAGATCCTCGCCGCCATGGCCGACAGCCGCGGGGGCGAGGACCCTCGCAAGGCCAAACACGAGCTGATGGAGAACACGATCGAAATCAACACCGATGTCTGCGCGACGGTGGCAGAGGCAAGGGCGGACCTCCAGGCGAGTATTGCTGACATCACCACGCACACCGAGCCGCGCGGCCTCGCGCTCATGTGCTCGGGCACCCATCCGTTCTCCCACTGGGTGCACCAGAAGATCACCCCCAACCCACGCTACGAGCGGCTCGTCGAGCAGATGCAGTGGCCGGCCCGCCAGCTCCTGATCTTCGGTATCCACGTGCACGTGGGAGTGCGTTCCGCTGAGAAAGCCATCGCCATCTCCAATGCCCTGACCGCATACATCCCGCACTTCCTCGCTCTGTCCGCCTCAAGCCCGTTCTGGCTGGGTCAGGACACGGGCCTTGCATCGAGCCGCTCGAAGATCTTCGAGCATCTCCCGACCGCCGGGATCCCCTACCAGCTCAGCGGCTGGAGCGAGTTCGAGGAGTTCATGACCACCCTGGTGGCGGCCCGCTCCATCGAGACCATCCGCGAGGTGTGGTGGGATGTGCGGCCCCACCCGGACTTCGGTACCGTGGAGCTGCGGATCTGCGACGGCTTGCCGACGCTGAGCGAGGTGGCTGCCATCGGGGCACTCAGCCAGTGCCTCGTCGAGTGGATGGACAACCTGTGCGACCGCGGCTTCGCCCTTCCCCACCCCCGGCAGTGGATCATCCGCGAGAACAAATGGCGCGCCGCGCGCTACGGCGTCGACGCGCAGATCATCGTGGACGAGGGCGGCGGGCTCGTGCCCGTCCGGCGGGCCGTCGAGGACCTTGTCGAGGAGCTCGGTCCGATCGCCTCGCGGCTGGCGTGCGTGGACGAGCTGCACTTCGTCCTGGACATCCTCAAGACCGGGCCCTCGTACGTGCGGCAGCGGGCGATGGCGAACGAAACCGGCAACCTGCAGGGCGTCGTGGACGCCCTCGTCACGGAACTCGAGACCGACACCCCGCTCCTCGGCGGCGGGCTCGATCCCTGAGCCCGTTTTTGCTCATTCCCATCATTTCCGACAGGAACCTACGTGTCTGCGGGATGCCAGGGGCAAACCGACCCGCGACCCTGGTCAGACGAGCCTTTCGATGAGGCCCCTACCAGGACGTGCCAGTGGCGAAGTCGAATCCGACCGACGTGCCGGCCATGGCAGCCAAGGCCGCCAAGGCCAAACATGAGATCCGCAAGGCCCGGGCAGCGGCGCATGCCGCAGCGCGGGACCTCCGGCGCGCGGTCGTCTCCGGCATCGGCGCCCTTGCCTCGATTGCCGTGGGCTCGGCCTTCGGCGACATTCACGGCCACGGGCTCCGCCCCAGGCTCATGGCGCTCGGGGCGGCCGCCGTCTTCCTGCTCCTGGCGCAGTTCTCCATCCGCTACGCCGCCAGCGGGCTCGGCAAGGTCGTGGCCGCGACCGGCGGCAAGGCGGCGGGCGTGGCGCTGCGCCTCGTCACGCTGGTGGTCGGGTACCTCTTCATCGCGCTGATCCTGCTCGGGATGCTGGATGTCCCCGTCGGGCACCTGTTGTTGGGGGGCGCCGTGACCGGCGTCATCGTCGGGATCGCCGCGCAGCAGAGCCTGGGCAACGTGTTCGCCGGGATGGTGCTCCTCATGACGCGGGTCTTCCGGGTGGGCGACCGTGTGCGGATGCGTTCCGGCCCCCTGAGCGGCGAGATCAACGGCGTCATCACGGGCATGGGGCTCTCGTACGTCGTGGTGGAAACCGAGGATGGAAGGCTGCATGTGCCCAACAGCACGGTCCTCTCGGCTGCGGTCGGACCGCAACTGGCGCCCAAACGGGAGCCCAGCCCCTCCGAGCAGCACCACGCGAGCACGACCCAAACCTCTGCTGCGGTGAAAAATCCTTAAGGTTTTCCTACCCGTGTCCGGTGGAATCCCTCCTGTAGTGCGGAACCGGGAAAGGAGTCGGCAATGGGCCTCGGTACGAGCCTTGTCCTGATAGCAATTGGGGCCATCCTGGAATTTGCCATCAGGGTGAGCACGCCGGGATTCAACATCCATACGGTCGGCATCGTCCTCATGGTCGTGGGTGTCCTCGGGCTGCTGGTGTCCCTGGTGTTCTGGAACACCTGGGGCGGATTCGGCAACGGCGCCGCCAGAACTGGTACCCGGCGGCGGGTGGTGGAGGAAGACCTCCCCTAGGGAGCCCGGCCCCTGGTCCGAAGTTGGGAGCGAATTGCGCGTATGCGCGCTCTAGGCTCCCAACCTCCTCCTCCGCCCCCGGGTGGCGCGGGGCTCCCGAGAAGCCATACCCCCGGCTCGCCATTTGCGACGGCCTCCGATGAGCGCGAAGAACTCCTCACTTCTGGGCGAGCCGGCGCCTCCCCCGGATCATCCATCCCGCGGCAGCGCCGGCGAGCAGGATCGCCACTGCGGCGAGGCCGAGCGCGGCGGCGGTGCCGAGGGGACGGGCGCGCTGCACATCCACAAGGGTGCTGAGCGTCGCCCCACACTGCGCCACGACGGGGTACCTCCCGGCACGCAGCGACGAGGGCACGTGGAAGCTCAACTGGAATGCCCCGTCGGACCCCGCGGTCGTGGTGCCGGTGACGGATCCCGGCAGGGCAACCGTGGCCGCGGCGTCGGGTGTGCAGCCGGTGCCCGAGACCCGCAGCGTCTGGCCCGCCTTGAGGACGGGATGGTCGAGCACGAGGCCGGGGGCCACACCTCCGGCGGCCACCGCCGGCGAAGGGGCGGAAAGGCTCGGGGTGGGCGTCGCCGGCTGGGTGCCGGACGGGCTCGTTGCGGTCGGGACCGCCGTCCGGAGCGCGCTGCGTGACGGGGTGGGGGCCACCCGCGGCGCCTGTGACGTGGGGGCCGGGGCGGTCGGCATCGGGGAGGTGAAGGGTACGGTCTCGACCGGGACCGGGCCCCCGGTCACGACGACGGTCCAGCTCTTGGTCTCGATGGGTTGGGCATTGCGGATGTCCGGCCCCATCGAGCAGCCGGGGGTTGGGCAGATCTGGAACACGATCGTGTACGTGCCGGCGGGTGTCGCCGGGATGGTCCGGACGGTCATGGAGGACGACCACCCTGTCTGGGCACCGCAGGGGACGGAGAAGGAGACGGAGAGGTAGATCGATGTGCCGCTGGCTGCCTCCACGCAGCCCAGATCGCCGGCGGGGACCGGCAGGTTGCTGAGGGTGCCCGTCGCCAAGTCACCGGCCTGGATGGTGAGTGAGGCCGGGGAGACATCGAAGGCAGGGAGGGCCCCGGGAGCGGCGGGCGAAAGGCCGGCGGCGAGGCCACAGAACAGGGCCGACGTGAGCAGAACCAGCGCCGCTCCGCGGCGTGCCACCCTGTTCAGCCGAGCCCTCCCAAGCTGCATCCGGCGTAACTATGGGCCGTTGGAACGGCGGTTTACAAGGGGCCGGCAGCTGTGGGCTTTGCCAAGGGGCTGGACGGACAGACCCTGCTAACTAGTCAAAACCTCCTACTCCTGATAGCCTGACCCCGGCTGTGACCCAGCGGTGGTACACACGGTTCTCTGCCCGGAAGAACCAAGTGAGCCTTGTGGGTGAAATGTCCAATTAGGGATTCTCAACATTATTACGCTTCGTAGATGCCGAACATGACTCGCCATAATTAAGATTCCTTTAGAAAGGGTCATTTTGGTCATCGGGAGGGTAGTTCTAATTAGTATGGTGGTTGGCCTACGTAACACGAACTAGAGGGGGGACCGTAGAGATGAATGTACGTACCTGGGCCGTCGGCGCACTCGTTGGCGGCATGCTCATTGTTGTGCCCGGAGCGGCCTTTGCGAACAGTGCCAACGGCGGCGTCGGCCTCGGCGGCATTCTCGGCGGCGACGGCAAGGGCGCCCTGCTCGGCAACGGCTGCAACGACGGTGAGCTCGTGAGCGTCGCCGGTGGCGCCGGCCTCATTGGGATCAACCTGGGCGGCCTTGACGGCCTGAGCCTGAGCCCCACCCTCGGCCACGACGACGGCCAACTGCTCGGTATCGGCGGACAGAACGGGGATGACGCAGGCAACGCCCTGATCACCACGGGTGAGGCCGACCTGGGCAATGGCCTCATCGGGATTGCGCTCTCCAACTGCTAGAACCGGGGCAGCCTGAGAAGTAATCAAACAGGCGTTCCGCTTCATAGATCCGCAGACTTGCACCGGCCTCAGCCCGGGAATGAGTGAATTCCCGGGCCGAGGCGGTGACTCGCCGCGGCGCAACCGCACACCGTCGGGGGGTGGACGAGGATGAGGCAGACGACGTGGGTCACGGCCTTGCTCCTCGTTCTCGCCCTCTCCCTCAGCGCCTGCAGCGCAACCCCCCAAAAGGAAGGTGCCGCCGCCAGTTCCGGCTCACCAGGGACCGCCGGGTCCCCAGGGGCCCCGGCCGCGGGGACCGGCACCGGACCAGCGGCGGCCGCTGCAACGAAGGCCCCGGGATCCTCCGGCACCTCGGGAGCCAAGCCGGCTGCCCACCCGGGCACCACCACCACGACCGCCGGCAGCGAGGCCGCTCGACCCGGATCGGCGCCCGGGCCCGCCTCCACGTCCGGGAGCGTCACCGGGGCCCCGGATCCCTCGACCGATACCGGTTCGTCCGATGGTTCGGATCCCTCTGTCACGATCGGAGGCTTCACCTCGAATTCCGGGGGTGCGACGCCGACGCCGGCTCCGACGTGCGATCCAACGGTTCAGCCCGTGCAGCAGGTCGGGATCACGGACGTGCAGATGGCCAGGGTGGATTCCTCTGGGACAATCCACCTCACGAACAGCTTCTCATCGGCCACCGACCGCAAGATCATGGCCATTCTGGCGCTGAACGACAAGGTGGCGGTAGCGGGGACGCTCATCACCTTCGTTCGCATCCTCGGATGCACGTACACCCCCTCCCAGACCTACACGCTGACGAAACCCCTCACGCACTTCGAGGTGCAGTTCGACGCGACGGCGGGCAAACCGTTCGCCCTCGGTCACTACCGGCTCCGGTTCTACGTGAATAAGCAGGCCGGCTGGGACATCGCGTACGACGTCCACTGAACTGCCGGAACTCCTCCCCGGTGGCGACCAGCGGAAAGCAGCGGGAATGATTGAGACGCGGTGATAAGTTGTACGGGCGTTCGTTCACCGGTTGGCACGAGGGGGAGGCGGGTTGCCCGAAGCTCTGGATCGCAAGGGCGACCGCGCGCTCTACCTCCAAATTGCTGACCAACTGCGTGAGCAGGTTGTGACCGGGAAGCTGGCCCCAGGCAGCAGGCTGCCGAGCGAGCATTCGTTGATGGCGGCATACGACGCCAGCCGGGACACGGTCCGCAAGGCCATCGGTGTCCTCAAGGCCGAGGGACGCCTGGACTCCGAGCGGGGCCGAGGGGTCACGGTCCGGACAGCGCCACCGGTCGAGCGACTCGGAAGTGACCGCCTTGCCCGGAAGCACCGCAAGGCCGGCAAGGGGGCGTACCTCGCGGACCTGGAGGCCTCCGGGAGAACGGCCGAAATCGCGGTCACGGTCTCCACGGAGAAGGCTTCCCGCGAGGTCGCTGCCCGGCTCGGCCTCAAGGCCGGCGAGCGGGTGCTGGTCCGAAGCCGGCGGATGCTCGCCGACGGGCAGCCGCTGCAGCTGGCGGTGAGCTACCTCCCCCTCGAGCTGGTGAAAGGGACGCAGATCGAACAGCACGACACCGGCCCGGGAGGCACGTACGCCCGGCTTGAGGAGATGGGCCACCGTCTCGACCGATTCGAGGAACGGGTCACGGCACGGATGCCGTCGCCGGATGAAGCGAAGTCCCTGGACCTCGGGCCGGGTACGCCGGTGATCCTGGTCGCTCGAACCGCCTATGCGGTGGGGAACCGGCCGGTGGAGCTCTGCGACACGACCATGGCCGCTGACCGCTACGAACTGCTGTACGAAATTTCTGCACAGTAGTTGTCGCTCAGGTAGGGCCCGGCGTACTTGACACAGTTGTACGGACATACGTATCGTCTCGCGCGAGGTTATACGGACAACCGTACAGGCTGCGACGAGGGGAGGGACACGTACCGATGCCGATGGACAGGTCGAACATGTGGACCGCTGGCAACCGATCCCACCGGGCCTCGGCTGCCAAACCGACTGGGTCGAGCCCGATGAAGCCCCAATCGCACTTCCTCACCATTTGCTGGGACGGCACGGCGGAGGACGGAACGCCGATCACGTTGCAGGCCACGCTCTGCAAGGCGCATCGCCAGGTGATCGCGCTCCGGTCCGCCAGCGCCCGAGGCGTTCGCCGGCAGTTCGGCGAATCATGTGACCTGTGCGACGGCCGGGAACCAAGGACCCTGGCCGCAGAAGCAGAATAGGGAGGGCGGCGGTCCGCCGTCGCAGACCGCCGCCCCCCAAGAGCCGGAGCGTGGAGTTACGGCCTGGTGACGGTGTTGGAGTCCATCGTCACTGCGGCGTTGCGGGCAAGCGCCCGGCCGTCCACGGTCACGCCCGTCGTCAGGGTGATCGAGGCCAGCGCAAGGATGCTGCCCGAGAGCTGGGAGTAGGTTCCCAGGGTGGCGGAGCTGCCGACCTGCCAGAAGACGTTGGACGCCTGAGCGCCGCCTGTCAGCACCACGTGACTTGCGGAAGCGGTGATGAGCGTCGAGCCCATCTGGAAGATGAAGGCGGCGTTGGGGTCGCCCTTGGCGTCCAGGGTGAGGGTCCCGGTGATCCCGAGGGACGAGGCGGAGCTGTAGACCCCCGGCGTGAACGTCTGCCCTCCGAGGTCGCCGGCGAGGACGGCATCCGGCGACCGCCCGGCTGCGTCGTTGTAGGCGGTGACCAGGTCGGCCTGCGCCTGGGCTGCGACGGCGTCGGCCGCGTGGATCGTGCCGTACGGCGTGAGCGACCCTTGACCGGTGATTGCGGTGCCCGGGCTCAGGCCGATGTCGCCGGTGATCGTCGTCGGGCCCGTGTTGGTGATGGTGGCGGCGGCCATGACGGCAAAGTCCTTCGCGGACCCGAGAGCGACGGCGCCCCCGGTGGCGGGCGGGGTGACGACCGGCGTCCCCTGCTTGCCGACGGTGTTGGAGTCCATCGTCACTGCAGCGGTGCGGGCAAGCGCACGGCCGTCCACGGTCACGCCCGTCGTGAGGGTGATCGAGGCCAGCGCCATGATGCTGCCCGACAGCTGGGAGTAGGTCCCCAGGGTGGCGGAGCTGCCGACCTGCCAGAAGACGTTGGACGACTGGGCGCCGCCCGTCAGCACCACGTGACTGCTTGAAGCCGTGATGAGCGTGGAGCCCATCTGGAAGATGAAGACGGCGTTGGGGTCACCCTTGGCGTCCAGGGTGAGGGTCCCGGTGATCCCGAGGGACGAGGCGGAGCTGTAGACGCCGGGGGTGAAGGTCTGGCCGCCGATGTCGCCGGCGATGACGGCGTCCGGTGTCCGGCCGGCTGCGTCGTTGTAGGCGGTGACCAGGTCGGCCTGCGCCTGCGCTGCGGCGACGTCGGCGGCGTGGATCGTGCCGTGCAACGTGAGCGACCCCTGGCCGGTGATTGCGGTGCCCGGGCTCAGGCCGACATCGCCGGTGATCGTCGTGGGCCCGGTGTTGGTGATCGTGGCGGCGGCCATGACGGCAAAGCTGTCCGCGGTCCCGAGGGCGACGGAGCCGGTGGCTGCCTTCGCTGCACCGGCCAGGGATGAACCGACGACAAGCAGCGCAACCGAAAGCGATCCCACTTGTGCGCAAAGTCTTTGTAGCTTCATAGAGAATCTCCCTAAGGGACTAGGTGTTTGGCGCCGTAAATGCTGGCGATTTCGATTCAGACTAAGTAGTGCTCCCGTCTCACTCTCAATAGTGTTTAGCGCGATTGAATCAGTCTCGTAATGTATCGGCATTGAGCCAACATAGCCATGTGGCAAATGCACCATCATTGGGATAGATGGGGTACTCGCGGCCCAACTTTCGTCGGGACTATCCCATCGCGGCGTTTCGGTCCCGATCGAGCTCGCCCGCAACGCCGGGTGGTTGGGGCTCTTGAAACTTGCTACGCTTGCCGCAGGTGTCCCTAAAGGGTCGCCGTCTGGCTCCGGCCCCTGGCCAGTCGATGTGAGGCGCACTCGGGTCCGAGTGATGATTCGAGTTCGATGACCTATCGGAGGTGCGCCCATGCGGGCTGGGCATCCGGCCACCCATCACGCCATCGAGGACCACAGCCTCCGGCCGGCACCGGCCGGCCCCCTGGGCGATGGCGAGCTGCAAGCCATCGACGCCTGGTGGCGAGCCGCCAACTACCTCTCCGTCGGCCAGATCTACCTGCTGGACAACCCGCTGCTGCGTGAGCCCCTGTGTCCCGAGCACGTCAAGCCACGCCTCCTCGGGCACTGGGGGACCACGCCCGGACTCAACTTCGTCTACGTCCACATGAACCGGGCGATCCAACGGCGGGACATCAGCGCCATCTATGTGGCAGGGCCGGGCCACGGAGGGCCGGGGCTCCTCGCCAACGTGTACCTCGAGGGCACCTACAGCGAGGTCTACCCGACGGTCACGCAGGACGAGGCAGGTATGCGGCGGCTCTTCCGGCAGTTCTCCTTCCCCGGCGGCGTGCCGAGCCACGTCGCCGCCGAGACGCCGGGTTCCATCCACGAAGGCGGCGAGCTGGGCTACGCCCTCGCTCATGCCTACGGAGCGGTCTTCGACAACCCGGACCTGGTCGCCTGCTGCGTCGTCGGCGACGGCGAGGCGGAGACGGGTCCGCTGGCGACGAGCTGGCATGCCAACAAGTTCCTGAACCCCGTCCACGACGGCGCCGTGCTCCCGATCCTGCACCTGAACGGCTACAAGATCGCCAACCCCACGGTCCTGGCCAGGATCCCCGATACCGAGCTTCTGTCGCTGTTGGAGGGCTACGGCTACCGTCCCCTGGTCGTCGACGGGCGGGACCCGGGACCCGCCCACCAGCGGATGGCTGCCGTCCTCGACGAAGCGCTCGACGAGATCGCCGGCATCCAACGCGCGGCCCGGAGCGGGGGCTTCGCGCAGCGGCCCCGGTGGCCCATGATCGTCCTCCGCACGCCGAAGGGGTGGACCGGGCCGAAGGAGGTGGACGGCCAGCCGGTCGAGGGCACCTTTCGGGCTCACCAGGTGCCGCTCAACGAGGTGCGGACCAACCCGGGCCATCTGGCCCTCCTCGAGACGTGGATGCGGAGTTATCGCCCTGGGGAGCTGTTCGACGACGAGGGCGCCCCGGTGGCGAGCCTCAGGGAGCTCGCCCCGGCCGGCGAGCGGCGGATGGGGGCCAATCCCCACGCCAACGGGGGTTTGCTCCTCCGGCCCCTGTCGATGCCCAACTTCCGCGACTACGCCATCAAAGTGCTCAACCCCGGGACGGCCCTCAGCGAGCCGACCCGGGTGCTGGGTGCGTTCCTGCGCGACATCGTGGCGGCCAACCCCCGCACCTTCCGTATCTTCGGACCGGACGAGACGGCCTCCAACCGCCTGGGCGCGGTCTTCGAGGTAACCGACCGCGTCTTCGTCGGTGCCACGCTGCCCACCGACGACCACCTGTCCCCCGACGGGCGGGTCATGGAGGTGCTGTCCGAGCATCTGTGCCAGGGGTGGCTGGAGGGCTACCTCCTCACCGGCCGCCACGGGCTGTTCAACTCGTACGAGGCCTTCATCCACATCATCGACTCGATGTTCAACCAGCACGCCAAGTGGCTGAAGGTTTCCAAGTCGATCCCCTGGCGGCGGCCGATCGCGTCCCTCAACTACCTGCTCAGCTCGCACGTTTGGCGCCAGGACAACAACGGCTTCTCCCACCAGGATCCCGGGTTCATCGACCACGTCGTCAACAAGAAGGCGGAGATCATCCGCGTCTACCTGCCGCCCGACACCAACTGCCTGCTGTCGGTGGCCAACCACTGCCTGCGCAGCCAGGACTACGTGAACGTCATCGTGGCCGGCAAGCAACCATCCCACGACTGGCTCTCGATGGAGGCGGCGGTCCTGCACTGCACGCGCGGGGCCGGCATCTGGGACTGGGCGAGCAACGACGAGGGGGAGCCGGACGTGGTGATAGCCGCCTGCGGCGACGTCCCAACCCTGGAGAGCCTCGCCGCGATCGACCTGCTGCGTCGCCATGTGCCGGAGCTCAAGATAAGGATGGTCAACATCGTGGACCTGATGCGCCTGCAGTCGGCGGACGAGCACCCGCATGGCATGTCTGACGCGGAGTTCGACTCGCTCTTCACCACCGACCGGCCCGTCGTCTTCGCCTACCACGGCTATCCCTGGCTCATCCACCGGCTGACCTACCGCCGAACCAACCACGGCAACCTCCACGTCAGGGGCTACAAGGAAGAGGGGACGACCACGACCCCTTTCGATATGGTCATGCTGAATGACCTCGACCGTTTCCACCTGGTTATGGATGTGATCGACCGGGTTCCCGGCCTGGGCTCCAGGGCGGGCCACGTGCGCCAGCTCATGGTCGACCGCCGTCTGCAGGCACGGGCCTATACCCGGCAGGTCGGTGAGGACTCCCCGGACGTCAGCTCCTGGACCTGGCCGCACTGAGCTCCGCGCCTCGGTGTCCCATGCGGGTCCTCGTCGTCAACGCCGGCTCCAGCAGCCTGAAGCTGCGCCTGCTCGATGCCGGCGATGCCGTCGTCGGCACCCGCAACCTGGGTCCCGGGCCGCCTGACCGTGGGAACCTGGGGGCCTGGATCGGCTCCCTGGGCGGCATCGACGCGGTAGGCCACCGCATCGTCCACGGGGGGACCGACTTCTCCGAGCCCGTGCTCATCGATGCCGTGGTGGAGGAGCGCCTCCACGCACTGGCGGACCTCGCGCCTCTGCACCAGGCGAAGGCCCTCGATGCCCTGCACGCGGTCTGCGCCGTCCTTCCTGGCGTTCCTGCAGTTGCCTGCTTCGATACAGCCTTTCACGCCGGGCTCCCGGCCCCGGCGGCTACGTATGCCCTGCCGGCCGAATGGCGCAGCCGCTGGAGACTGCGGCGCTACGGCTTCCACGGCATCTCGCATGCCTACGCCACCCGCCGCACCGCCGAGCTGCTGGGCCGCCCCGCCGCCGAGCTGCGGATCGTGACCTGCCACCTGGGGGCGGGCGCCTCGCTGGCCGCCGTCTCGGGCGGCCGCTGCGTGGACACGACGATGGGCTTCACGCCGCTGGAAGGCCTCGTCATGGCGACCCGCTCGGGAAGTGTTGACCCCGGGCTCGTCCTGTGGCTTCAGACCCACGCCGGCCTCTCACCCGGCGAGCTGGCCGAGGCCTTGGAGTACCGCTCCGGCCTGACGGGACTCGCGGGGACCGGCGACATGGCCGTGCTGCTGGCCCGGGCGGAGGCGGGCGATGGCGACGCTCGCCTCGCGGTCGAGGTCTACCTGCACCGGCTGCGCGCACTGATGGCCGCGATGGTCGCCGCCATGTGCGGCGTCGATGCCGTCTCCTTCACCGGCGGTGTGGGCGAGAATGCCCCGGCCATCCGTGCCGGGGCTGCGGCGGGGTTGGGGTTCCTCGGCATCGACCTCGACGCTACCCGCAACGAGCAGAGGGCGGACGGCGGGCAGGTCGATCGTGAAATCGGCCAAGCGGGCGCCCGGGTGCGCTGCGTGGTCGTCGCCGCACGCGAGGATCTCGAGATCGCCCGCGAGGTGCGGGGACTGCTGGGGGCGACGCGCTCATGATTGGCTTCAAACGGCACAACGAGCGGCCTCCTCCCGTGCGGATGGCCGGGAGCGTTGCAGCGGGCGCCGTGACGACATGGGAGCACTTGGCGCGTCCAACCCACAGCCCGGCCCGGTTCTATCCTTCGCTTGTCGCTGAGTTCCCGGAATCGGCCCGGCGCTGGCTCACCCATGCCGTGGCTCCGGGTGCGCCACTTGCCCGGGGAGTGATCCTGCAGATGGAAGGACGGATCCGAGTACGGCGTTGGCTGCCATTTGAAGCCACCCAGATCATTGTCCCGCCGGAAGGCTATGTGTGGGCGGCGAGAGCCCGCTTCGGGCCGTTTTCGATCCGGGGCTACGACCGTTACTCCGACGGCATCGGGGCGATGAGGTGGCGTCTTGCCGGCAAGATCCCACTCGTGACCGTGGACGGCCCCGACGTTGACCGAAGCGCTGCGGGTCGTCTGGCGGCCGAGGCCGTGTGGGTCCCGACTATGCTTCTCGGACCAGACGTCAAGCTCCGCGCCGGGCCCGACGCCGACACCACGACTGCCGGGTGGAGCATCGGACCGCACACGCTCACTACCGACATCCATCTGGACCCGGTCGGCGCGCCTCGGAGCGTGAACATGATGAGGTGGGGCAACCCTCTCGGGGAGCCATTCGGCGAGTACCGTTTCGGAGCCGACCTGGACGACGAAGCCACCTTCGACGGGATCACGATTCCGACGCGAATCCGCGCCGGCTACTTCCACGGAACGCAGCGCTGGTCAGAGGGAGAGTTCTTCCGCGCCCAGATCACAGAAGCTCGCTTTATCTGAACCCCTGGGCCAGCGAAGTGAGGAGTTTTTTGCGCGTCATACGCACAATTTCCTCCTCGCTTCGGAGGTCGGTGCCTTTGGAACACGAGAGGAGGAAGCCATGGAGGAAGCAGCAGGCTCACAGCCGGCCACCCTCGGGGAGCGGCCGCTGTCCGTGGTGCTCGCTACGGACGGGTCCGAGCACAGCGTCAAGGCGGCACGCGTTCTGGTGGAAGTCCTCGGCGGCCGCTCGGCCGAGGTCCGCCTGGTGACCGTGCTCAGCATGGAGATGAAGCCAACGACCTACATGGGGGACCTGAGCGATGCGGACGAACGCCGTGCCCATATTGCGGAGGAGACGGAGAAAGCCGTGGGTGATGTACGGCGCATCCTGGAGGAGGCCGGTCTCTCCGTATCGGTCCACCACCGATTGGGTAACCCGCCCGACGAGGTGCTGGCGGAGGTCGACGAAGTGGTTCCTGATCTGGTCGTGGTAGGCCGGCGCGGGCTCGGCCGGGCCGCGAGCCTCGTGTTGGGGAGCGTGTCGTCATCCCTGCTGCGCCATTCGGCGGTCCCCGTCCTGACCGTTCCCTGACGCGACGTCAACTGTCGGGGACCCGGCTGCCGGAGATGTCTTCGATCGTGATCCGGATCCAGTGCTCGGCCTCCGTGGTCCCCCAGGGCTTGAGCGGGCCGCGCCGCAGCATCTCGACCTCATCGGGGTCGACCACCTCCTGGGCAGTGCCCTGCACGATCACGCTCCAGCCGGCGTTGTAGAGCGGCCGGATAGCGTCCACCTCGAAGGCGACGGGTGCGACCTCCCGCAGGGCGCTGACGTTTTCGCCGGGGATCGTGCAGAACACGACTGTCTTGTCGTCGGCCAGGTAATTCACCGGGAGAATCACCGGGCGCCCGTCGGAGACGAACGCCACCCGGCCGACGTACGACTCGTGCTGGAGAAGTTCCAGGCACTCCTCTTTCGAAAGCTCCTCGATGCTCATCCGCTTGCCCTCCCATCACGGCAGTGTGAGGTTCACGGATTGACCTTACGGGAGTGGCTGAGGGGAGGTCGCCGCCACCAGGCGATTGCGTCCGGCCTCCTTCGCCTGGTACAGGGCGGCATCGGCACTGCGGACCAGCTCTGTCGGAGGCTTTGTACCCGCAGCGCAACCGCCGCTCACGGTGATGTCGACCTGGTGGCTGCCCACGGCAAAGGTGGCTCCGGCGATGGCCGAGCGGACACGCTCGCCGACCACGTAGGCGCCTTCGATGCCGGTTTGCGGCAGCACGAGAAGAAACTCCTCCCCGCCCCAGCGACCGACGACGGAGTCACCCCATCGACCAAGGATGTCGTCGGCGCGGACCACCGTCAGGACTCGGCGAGTGAACTCCCTCAGCACCGCGTCGCCAGCTTCGTGGCCGTAGGTGTCATTGATCCGCTTGAAGTGGTCGATGTCGAACATGACGACGGCGACAGTGTCTGCGTGCCGGCCGGCGAGACGCACGAACCGGCCCAGCTCTTCGTCGAGGTGGCGGCGGTTGAACGCACCGGTGAGCGCGTCGGTCCTGCTCATTCGGTCGAGCTCGGCGCTTCGCTCTCGCAGCGCGTCCTGCAGCCTCTTCGTCCGGACGGCGGCGCCGACGCGGGCAATCAGCTCGGCGGGCTCGAAAGGCTTCTTGAGGTAGTCCTGGGCGCCCGCCCGGAGGCCGGCAACGATCTGCTCGCTGCCCGTCTGGCCCGTGAGGAAGACCACCGGCGTGCCCTCGAGTTCCTCGTCGGCTTTCACTCGGCGCAGCACCTCGTGCCCGTTCAGGCCCGGCATCTCGATGTCCAGCAGCACCATGTCCGGCCGGTGGTGGCGCATCATCTCGATGGCGTCGGGTCCGTTGACGGCCTCCACCACCTGGTAACCCTCCTCTTCGAGGTGGTGGCGCAGCACGGCGCGGATCACCATCGAGTCGTCGGCGATCAGGACCGTTGCACCCACCCTCAGAGCCGCTTCGCCAGGGCGGCCGGATCCGCCAGGAACTCCAGACCCTGCTCGCGGCCGATGACCCCGCAGATCAACGCCTCGTGCTGTCCCTCCGGGGGGCTTCCGATCTCCGCCTCATCGATGCTGCTCAGCCCCGTCACCTCTTCGACGAGGAGGCCGAAGGTGGACCCCACGGCTGCGATCACCAGGATGCGGTCCCCGCCCGATCCGAGCACCGACAGCACGGTCAGCGGCGGATCGGCCGGGAGGACCCCGATCACGCCGGGGCGAGGGACGGGCAGCGGCACAAGACCGGCAGCGGTGCGGACGCCGACCGTGGCCTCAACCGGGACGCAGTACCGGCCATCTCCCGTCAGGAAGTGAACCAGGGTCCTCATGGAGGCCCGCCGTCCTGTTTGCCGTCGAGCAGCCGGATCAGCTCCTCCACCCGGTAGCCGCCGAGGGCCGACTGGACGGATGAAGCGTCGCAGCGCCCAAGGGCGGAGCGGGCAGCCCGGTAGGCCCGCTGGGCGGAAGGCCAATCACCAGCAGCCTCCAGAGCGAGCCCGAGTTGCAAGTGGGCAATCGGCTGATCGGGCTCGAGGTAGGCGTGCCTGCGGAAGGCCCCGATCGCGGCCTGGTGATCCCCGGCGGTGGTGGCCTGGCCCGCTTGCTCGAGAGCCGATGCCCCGGGGGGTCGCCGGACAACCAGAGGAGCCCGGGGGGGCGGCCGGACCGCCCTGGCTTCAAGGGGGGGTGGCCCGGGGCGGCGGACGGAACTCCTGGGACTGTCCCGCCTGCGGTGGTACTCGAATGCATCGCCGATGCGGATGGGTTCGAAGAGATCCGTCACCTGCCAGATCGTCTCCGCGTACCCCAGGAACAGGCACGCACCGGGGGGGAGCTTCTGGGCCAGACGGGTCAGAAACGCCGTGACGTGTTCCGGCGAGAAGTAGATGAGGACGTTGCGGCAGAACACGGCGTGGCAGCGTTCCACGTGGTCGGGTAGTGGATCGGCGATCAGGTTGTGGTGTTGCACCTTGACCCGGTCCCGCAGCACCTTGCGGATCTCCCAGTCGTCGCCCGAGTCACCGGTGAGGTACCGGTCCCTGCGGGCGGGAGAGAGCCCCGTCAGTTCCCGGCTGCGGTACGACCCCTCGGACGTTCGCCCCAGGGCCCGCGTGGATACATCCGTGGCGATCACCGACCCCGGCACCGCCTGCTCGTCGAGGACCATGGCCAGACTGTAGGGTTCCTGGCCGTTGGAGCAGGCGGCGCTCCAGATGACCGCCGGGCCGTCGATGCCGGGGAGCACCCGTTCTGCGAGGGCCTGGAATTGGCCGGGGTGGCGGAAGAACGCCGTCTCCTGAACGGTGAGGCGGTCGTAGAGGCTCTGCCGGGCCTCAGGATCCACAGCAAGGCGGCCCACGTACCGCTCGAGGCCCTCCCTCCGTGCCGCCGCCTCGTCCCGCAGGCACCGCTGAAGACGGCTGAGCAGCGAAGGGTCGGGCCGCAGCCCCAGCTCGCGATGCATGAGCTCGGCCGCACGGTCCAGGAGCACGTTGGGGAACGAGGCGAGGTTCACGACCGCCGCTCCCGCGCGGCTCGCATCACAGCAGCGGCGATGTCGCCCAGCGCGAGAAGCTCTCTGACGGCACCGAGCCGCTGCGACGCTTGCGGCATCCCGAAGACGGCCGACGTGGCTTCATCCTGGGCCAACGTCCGGCCGCCCCGTTGGCGGAGGGCGAGCAGGCCCCTCGCGCCGTCGTCGCCCATACCGGTCAGCACCACCCCGATGCCGGCCGCGCCGGCGTGCTCCGCAACCGACCACAGGAGCTCGTCGGCGGAGGGTCGGTGGAGCGTCTCGGGGAGCGACGAGAGCGACAGACGGCGGTGGGCGTCGAGACGCAGGTGCACGCCTCCGCCCGCGATGTAGACCCGACCGGGCAGCGCATGCTCTCCGTGACGGGCGAGCTGAACGGGGAGGGGGCAGGCTCGGGCCATCCAGGCAACCAGGCCCGGCACGAAGTCCTGAAGAATGTGCTGGACGACGAGCACGGGGGCACCGAGGCCTCCGAGGCCCGAGAGGACCTCCGCGAGTGCGGGGGGGCCGCCCGTCGAGGCGGCCAACGCCACAACGGGTGAGGTGGTTGCCGCTGGTGGGACCAGAGCCACCCTGCCGCCGGCAGCGGGTGCCTGCGGCGAACGAACCGGGCCGGCCTTGTGGAGACCGCGCACACGACGGCGAAGCCGTGCCTCATCGAAGGCCGACCACGACGACGGCCTGGGGAGGACGTCGAGTGCCCCCGCCCCGAGGGCGTCCAGGGCCGGCACCGAGTGCGGCCCCAGGAGGGCTGGGTAGAGCGCCAGGATGGCGGTCGGGGTGCGGGCCATGATCTGTTCGATCGTGGTCCTGGCCCGGGGGTCCTGCTCCTGCAGGCCAAGGGCGACGACATCCGGCCGGATCCGGCCGACGAGCTCGATCGCTTCCCCGGCTGTGGTCGCGAGGCCGACCACTTCGATGTCCCCATCGGCTTGGAGGATCCTGACCAGCCGGGTCCGCTGCGTAGGGGATTCGTCGATCACGAGGGCCCGGATCGACACCCGATCGGCTGCCTTTCCGTTCTCGTTCAACCCCGGCTCCCGAGCAACTGCTCGACCGCCGTCAGCAACCCACGCTCGTCGAAGGCGCTTTTGATGATGTAGCCGTCCGCACCGGCTTCCATCCCCCGGACGCGGTCCTCATCGCTCGCACGCGAACTCAGGATCAGCACGGCGGTGTTCGCCAGAGCGGGATGGGATCTGATCGCTTCGGTCAGGCCGAAGCCGTCCAGCCTGGGCATCTCCACATCGGTGAGGACCAGGTCCACGGGCTCGCCGATCAGCGCGGCAAGCGCCTCGGTGCCGTCGCTCGCCAGGCGGACGCGATAGCCCGCCCGCTCCAGAATGCTCCGCTGCAGCTCACGGACCGTCAGGGCGTCGTCCACTACAAGGATCACCCCGCCCGCGGGCGGGGGCTCCCGGACGGCACCGGTGGGGGGCGAGTCGGCGGGGGCCGCTCCGCTCCGCCACGCACGTTCGATGAGGCCCGAGGCGTCGAGCACGACCAGGACGGCTCCGTCGGGGTCGACGCCGGCCCCCTGGACGACCCCAAGGCGAGGCAGAAGCTGGCCCAGGTCTTTCACCACCACGTCCCGCTGGCCGACGAGCGCATCCACCTGGAAGCCGTAGCGGCGGGCCCCGCTCTCGAGGATGACCACGGGACCCGCCGGTGGGGTCGACGGCATCCCGAGGGTACCGACAAGGCTCGAGACGACCACGGGCATCCCGCCGATCCAGACGGCAGACCTCTCCTCGGCGTGAGCGGTGTCGCCGGCGTGGTCCGCCCGGGCCAGGATCACGCTGTGCATCGGGAGTGCGAAGTGCTGGTCGCCTGCGGCCACGACAAGGCAGGGCAGGACCGCCAGGCTGATGGGCACGATGAGGCGGAACTCCGTCCCCTTTCCTGCGACACTGCGCACCTCGATCCGGCCTCGGGCAGCGCCGACGCTGGCCTCGACAACGTCGAGGCCCACACCCCTGCCGGAAACATCCGAGACGAAGTGCGCTGTCGAAAGGCCCGAGCGGAACACGAGCTGCAGCGCCTCCTCGTCGCTGAGCCCTGCCGTCTCGATCCCCTGGCGTTCCGCCTGGCTGCGGACACGGCTGACGTCGATCCCCCGGCCGTCGTCGGTGACGGCGATGACCACCTCGGATCCCAGTTGCATGGCGTGGAGGAGGATGTGCCCCTGTGGCGGCTTGCCGGCGACCACCCGCTCCTCGGGGATCTCCACCCCGTGGTCGACCGCGTTGCGGACCAGATGCAGCAACGAGTCTGAGAGTTGGCGCAGCACGCCCCGGTCGAGCTCGGTGTCCCCGCCCCGCACCTCCCATGCGACCTCCCTGCCGAGCGTCCGGGCCAGGTCTCTCACTGCCCTGTGGAGTTGGTCGGTCATGGTGGCGACCGGCACCATCCGGGTCCGCATCGTCCGCTCCTGAAGGTCGTTGAGCGTGCGGGAGAGCTCCGAGAACTCGGGGATCCCCGCAGGCTCGAGACCCAGCCGCTCCCAGAGCAGGCGCCCCACGCGCAGGTGGGCCGCGGCGGATTCGCCCACCAGGCGGATGAGCTCGTCGAGGCGCTCGAGGGGGACCATGACAACGCCGGCGTCGTGGGCTCCGGCAGGTGGACGGACCGCCGGAGCCGCCGGCGAGGGGAGCGACACAGTGGGGATGGTGAGCGGCTTCAACCCGACCTCGGCAACCTCTCCTCCCACGGCTTGGGCCGTCAACGCACCGAGTTCGTCCAGAGCCTGGAGAAGGGCGTCGACCAGCTCGGATGAGACGGGCGAGGCTCCGGAGCGAAGGGCTTCCAGGCGCTGCTCCAGCCGGTGGGCGCAGCCACTCACCTCCCCGAACCCGACGACGGCGGCAGACCCCTTCAGCGTGTGGACCTCGCGAAAGATCGCGGCGATGATTCCCTCGTCGTTGCCGGCAGCCTCCAACTCGAGGGCGAGCTGGCCGAGCGTGGCCAGGCGTCCTTCTGCTTCCTGCGCGAACAGGACACGGAAGCTCTCCACGTCGAGGATGCTCATCCGGTTCCCTGCATCGATGGCCTTGCAAGCAGATGGTTGCCGCGACGGCTCGCGCCCCCGAGCAGTTCTTCGATGTCGAGAAGGACGGCCAGTCGCCCGCCGACCGCATAGGTCCCGGCCGTCGCCGGTGACTCCGAGGGCCCGACGGGCTCCCCGAGGGCGGCGGGTTCGGGAAAGGCGGTGGCTGCCAGGCCCGCAAGGCCGAGGGATGACCGCACGACCGCCACGAACGGCCAGTCCGGGATCCGGCTGAGCCCCATGAGGGCCGGAGTGTCGAGGAGCGGGACGATCTCGCCCCGCAGATTGAACAGACCGAGGACGAGGGCAGGGGCAGTCGGGAGCCTGGTGAGCAGAGGTGCCCGCACGACCTTCCGCACCCCGTCCATCGGCACGGCGTAGAGGTCCGGGCCCACAGGAACGAGAAGAACCCTCAACCCGTCACCGATGCCGTCCTTTTGCCCCGTTGGCAGATGCCTCGAGATTGCCGGCGAGGTCCGAGAGGCTCCCCGCGGCAGAGGCCATCTCCTGAGCCGTCATGGAGACCTGCCGGCTCGCGTCGGAGAGCTGCCCCATGGTCTCGACCACCTCCGCCGTTGCGCCGCGCTGCTGCTGGGTGGTGATCCGGACCTGCCCGGCGGCATCCGTGACCGCCTCGAGCAGGACGAGGCTCTGCTGCATCCGCTTCGCGCCCTTCTCCATGGCCATGACCGTTGCGTTGGTCTCGCCTCGGACCGCCTCGACGATGGCGGCGATGTTGGCTGCGGAGGCTTTGGAGCGCTCTGCCAGCCGGCGGACCTCGTCCGCGACCACGGCGAAGCCCCGCCCGCCTTCGCCGGCGCGGGCGGCCTCGATCGCGGCGTTGAGTGCCAGCAGGTTGGTCTGGTCGGCGATCTCGTTGATCAGCAGGAGCAGCGCGTCGATGTCCTTGACCCGGCCGGCCAGGGCGAGGGTGCTGTCGCTCGACGTCTGCATCTCGGCCTCGGCCTGCTCGAGGTTGTCCCTCGTCTCGGCGGTCTGCCGGGCGACGCCGTCGACGGTGTCGGCAATGGCAGCCGACGCCCGCGCCAGCTCCTCCGTCGTGGCCGACGCCTGGGTCACCGCAGCGCTCTGCTGGATGGTGGTGGCCGCCAGCTCGTCCGAGGAAGCCGACAGCTCGGCCGCGGCAGAGTTCACCTCGACACCGGCGCTGCGCACCTGGGCGACCAGGACCTCGCAGGTGCTCAGCATGGCGTTGAAGGACTCGGCCAGGACCACCAGCTCCGTGGGTCCGCTGGGTTGGATCCGTACGTCGAGGTCTCCCTCTGCCGCCCGGCGGGCGCCGGCGGTGAGCCGCCGGAGGGGTCGGGTCATCCCCCGGCCGAACCAGAGGGAGAACGCGACGGCCAGGACGCCGCCGATCGCAACCAGAAGGGTCGCACGGCTTCGCTGGCCAGCGACCGCCGCCAGAGCAACGTTGGTCTTGTCCTGGGCGAAGATGACCCAGCCGAGACCCTCCACGTTGTCGAAGCCACCGATGACGGCGTTGCCCTGGAGGTCGGTGAACGCTGCCGTACCCACATCCTGCGTCTGGGCCAGGCGGGTGCCGGCGTTCTCCACGACGGTGTGGAGCGTGCCGGCCTTGAGCATGGCGGCGTCGCTCCCGGGGATGCCCAGGGCGCTGTCGTAGAGCAGGAGGTGCTGGTGGTCGACGGCGATGACCTCGCTGCCCTGGCCGAGGTCGGGATTGAGCAGACTGGCGAGGACCTCCGCATTGAGGTCGGCAACTGCCACAGCCTGCGGGCGGCCGTCGGGGCCCAGGATGGGCTCGGCGATCGTCCACCGGATCTGGCCGTCCAGCTCGGCGGGCGAGTTCAGCACGGGCTGGCCCGCCGCGGCGGTGCGGAACCAGTCCTGGCCCGCGGGGCTGAACGCCATGTCTGGACTGCTGGAGGAAAGCACCTTTCCGGTGAGGTCGGCTACCTCGATGACGGCAAAGTCACCGTGCTCGGCACTTGCGAACTGTGCCAGGAGGGTCGCGGTGCGTGGGTCGGCGGGCTGGCCCGCGGCCAGGCCTGCTACGACGCTGAGGTTCTCTCGGCGCTCGGTGACCCAGTCCTCGAGTCGCAATGCCACGGCCCGCGCGACGCTGAGGCCCTTGCGCTCGGTGTCCGTGGTGAGGCTGTCGGACGACCTGGTGGTGAGGAGAATGGCCAGCGCCGACATGATCGGCAGGGAGACCAGCAACATCCCCGCCACGAGCTGCACCGCGAAACGTCGGCGTCCGGCTTGCCAGGCTGCGCGCAGATCCGGCATCAATTCCTCGCCTTGGCGCTGGTTGCAGCGCATCCGATGTTGCCGGCAAAGCCGGCCAGTTGGGGAAGGCTGGCTGCCATGATTCCGCTCTCCTGGCTCTCGAAGGACGCACGTGTCGCAGAGAGCCGGGGTCGCGGGACGCGGCCCTGGACCGCTTCATCCAGTGTCGTCCTTCGGCCACGCGAAGACCAT
>JAOPZY010000164.1 GCA_025963875.1 Actinomycetota bacterium
AGGCCCTTGCGGCTCGACTCGTTGCGGCCGCCGCTGATCCCCACGATGCGCTTCGCGTCGACAAGCTCCTTGACCTTCTCGAGCAACCGGTCGCCCGACACCATGTAGGGGAGCTTGGTGATGACGATGCGCTGGCCTCGCTTGGTCTCCTCGATCTCTGCGTGGCCCCGCACCCGGATGATGCCGCGGCCGGTCTCGTACGCGTCGCGGATACCCGATCGCCCGAGGATGTAGCCGCCGCCTGGAAAGTCCGGCCCCTTCACGAGCGCCAGCAACTCCTCGCTCGTGATCTCGGGGTTGTCCAGGACCGCCACAGCGGCATCGATGACCTCGCCGAGGTTGTGCGGCGGAATGTTGGTGGCCATGCCGACGGCGATGCCGGTCGACCCGTTGACGAGGAGGTTCGGGAAGCGGGCCGGCAGGACAAGGGGCTCGCGCTCGCTGCCGTCGTAGTTCGGCGTGAAGTCGACGGTGTCCTCTCTGATGTCGCGGAGCAACTCCATCGAGATGGGGCTGAGCCGGCACTCGGTGTACCTCATGGCCGCCGGGCGGTCGCCGTCGACTGTTCCGAAGTTGCCCTTGCCATCGACGAGGATGTGGCGCATCGCGAAGTCCTGCGCCATGCGAGCCAGGGCGTCGTAGATCGCCGTGTCACCGTGGGGGTGGTACTTGCCCATGACGTCGCCGACAACACGGGCGCACTTCAGGTAGGCCGAGCCGGGGCGGGCCCCCAACTCATCCATGCCCCAGAGAATGCGGCGGTGCACTGGCTTCAGGCCGTCCCGGACGTCGGGCAGCGCCCGCCCGACGATGACGCTCATGGCGTAGTCGAGGTAGGACCGCTGGACCTCGTCCTCGATGTCGACGGTGGTGATGCCGCCCTCCTCCCCTGAATTCAGGGGAGGCTGGACGGGGGGCTGCTCGGGGGTCTCTTCGTCTGGCATAGGGCTCGTGAAGTCTTTCTCTATACGTCGAGGGTTGCGTACTTGGCGTTCTTGGTGATGAAGTCGCGTCGGCTCTCGACGTTCTCGCCCATGAGGATCGAGAAGATCTCGTCCGCCATGGCGGCGTCCTCCATCTGGACCCGCTTCAGGATCCGGGTGGCAGGGTCCATCGTGGTGGACCACAGTTCCTCGGCGTCCATCTCGCCGAGGCCCTTGAAGCGCTCGAACTTGAGGTTGCGCTCCGGGTACTCGGCCCGCAGGGCATCGCGCTGCTCGTCCGAGAACGTGTAGCGCTTCTTGCCGGCGATGACTGTCTTGTAGAGCGGCGGCTGGGTCAGGTACACGTAGCCCGCGTCGATCAGCTGGCTCATGTACCGGAAGAGGAACGTGAGCAGCAGGGTGGTGATGTGCTGGCCGTCGACGTCGGCGTCGGCCAGGAGGCAGACCTTGTGGTAGCGGGCCTTCGAGAGGTCGAACTCCTCGCCGATGCTCGTCCCGATGGCGGTGATGAGCGCCTGGACCTCACGGTTCTCCAGGATCTTGTGCAGCCGGGCCTTCTCGACGTTCAGGATCTTGCCCCGGATGGGCAGGATCGCCTGGAACTCACGGTCCCGGCCGCCTTTTGCGGAGCCACCTGCGGAGTCGCCCTCCACGATGAACAGCTCGGAGATCTCCGGGTCGCGCGACGAGCAGTCCGCCAGCTTGCCCGGCAGGCCGCCCCCCTCGAACAGCGACTTGCGGGCGATGTCGCGGGCCTTGCGGGCGGCCAGCCGTGCCCGAGACGCCTGCTCGGCCTTGGCGACGACCCGGCGAGCCTCGGTGGGGTTCTCCTCGAGCCACTCGGCGAGCTTCTCGTTGACGGCGACCTGCACGAACGAGCGCATCTCGCTGTTGCCGAGCTTGGTTTTGGTCTGGCCCTCGAACTGCGGCTCGCGCAGCTTGACCGCGATGATGGCCGTGAGGCCCTCACGGATGTCCTCGCCCTGGAGTGGCCCCTCCTTCTCCTTGATGAGGTTCTTCTCCTTGGCGTAACGGTTGAGCTGGGCGGTGAGCGCGCTCTTGAAGCCCTCCTCGTGCATGCCACCCTCGTGGGTGTTGATCGTGTTGGCGAAGGAGTAGATCGACTCGCTGAACGTGGTGCTCCACTGCATGGCGAGCTCGAGCTCCCTGCCGTCGCCCTCCTTCTCGATGTGGATGACGCGGTGCAGGGTCTCCTTGCCGGCGGTGAGCGCCTTGACGAAGTCCTTGATCCCACCGGCCGCCTTGAAGGTCTCGACCGTCGGCTCTTCGGTGCGCTCGTCCCGCAGCCGGATCTCGACGCCCTTGTTCAGGTAGGAGAGCTCCCGCAGCCGCCGGGCGATGGTGCTGTAGTCGAACTCCGTGGTCTCCTCGAAGACCTGGGGGTCGGGCAGGAAGCTGACCTCGGTGCCGCGCTTGAACGACGCCTTGGCGGGGCCGAGGCGCTCCAGCGGCTTCACGGTGCGGCCGCGCTCGAAGCTGGCGGCGTAGACGGAGCCGTCCCGGGCGACCTGCACGTGCAGCCAGGCCGACAGGGCGTTCACCACCGACACCCCGACGCCGTGGAGGCCTCCCGAGATCTGGTAGCCCTTGCCCTCGAACTTGCCGCCGGCGTGCAGCTCCGTCATGACGACCTCGACCGACGAGCGGCGCTGGCCCTTGGGAGGGTCGATGGGGATGCCGCGGCCGTTGTCCCGGACGCTCACGGAGTTGTCGGGGTGGATCGTGACGTCGATGCGGTCGGCGAAACCGGCGAGGGCTTCGTCGATGGAGTTGTCCACGACCTCGACCACCAGGTGGTGCAGGCCGCGCGTCCCGGTGGAGCCGATGTACATCCCTGGCCGGCGCCGGACACCGTCCAGGCCCTTCAGGACAGTGATGTCCTCGCCGGTGTAGCTCGTGAGGGTCGACCTCCGGGGAGGAGTGGGAGGCGGAGGCGGGGTGCTGCCGTTCGAGGTGGGCGGGGTGCCCGCGGGCGATCCGGGCCCGAGAAGGGAGCCCTGTTGGGTGTTCGCCCCGCCGGGCGCGGTGTTGGTGATGTCGTCGCTCATTCGATCCCCTCGGTACCGCCTGGGAGAGGTCACGCCACCCTCAAAATTTGCCAAAAATGAGTCAAAAATTCCTGGGGGCGGCGCACTAGTAGATGCTAAAAGTATACCACCCGCTAACGATTCTCCGGGGAATGTCTCATATGTGTTTTCGCAGCTAGGACGGCACGTTTGGTCGCTTCGGCCAGCCTCTCGTCGCCGATGGGGACGACCATTGCCTCGGCCGCTGCGACGTCCGGTGAGGCAAGCCCCGGCGACGCCGCCGCGCGGTGGGTCGCTGGCTGCTCGAACGTCTCGTCGGACTCCCTGAACGCCGCCCCCGGGCGCCCCGACCGGCGGGCCGTCCCACGTCCGGTACCCCTGCCTCCGGGACCATGTCCCGAGCCGGGGCCTGGCCGCAGGGCAACCTTCAACTCCCGTACGACCGTCTGGCCCACGGCGGCGTTGACCCTGCGGATCACCTCGGGTGCCAGGTACTTCAGCTCGTTCGCCCAGGGGGCCGATGCCGCCCAGACCTTCAAGACCCCCTGCCCGAGCGACGCCGGCTCGCACCGCGCGGCCACCTGCTCGCCGACCATCTCCTTCCACGACCCGAAGACCCGGGCGATCTCGAGGGGGTTATCGAGGCCCCACTTCCGTGCCCCGTCGAGCAGGACATTGCGGATGGGGGCCGGCTCCCGCCAGTGCCGGACCGGCGGCCCGTACGGGGGATCGTGGCGGCCGTCACTCACGGGCGAGCACCCGTCCCGCCTCGACCGTGAGGGTCTGGGAGACCGCCATCGGCCACCCGGCGCCGCTCGTGGCGGTGGCGATCGTCTGTCCCGACGCGGCCACCATCTCCACCAGGTGACCCCGGCGGACTTCGTCGAGCTCGGAGAAGATGTCGTCGAGCAGCAGGATCGGGTCCTCGCCCCGGTTGGCAGCCACCAGGTCGCGTTCCGCCATCCGCAGGGAGAGCGCCAGGGTCCGCTGCTCGCCCTGCGAGGCGAACAGCCGGGCATCGGCGCCCTCGAGCAACACCTCGACGTCGTCGCGCTGCGGGCCGACCGTGCTCACGCCGCGCTCGAGGTCCCTGCTGCGGGCCTTGGCGAGCGCATCGAACAGCGCCGCCCGCAGCCCTTCCTCCGAAGCCGCTGAAGCCGTGCCCGGCTCCAGCCACGAGGCCTTGTACTCGACGGACACCTCGCCGGCCTGGCCGGAGACCGACCGGTACCGACGGAGCACCTCCGGTCTCAGTCTGTCGAGCACCGCCAGCCGGTTGCGGACCACGACGGCCCCGGCCCGGGCGAACGACTCGTCCCACACGTCGAGCGTCGCCAAAGCTCGGTGGCTGGTGGAGGCTGCCTTGAGGAGCCCCGTTCGCTGGCGGAGCACCCGCTCGAACTCCTGGCGTTCCGTGGCACCGAGCGGCCGGACCCGGGCCGCCCCCTGGTCCAGCAACCGGCGACGCTCCTCAGGGCCGCCTTTGATGATCACGAGGTCGTCCGGCGAGAACGCCACCGCCACGAGCATCCCGGCGCTCGAGGAGGCACTCATCCGCTCCACGGCGACCCGGTTGACCAGGAGCCGGGTGCCCCCGGTGCGCTTCACCTCGGCGTCCACGCGCACGTCCCTCCCGCCGGCGCTACCCGTCCCCGACAACACCGCACGTTCAGCCCCCTGCCGCACCATCGCCTCCCCCGCCGCCCCCCGATGGGAGCCGAGACCGCTCAGGACGTTGATCGCCTCGAGCAGGTTCGTCTTCCCCTGGCCGTTCCGGCCCACCACAAGGTTCAATCCAGGCCTGAACTCGACAGCCGCATCCGCGTAGTTGCGGAAGTCCGTCAGGCGCAGGCTCCGAAGCTGCAATCCCTACCGCGAGAGCCGCACCGGCATCGCGATGTAGGTGAACTCGTGGCGGTCCTCCCCCCGCAGGACACCCGGCTTGGTGGGCGACGAGACCTCGAGCACCGCCTTCTCGCCCTCACAGGCATCGAGGCCGTCTCCCAGGAACCGAGGGTTGAACGCCACGACCATCGTCTCGCCCTCGTACGCTGCCCCCTCCAGGACCTCGTCCGCCTCGCCGACGCCGGCCTCGACCGCGGTCAGGCGCACCTCGTCCCCCAGATGGATCTTGATCGGCGTATTCGTCCCCGCCACCACGCTGACGCGCTGCACCGCCTGGCCGAACTCCCCCCGGTCCACAGACAGCTTGTTGGGGTACCCCTCGGGGACGAGCTGGCGGTACTTCGGGAACTCCCCCTCGATCAACCTCGTCACGAGGCGGTTCCTCCCCACCTGGCAGACGGCCTGGGCCTCACCGGCCCGGATGGTGACCTCGCTCACCCCGGAGGCCCCGAGATGCCGGCCGAGCTCGACCAGCGCCCGTCCCGGCACGATCATCTCCCCCTCGGAAGGTCCCTCCTTGAGCATGACCTCCCGGAGCGCGAGGCGGTAGCTGTCGGTCGCCACCAGGCGCACCGCCCCCTCGGCGAAGGACCACAGCACACCGGTCAGCACCGGCCGGACCTCGTCAGTGCTCGCCGCCCGGACCACCTGCCTCAGCGCCCGGGCGAGCTCGGCTGCGTCGGCGGTGGCGGATGACCGGTCGGCCACTTCGGCGAACTCGGGGAAATCCTCGACCGTCAACGTCGTCAGCGAGAACTTGGCCTTCCCGCCCTGGATGACCGCCTCGCCGCCCTTCGCCTCCAACGACACCCTGCCGGAGGGGAGGCTGCGCAACACCTCACCGAAGAGCTTGCCGGGCAGCACGCACACGCCCTCCTCGGGGGTGGCGAACTCCTCGGTCACGGCGACGAACAGCTCCAGGTCGGTGGCCGCCAGCTCCACGGTCCCGTCCTTGGCGGTGATCCGCACCCCGCCGAGCACCGGATGGGTTGCCCGTGGCGACACAACGCGAAGCACTGCCTGGCTGCACTCGACCAACGCATCACGATCCGCCTCTAGGTGCACTTGCAACCTCCTTGTTGTGAGTCAGGGTAGCGAGGGGTACCGACAAAAAGAGCCCCGAAACGCACCGGCGAGGATTTTCGCGGGAAGAAGGATTCTTAGGCTCATAGAAGTAGTAGGGGCTGGGGACAGAGTGGATAACCGGTGTTGCCGCAGGTCAGGTGCCACATGCCTCTTGGGACGGACTGGGGCGGAACTATCCACCGCTGGGGATAAAGGTGTGAATGTTTTCGCGAGGTTCGCGCGGCGTTCATGTTGTTCACAGGTTCTTGGCACGGGTGCGGATGCGGGAGGTGAGCTCCTGGATCTGGGTGTAGGTCGACCGTTGCTCCGCCATGAGGGCTCGGATCTTGGAGGCGGCGTGCATGACCGTGGAGTGGTCGCGGCCTCCGAAACGCTGCCCGATGCGGGGGAGCGAGAGGTCGGTTAGCTCCCGGCAGAGGTACATGGCGATCTGCCGGGCGGTGGCGACGGTGCGGTTGCGGTTGGGCGAGAGGAGCTCCGCGGGGCTGATGTTGAAGTAGCGGGAGGTCTCCGCCAGGATCAGCTCCGGGGTGATGCTGCAGGGCCCGCTCTCCGGGTAGAGGTCCTTGAGGACCGTCTCCGCCAGGTTGAGGGAGATGGGACGGTGGTCCAGGCTGGCGAAGGCGACAACCCGGATGAGCGCACCCTCCAGTTCGCGGATGTTCGACTCGACCCGCGAGGCGATGAAGGTGAGGACATCGTCGCTGAGGTTGTCGGCACCGTCGAGAGCAGCCTTCTTGCGGAGGATCGCGATACGGGTCTCGAGGTCGGGAGGCTGGACGTCGGTGATGAGGCCCCATTCGAAGCGGGATCGGACACGCTCCTCGAGACCGAGCTGCTTGGGGGGCCGGTCCGAGGTGAGGACGAGCTGGCGCTGGGCGTCGTGGAGGGTGTTGAAGGTGTGGAAGAACTCCTCGACCGTCGCCTCCTTGTGCTCGAGGAACTGGATGTCGTCGACGAGCAGGACGTCGTTCTCCCGGTAGCGCCGCTTGAAGCCGGCGATGCGGCCGGGGTCGCCGACGGCGTTGATGAAGTCGTTCGTGAACTTCTCGGACGAGACGTAGCAGACGACGGAGTTGGGCTGGGTCTGCTGGATGTAGTGGCCGATGGCATGCAGGAGGTGCGTCTTGCCGAGGCCGACGCCGCCGTAGATGAAGAGGGGGTTGTAGGCACGGGCGGGAGCCTCGGCAACGGCGAGTGCCGCGGCGTGAGCGAACCGGTTCGATGCGCCGATGACGTAGGTGTCGAACGTGTAGCGGGGGTTCAGGGCGGATGGCGTCCCCCGATTGGTCGCGACTGCCTGGTTCGGGAAGTCGGGGGGGGAGTACTGAAAATTGTGCGCGGGTGAGGGCGCCGGCGTGGGATCGATCTGCAGCTCGATGGGGATATCGGTCAAAGCGGCAGAAGCTACGGCCTGACTGATGAGCGGCAGGTAGCGTGGCTCGAGCCATTCCTTGGCGAAACGGCTGGGGACAAGGAGGACGAGACCCGAGGGCTCGAGGTTGCCGGGGCGGATGCCCTGGAACCACGTGCGGAAGATCGGCGTGGAGACCTGCTCGCGGATGACGTCGAGGGCAGCGTCCCAGATCTGGGGGGCGGACTCGACGGTCATGAGGCGCGAAACCGGCATCGGTTGTCCACAGGAGCGCTTGGACGATAGTCCCAGCCGCGGTAGACGGGCAGTTCGGCCAGCAGAGAAAAGATGGCGGGCGACGTGGGGCGACAGAGGTTATCCACAGCACCATCCCCAGATGTGGAAAAGCGAAATAGGCATAGTCACTGTTCGGTCCCTCCCCCGGTGAGTTACCATGATGTAATTCGGTGACCCAGCGTCCCAGCCGCGTCATTCGTGCGTCCGGCAAACAGGGGAAGTATTAGGCTAATCGCCTAGAAGCCGCGATTGCTACCGGCAGCAATTATATGCACGACGCCCGTCGGCGGACAAGAGCGGGAAGCTCCTCGCGCGCAGTTCCGACAGAGCGGGACGAAGGCGTTAGAGTAGGTAGCTGGACCGACGGCCGGCCTGCACGCTGAGACAGGGTTCTGCGGCTTCGGCCGGTCCCGGCGGGAGATTTCAGAGGTGATCCGTGAAGCGAACTTTTCAGCCAAACACACGTCGTCGCAAGAAGACCCACGGGTTCCGCATTCGAATGCGGACGCGAGCGGGCCGCGCGGTGATCTCGCGTCGCCGGCAAAAGGGCCGGGCGCGCCTCTCCGCATAGCCCGAGCCAGGCCACAGCGGCGTGAGTCCCGGGACCGGCTGACCGCACCCCGGGAGTTTCGGCGTGTGCTGCGTGAGGGCCGTAGCCGGGGAGCCGGAGGGTTGGTGGTACACGTGTGCGAGCGCGGCGAGCGCGAGGCGAGAGCCCCTTTGGGGGATGACGTCGGCGCGCCCCCGTTGGCGAAGGAACGGGAAGGCCGCCAGGCCCGCCTCGGCCTGGTCGTGCCGGGTGCCGTGGGCAACGCCGTGGAACGGAATCGGCTGAAGCGCCAGATCCGGTCCGCCTGGCGAGAGCTCCGTCCGAGGACCGCACCCGTCGACTGCGTCGTCGTTGTGCGGAAGAGGGCGGTGGGTATCGCCTTCGCGAAGCTTGCGGGTCACCTGGAGAGCTGCCTGGGGTCGCTCGGCGTACTGACGGCGCCGGCGTCGACGTCGGCGAGAGCGGCGAACGAGGCCGTATGAAGGCCAGCGATGCTGCTCGTTCTGGCTCGATTAGGGTCATTGGGCTATATCGTCGGTTCGTGTCGCCGCTGCTGGGCGCCCACTGCCGGTTCTATCCGTCGTGCTCCGCGTACGCCCAGGAGGCGCTCGCTGTCCATGGGCTGGCGCGCGGGGGCTGGCTGGCGATCCGGCGGATCGGGCGGTGCCATCCGTGGCACCCTGGGGGCATCGACCACGTCCCATCCGCCACTTCGCTGACAGCCACTTCGCTGACAGCCACT
>JAOPZY010000194.1 GCA_025963875.1 Actinomycetota bacterium
GTTGAGCTGGTGCCCGGATTCGAACCGGGAACCTACCGATTACAAGTCGGTTGCGCTACCGAGTTGCGCCACACCAGCGAGCTCCCAGCGATCCTCATTGTAGGTGCCGGCCGGCCTCCGCCATGACGATGGCAGCCGCCACCGCGGCGTTGACGCTGGCGAGCGCACCCCGCATCGGGATCCGGACCGTCAGGTCGCAACGCTGCCTGACGAGGCGGGACAGACCCGGGCCCTCCGCCCCCACGACGAGGCACGTCCGCTCCGGGTAGTCCGCCTCGTGGTAGTCCACGGAGCCGGCGGGGTCCAGGCCGACGACGCCGAAGGCGTGGCGGTCCTGGAGCAGGCTGATCGCCGCCGCAGGAGAACCGGTCCTGACCACCGGCACCCGCTCCACTGCGCCGGCGCTCACCTTGCGCACGGTGGGCGTGACGCCGACCGAGCGGTGCTCGGGGACGAGGAGGCCTTCCCAGCCGAACGCGTCGGCGGATCGCAGGATCGAGCCGAGGTTGGCGGGGTCGGTGATCCCTTCAACCAGGACGAGGCGCCGAACCGGCCGGGCGAGCAGGTCGCCCATGGTCGCGTACCGGAAGGGGTTGACCTCGGCGACGACGCCCTGGTGGTTCACCCCCGGGGCTCGGCGGTTGAGGGCCGCCCGGCTCTCGAACTCCACCTCCAGCCTCGCCCGCTCGGCGGCCTGGACGATCTCGTCGAGCACCGGTGACGGCCGCATGCCGTCGGCAAGGTAGAGGCGCCGGAGGACCACCCCCGCCCGGAGGGCCTCGGCCACGGGATGGCGGCCGACAATGAGGTCGGCCGGGTCGCGCGGCAAGGTCAGGCGGGCTCGATCAGCACCACCGCCATGGCCGCGATGCCCTCCCCACGGCCGGTGAAGCCGAGGTGATCGGTCGTCGTGGCCTTGACGCTCACCCTTGCCCGGTCGACGCCGAGTGTGGCGGCCAGCGTCTCCTCCATGCGGGACCGGTGCGGGCCGATCTGGACGTCCTGGACGATGACCGTGGCGTCGAGGTTGCCGATCCGGTAGCCCGCAGCCTGGACCAGCCGAGCCACCTCGCTCAGCAGGTCCTGGCTGGACACCCCTTCGAGGACCGCATCCTTCGGGAAGTGGTGCCCGAGGTCGCCGAGGCCGCCCGCACCGAGGAGGGCGTCGGCGATGGCGTGGGAGAGGGCGTCGGCGTCGGACCAGCCGGCCAGGCCCGGCGCTCCGGCGATGCTCACCCCGCCCAGGACCAACTGCCGGGCGGGGTCGAAGGCGTGGACGTCGAAGCCCATCCCCACCCGCATCTCAGCCGGCCGGTTCCGGCTCGACCGGCTCGCCTGCAAGGAGGGCGAGGCACAACTCGATGTCCCCGGGGCGGGTGATCTTCACGTTGCGGGCGCTGCCGGCGACCACCCTGACCCGGTAGCCGGCCCGCGTGGCCATCTCGGAGCAGTCGTCGCAGACGACCCCGTCGGCGAGCGCCTGCTTGACCGACGCCTCGATGCAGTGCCTGCGAAAGGCCTGGGGCGTCTGCGCCCGCCAGAGGCCCGCCCGGCTGCGGGGGCCGACGATGCCGCCACCGTCGCCCACCTGCTTGAGAGCGTCGTCGACCGGGACAGCGGCGATGGCACCATCGAACTCCCCCGACACCGCGCGCACCACGTCCTCAAAGATCGCCGGCGTGACGAGGGGTCGGGCGGCATCGTGGACCACGATCACGCCGTCGCCGGCGGCCACGCCCGGCAGGCCGGCAAGGCCGAGGGCGAGCGATTCCTGACGGCTCGGCCCCCCGGCGACGACGGCGGCCACCTTCGGCATCGCCAGCAGCCGGCCCTCCAGCTCGTCCCGCAACGCCTCCGGGACCACGACGACGACGATCCCCACGCTCGGAGCAAACCCGAGGGCTGCCAGGCTGTGGTCAAGGACCCTCGTGCCCGCAAGCATCGCAAAGGGTTTCGGCATCGTGCCGGCCAGACGTTCGCTGCGTCCGGCGGCCAGGACGACCGCGGCGGCCAGTGTCACCGTTGTGCGCGGGGCAACTCCGTCCGGGAGAGCAACGGCCCGACCGGACAAGCCGGTCGGGCCAAAAACTGTTGCCGGTGGAGCTGCTCTCCGATCAGGCCAGGACGCCGTCGAGCAGCTTGCCTGCCTCGCACTCGTCAACGTCGGCGGCAAAGGTGATCTCCGAGAGGAGGATCTGGCGAGCCTTGGCCAGCATGCGCTTCTCGCCTGCGGAGAGTCCCTTCTCCTTGTCCCGACGGGCGAGGTTCCGGACGACCTCGGCCACCTGGTAGATGTCGCCCGACCGGAGCTTCTCGACGTGGGTCTTGAAGCGCCGGCTCCAGTTGGTGGGCATGCGGCACTCCTTGGAGCGGAGCACCTTGAACACCTTCTCGAGCTCATCACGACCGATGACGTCCCTGATGCCCACCTCTTCGGTGTTGTCCAGCGGCACCAGCAGCGTGAGATCACCGTACGAAAGGCGGAGAACGAAATACTCCCGCTTCTCACCCATGACTTCTCGTTCTTCTACGCCTTTGATGATCGCTGCGCCGTGGTGCGGGTAAACTACCTTGTCACCTACGCGAAACAATCACTGCCTCCTTTTTGTTGATCAGGCGTCGTGTGCGCCCATTAGCCGTCGGCATCTCACGTCCCCCGCAAGCGTTGCTGACGGTCTGGCAAGGACTATCTATCGTAACAAGCTTCGACGCGTCAAGCAAAGCGGCCACGCAGAGCGGCGGGTCAGGCCCCGACAGCGGCCGAAAGGCGTTCACGAGCCCCCCCAACGAGCCAAGTCAGGCACGAACGAGCAGCCCAAGGGCGTCCCCCAGCTCCGCAACTGCGTGCACCTTCATCCCGTCGGGGACGCTCGCCGAACGCCCGACGACCGCCCGGCGGAACCCCAGCCGGGCGCACTCGCCGAGGCGGGTGCCGATGCCCGGCACCGCGCGGACGTCGCCCGCAAGGCCCACCTCACCGATGGCCACGAGGTCCGGTGGGACCGGGGCGCCCGTCACCGAACTGGCGAGGGCGAGGGCCAGCGCAAGGTCGACAGCCGGCTCGTCTGCTCGGAAGCCGCCGGCGACGCGGACGAACACGTCGCTCTTCGAGAGATCGATGTGGGCCCGCTGCTGGAGCACCGCCGCCAGGACCTCCAGCCGCTCGCGCTCGAGGCCGTGCGCCACCCGGCGGGGATGCGGGCCGTCGTTGGGCGCCACGAGGCTCTGGATCTCGAGGGCCACCGCCCGCCGCCCCTCCAGCAGGCATCCCACGGCGGAACCCGGCACGCCGACGTGGCGGTCGGCGAGGAACAGCCGGGAGGCGTCGGCCACCTCGACGAGACCCCGAGCCTTCATCTCGAAGACCCCCAGCTCGGCGGTGCCACCGAAGCGGTTCTTGGCGGAGCGCAGCGTGCGCAGGCTCTGGCCCCGGTCCCCCTCGAAGGTCAGCACGGCGTCGACCAGGTGTTCCAGGACCCGGGGGCCGGCAATGGCGCCGTCCTTGGTGACGTGTCCGACGAGCAGGAGGGCGACGCTGGAGTCCCGGGCGTGTCGGGCGAGCGCCGAGGCGCACCCACGCACCTGGGTGACCGACCCGGGCTCGCCGGTGAGGTCGGGATCGGACATGGTCTGGATGGAGTCCACGACGACGACGTCGAAGCCCTCGGCGTGCGAGAGCACCTCGTCGATCCGGGTGCCGGAGAAGGCCTGCGTGGTGCGGATCCCGCCGAGACGCCGCGCCCGAGCGGCCACCTGGTCGACCGACTCCTCCCCACAGACCAGCAGCACGCGCAGACCCTTGGCCTCCAGCCCGGCCGCGGCCTGCAGGCAGAGCGTGGACTTGCCGGCTCCGGGCTCACCGGCGAGCAGGACGACGGAGCCCCGGACCAACCCGCCGCCCAACACCCGGTCGAACTCCCCCATGCCGGTGGCAAGCCGGTCGTGCGCCGCCGCCTCGATGCTGGCGAGGGCCACCGGCGGCGCTGCCGTGGGAAGCCCGACGACTGCGCCTCCCGCCGCCCTGAGGCCCCCCTCTTTGACGAACGAGTCCCACGCCCCGCACTGGGGGCAACGGCCGCGCCACTGGGAGGCCTGGTAGCCACACTCGGAGCAGGACATGGGAGCCCGGGCAACGCTCATGGCCCAACTCTACGCAGCCGCGCCGACAGCCAGACGGCAATTTCTGCACGTGGGAGAAGTTCCTGGCCGGGTGGGTCAGATTTTGCCAGCATACCGGGAACTTTCCGCCCCACCCTGGCGGGAGGCGCTGTTGCGTTCGGAGGTGCCACAATTCAATGTGAGTTCGATGGTTTCCCGGCGGCGCCTGCTTGCCCGAGCGTTGATCGTCTTCGTCGCGGTGGTCGTTGTCGGGGGCCTGACCGTCGATGCGTACGTCTGGCATCGCAACAGCTCCCGGTCCAGGACCGTCGCCACCTCTCCTCCCCCTGCGGCCCCCGTGGCCACCCCCACGACGACGGCCTCGGCGCCACCGCCGGTCCCCGTGCCGGCGTCGTCGCTCGTCGCCGACGTGGCGGTGCCGGCCATCTCCGTCTACGGAGCCCCTGCGGTGGGGAAGGTGCTCGCCTCGGTCCCCAACGTGAACGCCATGGGGCAGAAGGAGGCGCTGCTCGTCACCGACGCGTCGGTGGCCGGATGGTACGAGGTGCAGGTGCCGGTCCGGCCGAGCGGCTCCCAGGGATGGGTCCAGGCCGCCAGCGTCACGATCCGGGAGGTGCCCGACTACATCCGCGTCTACCAGTCGCAGTTCCGCCTCGAGTACTACGTCGGGGGCGAGTTGAAGAAGAGCTTCACCGTGGCGGTCGGGGCACCGTCCACGCCGACGCCCTTCGGCCGCTTCTACGTCTGGGCCAGCGAGGTCTACGGCGGGGAATACAGCCCCGGCATCTTCGCCCTCTCGGCATTCTCACCGGTCCTCGAGAACTGGCCGGGGGGTGGCCGGACCGGGATCCACGGCTGGACCGACACGAGCGTCATGGGCAAGCGCGCCTCGCACGGCTGCGTCCGGATGGCCCCCGCCGACTTCGCTCAACTCCTGCACACCGTGCCCCTCGGCACACCGGTGGACCTGCTGGCCTGAAGCTACCGTCCCGATGGTGACGGCGATGCCACCACGGCCGCCCCCACCACCGTGAAGCTCGCCGAGGCCGGCTGCTCGGTGGCACTGGAGGCGGTGTCGCCCAGCCGGTAGTCATGGATCCGCCCCGAACTGCCGCTGAACAGCACCTGCGTCCCGTCCGGCGTCCACACGACGCTGAGCTGCGGGCCCTTGAGCGTCGTCAGGCCGACGTCGCCCTGCGGAACGAGGACGGGCGTCCAACGGGGCCGGGCGCCGGCGGCGGCGGTGAAGCCCACGAGGACGAGCCGGGCGGCGGCGGCCTGCAGGACAGGGTTGTACACGAAGACGCCGAAGACCTGGCTGCTCGTGGGCGAGAACGCCCCACCCGGCAGGTACCCGGCGAACCCCGGCGGCGGCGCCACGACGGTATCGCTGCCGGTTGCGGCATCCGTGACGTGGAGGGGACACTCCCCGTTGCTCGTGCAGCCGGCCGAGGCCA
>JAOPZY010000239.1 GCA_025963875.1 Actinomycetota bacterium
GAAGCGCTGACGGCCCTGCGCAACCTCTGGTCGGACACCGGTCGCGAGCGTGACTTCGTCCAGGGCGAAGCCGAGCGGTCCGGCCGGGCGACGATGGAAGACATCATCGGCAAGGTTGGCTACGGGGATCTCGAGCACTTCGCCGAAGGTGAGGCCACGACCGACACCCACGCCGCCGGCCAGCGACTCAGCGCCGCGTGGAAGAAGACGATGCAGCGCGAAGGCAAGATCGTCCACGAGGGCACGTCCATGGCCGACCTCATGCGTGGCAAACGGTTGGAGGAAGGCGTCAAGGGCGGCAATCAGGAGAAGCCGCCGTGGGAGAGCGACGAGAGCGGCGACGAATAGGGCGTCTGCATTGCGCCGGCAACGAGGCGGCGCTACAGTGAGGAGTCTTGGGGGTCATCGATCAGGAGGTGCAAAGGTGGGACTGTTGGGACGCAAGAGGAGCAACGGTGGCGAATCGGAAGCGCCCGCTACCGCACCGCGGCCGACCGGAATCCCCGACTACGGGTTCAACCAGCCGAAGTCGGCCGCCCCGAAAGCCGTGACCGACCTGCTCAAGCAGACCTCGTACCCCCAGGGCGCCGAGGGGTTCGCCCGCTTCTCGGGTCGGGAGAGGACCACAAGCTACCAGTCGCAGTCCGGCTGGTCCCGCCACACCTACGACACCATCAACTAACTTCTCGGAAGTTCCAAAGCGGATGGCCTCCGGGCCATCCGCTTTGTTGTTTCCCGATTGTTTCGCGGCGCCCCGGTAGCATGGCTTTACAGGCGAGATCTACGAGCGCGATAGCGGGGTGAGCCAAGGTCCATGCCAAACCGACTGCAGCACGAGACCAGCCCGTATCTGCTTCAGCACGCCTCGAACCCGGTGGACTGGTACCCCTGGGGAGACGAGGCGTGGGCGAGGGCGGTGGCCGAGGACAAGCCCGTGCTGGTCTCCATCGGCTATGCCAGCTGCCACTGGTGCCACGTCATGGAACGGGAGTCATTTGCCGACCCCGAGATCGCCGGGCTGCTCAACAAGCACTTCGTCTCGATCAAGGTGGACCGTGAGGAACGGCCCGACCTCGACGCCCTCTACATCGAGGCCCTCCAGACCCTTACGGGGTCGGCCGGGTGGCCCCTCACCCTCTTCCTCACCCCCGAGCGCAAGCTCTTCTTCGGCGGGACGTACTTCCCACCGACCGCGCGCGACGAGCTGCCGTCCTTCCGGGCGGTTATCGAGTCGGTCACCGATGAGTGGAGGGACAGCCGGCGCGATCTCGAGCGCCAGGCGGACGGCGTGCTGCGCGAGATGCGGGAGCGGGACACGACCCTGCCGGAGCGCCAGGCCCTCAGCGCGGAGCTGCTCGACCAGGGGATCATCCGCATCCTGTCCACGGCCGACCAGGTCCACGGCGGCTTCGGCGAGCCACCGAAGTTCCCCCAGCCCTGGCTGGTCGAGCTCATGCTGCGGGCCTCGGCCCGGGGGCCAGGCGGGGCGCACGGCGTCGCCGACCTGACGCTCCGGCGGATGGCCCGCGGTGGGATCTACGACCAACTCGGCGGCGGCTTCCACCGCTACGCGGTCGACGGCGCCTGGCGGGTGCCCCACTTCGAGAAGATGCTGTACGACAACGCTCTCCTCGCCCGCCTCTACACCCACGCCTGGCAGGCGCGCCACGACCCGCTCTTCCAACGGATCGCGGTCGAGACGCTGGAGTACCTCGTGCGGGATCTCGGCGCCGCCGAGGGCGGCTTCTTCGCCGGGCAGGACTCCGAGTCCGACGGCGTCGAAGGGGCCTACTACCTGTGGAGCCACGACGAGTTCACCGGGGTGGCGCCGGATGCGGCCGCCTGGTTCGGGGTGGCGCCCGAGGGCAACGACGAGGGCGGCCTGAACATCCTCATCGCAGCCGGGGACGCACCGCCGGCGGCACAGCGGGCCGCGCTCGCAGCGGCCCGGTCGAAGCGGGTGCGGCCCGGCCGGGACGAGAAGGTGCTCACGTCGTGGAACGGTCTCGCCATCGCCGCCCTGGCCGAGGCGGGGGCCGTCTTCGAGCGGCCGGATTTCGTCGAGGCCGCCAGGCGCGCCGCAGGCTTCCTGCTGGATCACGTCGTGACCAGGGGAGGCGGACTGGCGCACGCATGGCAGGCCGGCGCCGCCAGGGGGACCGGGCTCGCCGAAGACTACGTCTACCTGGCGGACGGATTGGTCACGCTGTGGGAGGCCACCTTCGAGCCCACCTGGGCGGAGGCGGCGCAGCGTCTCGCCGGCAAGCTGCTGGAGCTGTTCTGGGACCCCGACGGCGGCGGGCTGTTCTCGACCAGCGAGGAGGGCGAACAGTTGGTCGTCCGGCGCAAGGACCTCGTCGACTCGATCACCCCCTCCTCGAACGGGGTCGCAGCCCTGCTGTTCCAGCGCCTGGGCGTGCTGGTTGGGGACGAGGAGCTCATCAAGCGGGGCGTCGAGATCCTGGAGGCGGCTCAGCCCGTGATGCAGGCGGTCCCGCAGGAGTCGGGGACCCTCTTCGCCGCCCTGGATTTCCATCTGTCCGGCGCCAAGGAGATCGCCGTGATCGGCGACCCTGCAGCCGCCGGGACCGCGGCGCTGCTCCGTGAGGTGTGGAACCGGTACCTCCCCAACCGCGTGCTGGCGGGCGGGCCGGGGGCCGCCGGTGGAACCACACTTCTGTCGCCGCTCTTGGCCGGCCGGACCGAGGTCAACGACATGCCCACCGGCTTCGTCTGCGAGCACGCCACCTGCAAGCGGCCCGTGAACGACCCCGCCGAGTTCGCCCGCCAGCTGCGGGTTCCCGGCCCGCCGGCCTCGGAGACCGTCAACCGTGCGGCACAGCTCGCCCGCTTCACGCTGCACCGCATGTCTCTCTTCGACCTGCTGGACAACCCGCTGTGGATCGACCCGCTCAAGGAACGGGGCTTCTTCTCGACGCCACCCGCCCCCATCGACCAGTACGTGCCGGGGGCCATGGGCGCCCCGCCGTGGCCCGACTCGAAGTACCTGGCACGGATGGCGGGCGTCGACCCCTTCGCCGTACACCGGGTGGCCATGGAGATCCCGGAGACCGACAACTCGCTGGTCCACGAGGACCTTGCCGACGCTGCCCTGGCGCTGCCGCCCGACCTCGCCGCCGACTTCGCCGTCAGGGCCAAGCGGTGGCTCAGCGCATCGCCGTACCACGTGATGCTGCCGAAGAAACTCGGCAGCCTGATGTCGAACCTCGCCAGCAAGGGCCACGGCGGCGAGGCCCTCGACCTCGCCCGGTCCCTCCTCGAGCTGCTCCCGGACGAGGGCGGCGAGGCCCCGGTCGCCACCGACGAAGGTTTCGCCCTCCCGCCGGTCCCCCACGCCCGCTTCGGCAACTGGGACTACGAGCAGATCCTGAAGGAGAACGTCCCCGACGTCGTCAAGGCCGCCGGCCTGCCCGCCCTCGATCTGCTGTGCGACCTGCTGGGGTCCGCACTCGAGTTCTCTTCTCCCGGGCCGGCTTCTTCTTCGGCCGACGGCTCGTTCCTCTGGCGCCCCGCAATCGAGGACGACCCCCGCAATCTGGACCGTTCGTTGCGAAACTCCCTGGTCTCGGCGGTACGGGATGCTGCGACGAGCATCGCCCGGGAGAATCCCGGCATCCTCCCCGACCTGTTCGACCACCTGGCGCGCCGGGAATGGCCGGTCTTCGTGCGCATCGGCCTGCACCTTGTCCGGCAGTTCCCCGAGGATGCTCCCGGCTTTGCGGCGGCCCGGCTCTCGGAGCGGACCTACCTGACCGACCCGCACTACAGCCGGGAGTACCTCCTCCTCGCCCGCCAGCACCTGGCGTCCCTCGCCGACGAGCAGCGCGAGCAGCTCCTGGCGTGGGTGAACGAGGGGCCGGACCTCGCACGATGGGACCCGGTCCCGAACCGTTGGGACAGCGATCCCGAGGACCGGATCGATGCGGAAGAGTTCGCCCACGCCTGGACCGCTTCGCGCATCGCCCTCCTCACCAACGTCGAGGGGGTCTCGCTCGACGCTGCGTTCGCCTTCCCGCTGCAGGATCCCCCCGTCGACCTGACCACGCCGAAGCAGGCCGAGTGGTTGCGGACCTCGGAGCCCGCGAGCATCGTGCGATTCGCCAGGACGTGGCGGGCGCCGGGGATGATCGGCGCCCCGACGGCCGCCGGGCTCTGCAAGAAGCTCGTCGAGGTCATCACCACCGAGCCCGGGCGATTCGCCTCGGAGGCCCCGGCGTTCGCCGGCCTCCCGGACGACGAGCTCCGAGCCGTGATCATCGGCCTGCGGGAGGCGACCAAGCAGGGCGTCGTCACGTTTGACTGGGGGCCGGTGCTGGATCTGCTGCGCGTCGCGGCCACCCGATCGGAGTCTTCCGACGAGTCGGGCCGGGCGCTGCGCATCAGCGTGGCCCGTCTGCTTGCGACCGGCTTTGCCAACGGAGCCGGCGAGATCCCAAGCTCGGCTCGCAGCCAGGTATGGGACATCGTCCGGCCGATCGCCATGCCCGAGGCGGCCGGCTCCGGGGATCCAGAGGGCACCGGCCAGGTGCGGCGCAGCGTCGCTGCCGACGGCTTGCAGGCTGTCGTGCGCTACGCCCTGTGGGTGCGGCGCCAGATCGAGGGCCAGCCCGGCGGCCGGCAGCTCGCCCGAACCGGTTGGGACCAGATGCCCGAGGTCAGAGAGGTCCTGGAGGCGCACCTCGCCCCAGGGCGGGCGGCAACGCCTGAGGTGCAGGCGGTCTTCGGGCAGTGGTTCCCGTGGCTGCTCATGCTGGATCCTGCCTGGGCGGCCGGCCAGCGGGGGGCCGTCTTCCCGGCCGAGGCGACGCTGGACCACCTGCGCCAGGCCGCCTGGGACAGCTATCTGGCGGTGTCGCCGGTGTTCGATCAGGTCTTCGAACTGCTGTCGTCGGACTACGAGCGGGCCGCGTCGAGCATCGTGCCGGACGAGGGCCTGACCCGGCCGCAGCAGGGCCTTGCGGAACACCTCGTTGCCCTCTACCTGCGGGGACGGGTGCCGCTGGAGGAACCGGACAGCCTGCTGGCCGGCTTCTTCGAGAAGGCATCGTCGTTCCAGCGGGCACACGCCCTCGCGTGGGTGGGCCAGATGGTGCAGAGCCAGCAGGACCGGATCCCCCACGAGGTCATCCGCCGGCTCCAGGAGCTGTGGGAGAACCGGCTCGCGGTGGCCCAGCAAGCGGACAATCCCGATGCCCATGCCGAGGAGCTGGCCCAGTTCGGCACCTGGTTCGCTTCGGGCAAGTTCGACGGCCCGTGGGCGCTCGCCCAGCTGCTGGCGTTGCTGAACCTGACGGGCCGGGTTGGCAACACGAGCAAGGTCGTGGACCGCCTCAAGACCTACATGGACACGATGCCCTACGAGGTAGCCCAGTGCATCGCCGTGCTGGTCGCCAACGAGCGGGGTGCCATCACCATCCTCGGGTGGGGCCAGGACGCCCAGCAGATGCTGGGCCGCATCGTCGGGGGCTCGGATGCCCGGGCCCGGGACATTGCACTGGACCTGCTCGACACCTTCGACCTGCAGCCGGTCACCGAGCTGATCCGCTGGTCGTAGGCCGACCGGGGGCTGTGGTGAAGGCCCCAGTGCCGAGAAGGTTTCCTTACACTCGGCTGCTTGGCTGGTGGCGGGTACGAGCTTCTTTGTATGAATAAACATGATAATGATGCTTAATCATACAAAGAAGATTCCATGAGGCTTGAGGTTTGGCGTTTTTTCGTTCGCTGCGAACAAATTCCCTCCGAACCTTCCTCGATACTTCTAGCTAGTACTTCCGACAAAGCCGAATCTCAGCCATCCCACAGCTTCAACCCGCATAATGTGGCAGTGACTGATTCGCTGGACGCGCCGCGCCCCGACCCCGCGGCTGCAGGAGACCCACCCCTGACCCCCCCGCCCCCCGAAGGGTCCGCCGCGCCCTCCGTCGACGATCCAGGGAAGTCAGGTACCAAATCCGTGCTATCCGCGGAAAAGGTACCGGACGTCTCCACGCCGGCCCCAGCGGAACCCGCCGCCGAGAAGGCGGAGGCGCCCCCGGCCCCGGAGGCATCACCGCCTGTGGCCGAAGAGCCGCCGGCAGCCGCTGTCGCCGAGGCACCCCCAGCCCCAGAGACACCCTCGGTCGAGGAGGCACCGCCGCTCCCGGAGGCACCGCCGCCGCCCGTCCCGAAGCCACCACCGCCAGCCCCTGTTGCGGAGGAGCCGCCAGCCGTCGCCTCGCCACCCGAGTCGCCAACCCCAGCAGAGGCCCCCGCACCACCGGCGGAACCAGCCGCAGGGGTACCAGGGGCGGTTGCCGCTTCAGTTCCGGCGGCCCTCGCCGCCGAGGCACCGGCCGCCGCAGAGGCACCGGCCCCGGCCCCGCCAGCCCCGGCTCCCAAGCCAAAACCCAAGCCCAAAGCTGCGGCCCCCCCGCCGCCACCACCGCCGCCCAAGAGAGGCTTCGTCAGCAACTTCTTCAGGCCCCCCGGCGGCCCGGTCAAGGTGGCCCAGCGGGTGGGCATTCTCGTCCTTGGGGTTGTCATCCTCGCCACCATCGGGGTCGCCGGCTCGGCGGTCATCGGTGGTAGCTCCAAGGGCCCCGCCAACCCGAGTCCGACCGTCTCCCAGACCTCACCCTCGGCCTCGCCCAGCGGGCCCAGCTTCATCACCGTCCAAGATCCCGTCAACCAGTTCAGCATCTCCCGGCCAGACGGCTGGGTGGCGCGGGGCCTCGTCTCGCCCGACCCCAACATCGCCATGATCGTCGGCCCCGACGCCCCCTACCCCAACGCCGACTTCGTCGCCGTCACAATCCACAAGCTGCCGTTCCCGCTGTCCAACAAGGACCTGCAGCCCTTCAAAGACTTCATCGTGCAGCTCCTCGGCAGCGACATCAACGTCATCACGCAGGCGCCGTCTCCGATCATCAACGGCCACGCTGGCGAGTTCCTCACGTGGTCGTATCCGAAGGCGGCCCCCACCACGCTGCACCAGGCCTACTACCTGATCGACGGGGATCGCTTCGTCACCATCCTGCTGCAGATCGAGCCGGCGACGGACTCCACCAGCCTGGCCAACCTGGCCCCCGTGTTCCAGTCGATGGCCCAGAGCTTCAAGAGCTACCACACGACGCCGTCGCCCACGGCAACCGTGACGAGCCCAACCACGTCGACGGGGACGCCGAAACCGGCCACTTCACCCAGCCACTAGGCCGAGGTGCAGATCACGTCCAGCTTCGCCCCCGCCTCGGGGGTCACGGTGACCGAGCTGTCGGACAGGCAGAGCACCCTGCCGACCGAGGCGCTCAAGAAGTAGGTGCCGGCCGGCACCAGGATTGTGAAGACGCCGTCGGAGCCGGCCTGGGCCGTGCCCGCCACCGGGCCGTTGACGCTGCCGGAGTGAGCCTCGACCTTCCCGGCCGTCGGCTGGTCGGGGTCCCCGGCGACGGTGCCGATGGTGACGAGTGTCCCCCGGATCGTGGCGTTGCGCGGCGCTCCGCAGGCCGACGCCAGCAGGACCAGGGCCACCGTCCTGGCCCCGAGCCGGGCCCAGGAACCGGTCAGCCCGCAGCCTTCCGCGGCCGGGAGTCCTCGATGGCCTCCCAGACCTTGTCGGAGGTCAGCGGCATGTCGATGTTGCGCACGCCGAGGTGCACCAGGGCGTCGACGACGGCGTTGACGAAGGCCGCCGGGGACCCCACGGTCGGGGACTCGCCGACGCCCTTGGCCCCCAGCGGATGGTGCGGGCACGGCGTGACCATCTCGTGCAGCTCGAAGCGCGGCGTCTCCCAGGCGGTCGGCACGAGGTAGTCCTCGAAGTTGGAGCCAGACGAGGCTCCCTGAGCGTCGAAGTCGATGCGCTGCATGGCGGCGATCGCATAGCCTTCGGTGAGGCCACCCATGATCTGGCCATCGACGATCATCGGGTTGATGCGCACCCCGCAGTCGTCGACGGCAACGAATTTGAGGACCTTCCACTCCCCGGTCTCGGGGTTGACCTCGACGGCCGCGACGTAGGTGCCGAAGGGGAACGTGAGCTGGGGGGGGTCGTAGTACGAGACGGCGTCGAGACCCGGCTCCATGCCGTCCGGCGGGTTGGTGTAGGCGGCAGCTGCGGCCTCCTGGATGGTGACCTCCCGGTCCTCGGCGCTGCGGAGGTAGAAGCGTCCGGGCTCCCAGGCGACGTCGTCGTCGTCCACCTCCATGAGGTAGGCGGCGATCTTCTTCGCCTTGTCGACGAGGCGACGGCACACGACCGCCGTGGCGGCCCCGCCGGTCGGGGTGCTCCGGGACCCGAAGGTGCCGAGGCCGTAGGGGCTGTTGTCGGTGTCGCCGTGGTGGACGATGACGTCGGCGGGCGAGATCCCGAGCTCGTGGGCCACGATCTGGGCGAAGGTCGTCTCGTGGCCCTGACCCTGGCTCTGGACGCCGAGCTTGAGGATGGCCTTGCCGGTGGGGCCGATGGCGAGCTCCGCCGAGTCGAACATCTTGATGCCGATCAGGTCGTAGTCCTTGCTCGGCCCGGCACCGGCGACCTCGGTGAAGCTGGACATCCCGACGCCGACGAGCCTGCCCTTGCGGCGGCCCTCCTCCTGCTCCTTGCGCAGCTCCTCGTACCCGGCCTTCTCGAGGGCCAGGTCGAGGGCGGCGCGGTAGTCGCCGGAGTCGTAGGAGAAGCCGGTGGCGGAGCGGTAGGGGAACTGATCCGGCAGGATGAAATTGCGCCGGCGCAGCTCGGCGGGGTCGATGCCGAGCTCGTAGGCGGCGGTCGTCACCAGCCGTTCGATGAGGTACGAGGCCTCGGTCACGCGGAACGAGCACCGGTAGGCGACGCCGCCGGGCGCCTTGTTGGTGTAGACACCGGTGGCCGAGATATGGGCAACCGGGATGTCGTAGGAACCGGTGACGATGTGGAAGAGGCCGGCCCGGAACTTGCTCGGCTGGGCATCGGCAAAGAAGGCGCCGTGGTCGGAAAGCAGGCGGACCCGCAAGCCGATCATCCGCCCGCCGGCGTCCAGCGCCAGCTCGCCGTGCATCCGGTAGTCCCGGGCGAACCCCGTGGACAGCAGGTTGCCGGTGCGGTCCTCGATCCACCGTACCGGCCGGCGCAGCAGGAACGACGCGACGACCGTGACGACGTACCCGGGGTAGAGGGGCACCTTGTTCCCGAAGGCGCCGCCGATGTCCGGCGAGATGATCTGCACCTGCTGCTCCGGCAGGCCCATGAGCTGGGCGAGGATCGTGCGGTGGGCGTGCGGCGCCTGGGAGGTGAGGTAGATGCGAGCCCGGCCCTCGTCGGGGTCGACGTCGGCGAAGCAGGCGCAGCACTCCAGCGGGGCCGGGTGGCAGCGGGGGTAGTAGGTGTCGAGGGTGGTGACGTGCGCGGCCTCCTGGAAGGCGTGGTCCGTCGCCTCGAGGTCACCGGTCTCCCACTCGTAGCAGCGGTTATCGGGCTTGTCCGCCCGCACCAGCGGGGCGTCGGGGCTGAGCGCCTCGGTGGGGTCGACCAGGGCGGGCAGCGGTTCGTAGTCGACCTCGATGAGCTGCAGGGCGTCGTGGGCGGTGTAGGGGTCCTCGGCGACGACGCACGCCACCTCCTGGCCCTGGAAGCGGACCTCGTCGACTGCCAGCACCGACTGGACGTCGCCTGACAGCGTGGGCATCCAGGCGAGATTGCGCCGGGCGAGCAACTCGCCGGTGATGACGACGAGGACACCCGGGAGGGTGAAGGCCCTCGCGGCGTTGATCGAGCGGATCCGGGCCCGGGCAAGTGGGCTGCGCAGCACGGCCATGTGGGCCATGCGCGGGGCGGTGACATCCGCGACAAAGGTCCCCTGGCCGCGGATGAACCGGTCGTCCTCCCGCCGGGGGAGGCTGTAGCCGATGCCCGGCTTGCGGGCCGCCTCAGGCGCCATCACGGCCCCCATGTGCACCCTGAGCACCGTGCGACCCGCCCTGGGAGGGTCCAGGGGCGGCGTTGGCAGCCAGGATGGCGCCCATGCCCGTCGGGGCAGGGCCCGTCGCCCTCATCTTGTCGGCGGCCCACTGGACCGCCCTCACGATGTTGGCGTACCCGGTGCAGCGGCAGATGTTGCCCGACAGCGCCCACCGGATCTCGTCCTCGGTGGGGTCGGGATTGGAGGTCAGCAGGGCGATGGAGGCGAGCACCATGCCCGGCGTACAGAATCCGCACTGGAGGGCGAAGCATTCCTTGAAGCCCTCCTGGACCGGGTTGAGGTGCCCATGCGGTGCGAGGCCCTCCACGGTGGTGATCTCGCGGCCGGCCGCCTGGACGGAAAACAGGCCGCATGACTTCACCGCCATCCCGTCGAGGAGGACGGTGCAGGCGCCGCAGGTCGTGGTGTCGCAGCCGATCTGGGTGCCGGTGAGGCGCAGGAGGTCGCGCAGGTAGTGGACGAGGAGCAGCCGAGGCTCAACGTCCGCTTCTACCGGCTGGCCGTTGACCCCCAGTGAGATGTGCATGGTTGGTGGTTCCCCCCTGCAGCGGACAGGATACGCCTCTCAGCGCCCGAGGAGACCTCTTCGAAGAGAGGCTGGTGACCCCGAATGGGCGTACGCGAGTACTGTGCCTTTTGTCCTTGAGTGGACCGTCGTGAGTGGACGCCGTATCATTTAGTACCAGTCTTATAGGAAAAATCGGCCATGCAGGAACTCTTTGTCGGAGTTTCCGAGGTAGCGGAACGCCTCGGAGTCAGTTCCGACACCGTGACCCGATGGTGCCGTCAGGGGCGAATCCCCGGCATCAAACCGGGCCGCGACTGGAGAGTCCCGGCATCGGTGGCCGAGGATCTTCTCGCCGGGCGTCCCGCCCGTTTCTGGACGGCGGATCTCGAGCCCCAGCTCGCACGCCTGCACACCTCCGACCACGTCCTGGTCCTGGTACCGGGGGGCGTGAAGGAGGCGAGAGCCTTCCGGGGCGTCCTCCTCGAGATGGGCAAGGGCACGGCAACGCCCGAGCCGCCGTCGCCTCCCGTCGGCAAGCTGTTCGCCCAGGCGATGCTGCTGGCCGGGGCCCGGGCGCTGGCCCGGCGCGAGGTCTCCATCGCGGAGTCGCCCCCCGCCTCGCCCTCGGAATGGCTCATCCGATGGGTCGGGCGCCTCGGCACGGAAACCCTCGCCACCGAGAGCAGCGTCGCCCGGGCCGCCGAGGATGCCGGCCGGGTGATCTTCTGCCTCCTGCCGCTGTCGGGCGACCCCGACCTCGTCGAGCACGATCCCGATCTCGCCGGTCTCGTCGAGGCCCACACCCACATCCTCGTCGGCCAGGCGCACGGACGGTCCTGGCTGGGCAGCGCCCGAGCCGGCGCCCGCCTGGCGGGCGTAAGCTAGGCCGTGTACCCAGGGCGCTTCGCCTATCACCTTCCCGACTCCCTCCACGAGGCAGTCGGTAACCTCGAGCGCGGCGGCGGTGACGCCCGGGTGCTCGCGGGTGGCCAGAGCCTGATCCGCCTCATGCGGTTCCGGTACGAGTCGCCCAGCCACCTGGTGGACCTGCGCAACCTCGGCCTGTCGGGCATCGACGAATTCGGTGGCCGGCTCCGGATCGGGGCGACCACCACCGACGCCTTCCTGGAGACCTCGCCCACGATCGGCAACAACTACCCGCTGATCGCCGACGTGGCCCGGGTGATCGCCGACCCGCTGGTCCGCAACCTCGCCACCATCGGCGGCTCCGCCGCCTACGCCCATCCGTCCGGCGACTGGGGCCCGGCCCTCATGGCCGCCCGTGCGACGTTCACGGCCGTCGGCCCCGGTGGCCAGCGGAGCATCCCGGCCGACCAGTTCTTCGTCGGCAGCTTCTGCACGGCGCTGGGGGCCGCCGAGATCCTGACCGGGATCGAGCTGTCGGGGCTCAGCAACGGTGGCGGGGCCTACATGAAGCTGCACCGCAAGATCGGCGATTTCGCCACCGTCGGGGTCGCCGTCCAGCTCACGGTGGATGCGGACGGCAAGGTGAGCGACTGCGGCATCGGCATGTCCGGCGTCGCCCTGTCGTACGTGCGGGCATCGAAAGCCGAGGAGTACCTCGTCGGCCGAACGCTCGACCGCGACAGCCTCCGCCGGGGATCGGGCATCGCATCCGAGGAGACCCACCCGGTGAAGGATGCCAGGGGCTCGGCGATCTACAAGCGGGAGATGGTCAAGGTCCTCTGCCGACACGCCCTCGAGACGGCCGCCCAGCGGGCCGGCGTCGAGCTCGAAGACTGAGCCACCGGCCCGCAAAGGTCCGATCTCGCGAGACATTCATCCCGGTCGAATTCGGTTCCCGGGGATGCCACAATGGCGGGGGGGCGTCGCTGAACCGGAGAGCGGGAGATCCGGCGGTGCAGTCTGGTATTCCGGGGACGGAAGGTTCGGGCTGCAGACCGACGCGCAGGTGCGAAGCCGCCATCGAATTCCGGGGCTTTGACCTGCTGGAAGGGACAGGCCATGGAGCGAGACGCTAGGGGGCGTGACGTGGAGCTGGCGGTCTCTGCCCGCTTCCTCGACGCCCTCCAGAGCGGGCCGCGCGCCCTCGTCCTCGCCGGCGAGGCCGGCATCGGCAAGACCACCCTCTGGAAGCAGGTGCTCGCCGAGGCGCGAGCCCGTTCCTACTGGGTGCTCACCTGCCGGCCGACCCAGTCCGAGACCGCCCTCTCCTTCGCGGCGCTGGCCGACCTGCTCGCCGAGGTCCCGCCGGACGTCCTTGGCCGCCTGCCCGGACCCCAGCAGCGGGGGCTCCAGGTGGCGCTGCTGAAGGCCGAGCCCGAGGAAGCCGCGCGAGACCACCGGGCGATCTCGGCGGGGCTGCTCTCCGTGCTGAGCGAGCTTGCCTCGCGCGCCCCCGTCCTGGTGGGGATCGACGACCTTCGGTGGCTCGACCGGCCCTCCGCGCGGGTTCTGGAGTTCGCGGTGCGGCGATTCGGCGGCTTGCGGGCGGGCCTGGTGGCCACGATGCGGACCCCCGACGAGGAGGTGCTGCCGCTGGGCCTCGCCGAGGCTCTGTCACCGGACCAGCTCGACCGGGTGGAGGTCGGCCCGCTCGCCCCCGACGTGCTGCACCGCATCGTGCGGGAGCAGATCGGGATTGCGGTGCCCAGGCCGACGCTGGTGCGGATCCAGCAGGCCTCGGGGGGCAATCCCCTGTTCGCCCTGGAGATCGCACGCTCGGTCAATCGTGCCGGGACCCGCATGAGCGGCAGCCATGTGCCCGTCCCCCACCACGTCGGCGACATGGTGGCCGAGCGTATCGAGGCCCTGTCGCCCGGGGCCCGCGAGCAGCTCCTCGTCACCTCGGCACTGGCGAGCCCCACCATCGAGCTCGTCACGACCGCAGGTGGGCCGGGCACCGCCGAGGGACTCGCCGAGGCCGAGGAGGCGGGGGTGGTGGAGCTGGAGGGAGGCCGGATCCGCTTCGCCCACCCGCTGCTCGCCTCCGCCGTGTACTCGTCCGCCACCCCGGAACGCCGCCGGCGGCTCCACGCCCACATCGCGGAGGTCGTCACCGACATCGAGGAGAAGGCCCGCCACCTGGCGCTCAGCCACCTGGAGCCCGACGAGGCCGTCGCAGCGGTGATGGACGCCGGCGCCGAGCGGGCCGACGCCAGGGGAGCCCCCAGTGCCGCCGGCGAGCTGGCCGAGCATGCGCGTTCTCTCACGCCGTCCAGCCGCGGCGACGAACTGGCCAGGCGCACCATCGCCGCCGCGTCGTACCACGTGGCCTCGGGGGACCGAAAGCGTGCCCGGGCCCTGCTCGAGGAGCTCGTCGCCACCCTGCCGGCCGGGGTTCGCCGGGGGGACGCCCTCCGTATCCTCGGAGAGATCCGCTACCAGGACGACAGCTTCCCCGAGGCGGTACGCGTCTGGCGCCAGGCCCTCGAGGAGGCAGGGGACGACACCCGCCTGCGCGCCACGCTGGAGACCTACCTGGCGTATGCGGACCTGATGATGGCGGACTTCCGCAGCGCGAAACCGCATGCCTGGGCGGCCTTGGAGCTGGCGGAGAAACTGGGCGATCCAGGAACCCACGCAGAGGCACTCGCCGTCGTCTCCCTTGTCGAATTGGGCAAGGGAACATCGGCGGAAAGGATCCGCCAGGCGCTCAGCCTGGAGGACCCGAACCACAGGCTTCCCGTCGGCAGACGGCCGAGCCTCATCATCGCCACCATCTTCTGCTGGGAGGAACGCCTCGAGGAGGCCGCGGAGCGCTTCGCCTGGGTCCACCGCCAGATCCGTGACCGGGGCGAGGACAGCGAGCTCCCCTACCTGGCGCTCCCCATGGCGTGGAACGAGGTCTGGCGCGGCCACCTCGCGGTGGCGGCGCGCCTGGCGGAAGCGAGCCTGGAGACGTCCCTGGAGCTCGGCGACCGTGCCATGATCGCCACATCGCTCGCGACGATGGCCCTCGTCCACGCCTACCAGGGCAGACCCGACGAGGCGCGGCGCGAGGCCGAAGAGGCGACTGCGGGCTTCCGGCAGGCGGGGTGGACGACCTTCACGGTGCTGGCCATTCAGCCGCTGGGGCTGCTGAGCCTGTCCCTCGGCGACTTCGAGGGCGTCCACCGCACACTCGGGCCGCTCGTGGACGTCGCCTCGCAGATGTGCGCCCGGGAACCACTGGGCGCTGCGTTCCTGGCCGACGAGATCGAGGCCCTCGTGGGGCTGGGCGATCTCGGCCGGGCGCACGCGCTCATCGATCAGCTCGAGACGAGTGCACGCGCCCGCGACCGCGCCTGGGGACTCGGGGCGGCTGCCCGGTGCCGGGGGCTGGCCATCGCCGCCACCGGGGACCTCGACGGCGCCGCCGCGGCGCTGGACGAGGCGGTCCGCCAGCACGCGCGCCTGCCCATGCCGTTCGAGCTCGCCCGCACCCTGGTCGCGAGGGGGCAGGTCCAGCGCCGGCGCAAGGAGCGCCTTGCCGCGAAGCAGTCCCTCGAGGAGGCGATCGACATCTTTGCGTCGAGGGGAGCGGTCCTGTGGGCCGAGCGTGCCCGCCTCGAACTCGGCCGGCTGGGACTGCGTCCGGGCGACGGTCACGGCCTCACGAAGACCGAGCGCCGGGTGGCCGAGATGGTGGCGTCCGGGCTCACCAACCGCGAGGTGGCCGCCCAGCTCTTCATCAGCCCGAGGACCGTGGAAGCCAACCTCTCGAAGATCTACAGCAAGTTCGGGGTCCGGTCCCGGACGGAACTGGCGGCCAGGATGGCGGAACGGCTGCAACTGCCGGGGCGGGTCTAAGCACAATACCCATAAGTTATAGTCTGCGAGAAGAGTTCTGATGGCTCCGAGGGTGCCTGTTGATCAATTCTCTGGCTGGTCAATGGCGATCTCCACCTCATCGATGCCGCTGGTGCTGGGCGAGTAGTTG
>JAOPZY010000033.1 GCA_025963875.1 Actinomycetota bacterium
CCCTCCGCCACGCCTCGCGCCGGCTGGGACGCGGCCTGCGCCGGGCGGCCGCGGCGAGCTGGCCGTCCCTGTCGGCCGGTCCGGCCGCCGAGCACCTCGCGGTGGTCCACGGGCTGGTCGCCCGGGCTGCCGGCCTGTCCGCCTCGGATGCCGCCCGGCTTCCAGGGGCCGCCCTGCTCGCCGGTTCTGCCTCCGCCATTGCCCGGCTGCTCCCGGTGGACACGGCCGACGCCATGGCGGTGGCCACGAGGCTCGCCCCCCTGGCCGACCGGGTTGCCGAGGCGGGCGCCCGGTTCGCCATGCTGCCGCTGTCCGAGGGACCGGCGGCCTCGGCCCCCCTGCTCGAGCTGCGGGCTGAGGACCACGCAACCTGGCCGGAGCGAGGGAAGGTGCGCCTCTTTGCCTCCTGATCGGGTCGGCCCGCTCCGGGTGGGTATCGGCGGACCGGTGGGGTCGGGGAAGACGGCGCTCGTCGCCGCCCTGTGCCGCCTCCTCGCCGGGCGCTTCGAGACGGCGGTGATCACCAACGACATCTACACGAAGGAGGACGCCGAAGCCCTCCTCCGCCTCGGCGTCATGCCGCCGGAGCGGGTCGTGGCGGTCGAGACCGGCTGCTGCCCGCACACGGCCATCCGGGACGACGTCGCCGGCAACCTGGAGGCGGTCGACGAGCTGTGCGGGCGGTTCCCCGACCTGGAGCTGCTGTTGATCGAGTCCGGCGGCGACAACCTGACCGCCACGTTCAGCCCGGCCCTCGCCGACCTCCAGCTCTTCGTCATCGACGTGGCCGGTGGGGACAAGGTCCCCCGCAAGGGAGGCCCGGGCATCTCCCGGTCCGACCTGCTGGTGATCAACAAGGTCGATCTCGCCCCCATGGTGGGCGCCGACCTCCGGGTGATGGCCCGGGACGCCGCCGCCCAGCGGGGCGAACGCCCCACGGTGTTCACCTCCCTGGTGGCCGACGGCGGCGCCGGCCCCGTTGCCGCCTTCATCGAGGGCAACCTGTGAGGGCTGTACCGAAGATCGTGCCAAAAAGGCCGGATACCGGTCCTTTTGGCACGATCTTCGGGCAAGGTGCCCCATGAGGGGGGGCGTCAGGACCGTCGTCGAGGGACACCGGGTCGTCCTGCTCGAAACCCGGCCCCCCGTTGCGGCCAAGATCCTCAACACGCCTGGCGGGCCGGAGCTGGTGCTGGTCGGGGCCGCCGCCGGGCTCCTGGAGGGCGATAGGGTCACCATCGACCTCACGCTCGGCCCCGGTGCCCGGCTCACGGTGCGCACGACGGCCGCCACCCTCGCCCATCCCTGCCCGGACGGCGAGTGGACGGAGACGATCGTCAACGCCACCCTCGGGCCGGGGGCCACCCTCGCCTGGCTGGCGGAGCCGCTGGTTGCCTGCGCCGGCTGCCGCCACCGTTCACAGAGCACCATCGTTCTGGACGAGGGTGCCGCCGCCGTGTGGTACGAGGCCTGCACCCTCGGGCGCTCGGGCGAGCGGGCCGGGACCGTCCAGCTCCGCCTCGATGCCACCGTCGATGGCGTGCCGTTGCTCCGGGACGGGCTGAAGTTCCCAGACGGCGCCGAGACCCCCGCCGTGCTCGCCGGGCATCGGCACACGGGCAGCGTCCACCTGCTGGGGCGCCGGGCGAGCGGGCCGTTCCTGCAGCTCGCCGGCCCCGGCACCACCGCCCGTGCGGTGGCGGTCGATGCCGCCGGCCTCGAGCGGGCACTCGCTCCGGCTCGCTCGCTGTTCCTGTCGATCACCGCACCGACCGAAGAGGAGGTCCGCGCCCCATGGCTGAGCAGCCACACGTCCACGACCGTCACGGCCCGGAGGCCCGCCGCGCCCTCGAACGCGAGGCGCTGATACCCCACACGAAGCACGAGCAGGAGATCGCACGGGGCCTCGAGCTCGGCCTGCAGGGGGCCGATTCGATCGTGGACCGCACCATCCCCACGTTCAGCCGCGGCGAGCTGCCGCACTACGCCGGCATCAACACGTTCCTCAAGGCGCCCTTCGTCGAGGACGTGCGCACCTGCGGCGCCTACGACGTCGCCGTCATCGGGGCCCCGCACGACTCGGGGACCACCTACCGCCCGGGGACCCGGTTCGGGCCGCAGGGGATGCGGCGTATCTCCGCCCTCTACGGGACCTACAGCTTCGAGCTGGGCGTCGACCTCCGGGAGTCGATCACGATCTGCGACCTCGGCGACATCTTCACCATCCCTGGCAACATCGAGAAGACGTTCGACCAGATCTCCAAGGCCGTCGCCCACGTGTACGCCTCGGGGGCGCTGCCGGTGGTGCTCGGCGGCGACCACTCGATCGGCTACCCCACCGTGCGCGGCGTGGCGGAGCACCTCGACGGCAACCTCGGCATCATCCACTTCGACCGCCACGTCGACACCCAGGAGACCGACCTCGACGAGCGGATGCACACCACGCCCTGGTACCACGCCACCGACATCCCCAACGTCCCCGCCCGCAACCTCGTCCAGCTCGGCATCGGCGGGTGGCAGGCCCCCCGGCCCGGCGTCAAGGTCTGCCGGGAGCGCGAGACGACGATCATGACCGTCACCGACTGCGTCGAGATGGGCCTCGACGCCGCCGCGGACAACGCCCTCGACGTGGCGTGGGAGGGGACGGAGGCCGTGTGGCTCTCCTTCGACGTCGACTGCCTCGACGCCGCCTTCGTGCCGGGCACCGGCTGGCCCGAGCCCGGCGGGTTCCTGCCCCGGGAGGTCCTGAAGCTGGTGCGGCGGGTCGCGGAGCGGGGCCTGGCCGGCATCGAGATCGTGGAGTGCTCGCCGCCCTACGACTCGGCCGACATCACGTCGCTCATCGGGGTCCGGGTCATCTGCGACGTGCTGGCGACGCTGGTCAACGCGGGAAAGATCCCCCGGCCGTAGGGGGCCTCTTCACCGATGAGTCAGGAGCCTGGGGCCGATTGACCGGAACGTCATTGGCTCGTAGTCTTGTGGGACCATGTTGCTCATCGGTTGAGATGCAGGTGCCGGCGCCCGGGGCCCTCCCCCGGACGCCTTTGGTAGCGCGGTATCACAGCGCCTGACCACCCCTCTTCTCTTCCGAAGGAGCACCCCGAATGTCACCCCTGCCTGTCGCTGCGCCCATGACCGTCCCGGTCCAGGACCGAGCCATGCCCGCCATCCAGGCGATCGACCTCCGCAAGGAGTTCCGCCGCCGCGAGCGGGTCGGGCGCCGGTTCGAGACGACGCGCTCCGTGGCCCTGGCCCCGACCACCTTCCGCGTGGAACGCGGCGAGTGCGTCGCCATCCTGGGCCAGAACGGCTCCGGCAAGTCCACCCTGGTCCGCCTGCTGTCGACCTTGCTGCTGCCCGACGGCGGGACGGCGAGGGTCTTCGGCCACGACATCCGCACGGATGCCAGGGCCGTCCGGCGGCTGGTCAACCGGGTCTCCGTGGAGGCGTCGTTCTTCAAGAAGCTCTCGGCGTTCGAGAACCTGAGCTATGCCGCCCGGTTCTACGGCATCCGGCCGGCGGACAGCCGGGTTCGCATCCCGGAGATCGTCGAGCGGCTCAGCTTCCCGGCGGACCGCCTGCGCGAGCCGATGGAGCACCTGTCACGTGGCATGCAGCAGAAGATCGCCCTTGCCCGGGCACTCCTGACCGCGCCCGTGGTGCTGCTGCTCGACGAGCCGACGACCGGCCTCGACCCCCGCTCCAAGCTCGAGGTCCAGGCGCTGGTCACGGACATGCAGGAGCAGCACGACGCCACGGTGCTGCTCTGCACCCACGACCTCGCCGAGGCCGAGGAGCTCGCCCGGAGGGTGGGCATCCTGCACCGCGGGGAACTCATCGCCCTGGAGGCCGCGGCCGGCCTGAAGCTGCGCTATGGGGCGGCCACGCTGGAGGAGGCGTTCTTTGCGGCAACCGGTGGCCGGCTGGAAGACGAGGCCGACCGCGAGGCAGACGAGGGAGGTGAGTCTCCATGATGATGAGAACCGAGCTGACGGGCCTCGCCGGCGTCGTCGAGCGCAACGTCTACCTGGTGAAGCGCTACGCCTGGTGGGAGGTGGCGTTCTTCGTCTACACCGTCGCGAGCTCGTACACGATCGTGCTCATCGCCAAGGGAATCCAGACCACCGGTGGACGCCTGGACGTGAACCGGGTCACGACGATCCTGCTCATCGGAGCCGTCGTGTGGGCGTACCTCAGCTCGATCTTCGAGGTCCTCACCGACACCGTCGCCTGGGAGCGCTGGGAGGGGACGATCGAGTACACGTTCATGGCCCCGTTGGCCCGCTCGGTGCACCTGCTGGGCATGGGCGTCTTCGCCATTGCCTACGGTCTGCTGCGTGCGGCGCTGCTGTTCGCCGTCATGGCCTTCTCCTTCCGCCTGGCCATGCCGAATGCGAACTTCCTCGGCGCCTTCGCGGTCGTGGCAATCGCCTCGGTGTCGTTCATCGGCATCGGGATGATGACCGCGGTGCTCCCGCTCATCTCCCCGGAGAAGGGGACCCAGCTCGGGTTCATGGCCCAGGGCCTGCTGCTCGCGGTGTCCGGCGTCTACTACGACGTGGCGGTCCTGCCGGCACCGCTGCGGGCGGTGGCCCGGTTCTCGCCAGCCACGTACACGCTGGACGGCATCCGGTCGTCGATCATCGGCGGCACGGGCGTGGGGGGCCTGTGGCACGACCTGTGGCCGCTCGTGGTGATCGGCGCGGTCTCCATCCCGCTCGGCCTCTGGGTGTTCCATCAGGGGGAGGTCCACGCCAAGCGGCACGGCAAGCTGAAGCGCTCGGGCTGACCGGCGGGGGGCCGCCGCCGTCACTCCAGATGGGGCCGGACGAGGGCTGCGAAGCCGGCGACGCCGGACTCGAGCGAGGCCTCCAGGATGTACCGGATGTTGGCGAGGGCGAAGGCGGCGGTCTGGTCGAACAGGTGCCGGACCAGGCCGTCGCCGGCGACCTCCGGCGGGATCCAGTCCGGCAGGTGGAGCCGGTTGCGGAAATGGAGCACGCAGGCGTCCCCCAGGTCCTCCACCGAGAGCTCGTGCTCCAGCCGGCCGCCCGCGTCGGCCGGGACGCCGGCGGGGCGCACCACGATCGCTGCCCGCATGCCGGGCGGGTCGAACTCCACCATCTCTCCCTCGACCGCGAGGCTGAGCCCGAGGATGTGCATGCGGCCCCGGAGGCGGCCCCCCTTCTCGAACACGCCGGCAGTCGGGGCCTCCACGTCGTAGATCACGGCGCTCCAGTAGGGCATGGTCGTCGGATCGAGGACGTACCGGGCAACGTCGGCGGCCGGGCGCTTGACCGTCGTGCACGAATGATGGGTGATGATCCTGTCCACGGGGGCATTTTGAACCAAAGCCCAAGGGCCAGGCCGGGTAACATCGCCCGATGCGGGTCGAGTACGCGTTCATCTCCGAGAGTGCGGATGTGCAGTCCGGGCTCTTCTACGTCGTCCGCGGGGGCACCGACATCTGGTATGCCCCGGCGGGCGCCGAGTTCCCGGTGCCGATCGGGCCGATGTCCTTCGTCGTTCGGCTGGTCGGCGAACCCCAGGAGGTGGGAACGAACCAGCCGGTCGAGTTCACCGTCGTGGACGCCGACGGGCGGGCCACCGGGGTCGGAGGCACCGGCACCATCGCCGTGGCGGCCCACGCGATCGACCGCACCCGCAGCGGGGCCGCCCTCCTGCATTTCCGCCTCGCCTTCGCGATCCCCGCCCCGGGGGCCTACTTCTTCGAACTGTTCTCCCGTGGGGACCGGCTCTGCCAGGTGCCGTTCTGGGTGCAGGTCAACGACGAGGCCGAGGCACCGGACTGACGTCGCCCACCGATCCCCACGGAGAAGCGAGGAGGAAATTACGCGTATGACGCGCAAAAAACTCCTCACTTCTCCCTGAGCTCTGCTCCCGCGCTACTGGCGGACCTCTGCCCCCAGCCGCTTCTGCAGGGCTCCGGCGATGGCGTCCCGGGCAGCGACTGCCTCGTCCTGGGTGAGGGTCCGGTCGGGCCGCAGGAACGTCAGCGAGAGTGCGAGGCTCTTGCGGCCCGCCCCCGCCTGCTCGCCGCGGTAGACGTCGAAGACCCGGACGTCGACGAGGGCAGGGCCGCCGGCGGAACGGGCGAGCTCCATGATCTCCGCCGCCTCCACAGCCTCCGGGACGACCACGGCCAGGTCGAGCAGGACCGGTGGGAACCTCGTCAGCTCCTTCGCCTGGGCGGGGTCACGGGCCAGCTCGAGCAGCTTGCCGAGCTCCAGCTCGGCGGCGACCACCCGGTTGGTGAAGCCGTAGCGCTCCGCGGTCGCCGGCGTCAGCTCGCCGATGGTCCCGAAGGCCCCGCCGGGGGCGACGAGCGCCGCCGTCCGCCCGCGGGTGAAGGGGTCCCGGGTGGTGGGGCCGAAGGTGTAGTCGATGCGGAGGCCCTCCATCAGCATCTCGACGACTCCCTTCAGGTCGAAGAAGTCGAGCTCGCGCGACGGCGTGTGCCACTCCTGCGGGATCGGCCCGTGGAACACCATGCCGAGGCGGAGCGGTTCCTCGGGCAACAGGTTGGTCTCCCGGGGGACGAAGCACCGGCCGACCTCGAACAGCCGCACGCAGAGGTTGCGCCGGGCGACGTTGCGGGCCGCCGAGGCGACGAGGCCGGGCAGCAGCGACGGCCGCAGGATCGACTCGTCCACCGTCAGAGGGTTCGTCAGGCGGAGAGCCGACCGGGCCGGGTGCTCGGGCGGGTACCCCATCCGGTCGAGGTCCGCTGGGCCGATCAAGGCGCTGGTGACCGCCTCGAACAGGCCCGCACCGGTGAGCAGGTTGCGGACGCGGCGCTGCAACCTCTGCGGACGGTTGAGCCCCCCGACCCTCGCCCCCGAGGGGATCCGGGATGGGATCCTGTCGTAGCCGGTCAGGCGGGCGATCTCCTCGACGAGGTCCCACTCGGCCCGGAGGTCGGGCCGTCGGGTGGGCACGGTCACCCGGATCTTCCCGTCCTCGACCACCGGGTTGAGGCCCAGGCGCCGGAGGTCGTCGACCATCGCCTCGACGCTGAGGTTCGTCCCGAGCACCTCGTTCACCCGCTCGGGCCGGAGCGTGAGCGTCCAGGGCTCCACCGGCTCGGGGTAGACGTCGATGGCGCCGGGCGCCGACTCGCCGCCTGCCCACTCCTGGATGAGCGCGCTGGCGAGCTCGGCGGCGTAGGGCACGTTGTTCGGGTCGGCACCCCGCTCGAAGCGGGCCGACGCCTCGGAGCGCAGCCCGTGGCGCTTGGAGCTCCGCAGCACCGAGGCGGGGTCGAAGTACGCCGACTCCAGCAGGATCCGGGTCGTGGTGTCGGACACCTCGGAGTCCCTCCCGCCCATGATGCCGGCGAGGGCCACCGGGCCTTCGGCGTCGGCGATGACGAGGTCGTCGGCCGCGAGCTCCCGGGTGGCGCCGTCGATGGTGACGAGCTGCTCGGTAGCAAGGGCCCGCCGCACGACGATCTTCGAGCCCGACAGCTTGTCGAGGTCGAAGGCGTGCATGGGGTGGCCGGTGACGAGGAGGGCGTAGTTCGTGGCGTCGACGATGTTGGAGATCGGCCGCACTCCCGCCGCCGTCAGGCGCTTGGCCACCCACTCCGGCGACGGGCCGGGCGTCACCCCGGTGATCACGCGGGCGAGGTAGCGGGGCGCCCCCGCCGGGTCCTCGACGGTGACCTGGGCGAGCTCCTCGACGGCGGGGCTCCCGGACGTCGCCCGGTTCATCCGCAGGGCGGGGAAGGTCACGTGGCCCCCGGTGATGGCGGCGACCTCCCGGGCGATGCCGAGCAGGCTCATGGCGTCCGGGCGGTTCGTGGTGACCTCGATGTCGAGGACGACGTCGTCCAGGCCGAGCACCTTGGTGACCTCGGCCCCCAGCTCGGTGTCGGGCGGCAGCACGAGGATCCCCGAGTGGTCGTCGGCAACCCCCAGCTCCCTTGCCGAGCAGAGCATCCCCTCCGAGACCTCGCCCCGGATGGTCGCCCGGCCGATCGTCATGTCGCCCGGGAGGCGGGCGCCCGGCAGCGCCACCGGAACCTTGTCGCCCACCTTGAAGTTGTGGGCGCCGCACACGATGGGCCGCACCGACACCCCCGTCGTCACATCGACCAACTGGAGCTTGTCGGCGTTGGGGTGGGGCAGGATCTGTTGGACCTCACCCACCACGACGCCCTCGATGTCGGCCCCCGGCCGGTGGATTGCCTCGACCTTCAGCCCGGCGGACGTGAGGGCCGCAGCGAGGGACTCGGCGTCACGGTCGATGGCCACGTAGTCGGCCAGCCAGGAAAGCGGCACCAGCATCTAGAACCCCTCCAGGAGCCGGATGTCGTTCTCCACCAGCCACCGGATGTCGCCGATCGACCACCGCAGCAGGGCGACCCGCTCGATGCCCATCCCGAAGGCGAAGCCGGTGACGTCCGGGTCGTAGCCGACCGCCTTGAAGACGTTCGGGTGCACCATCCCGGCCCCCATGATCTCGATCCATCCCTCCTTGCCGCAGACCCGGCAGCCGCTGCCGTCGCAGTTGAAGCAGGACACGTAGACCTCCGCCGACGGCTCGGTGAAGGGGAAGTAGTGGGGGATCATCCGGATGCGCTGGTGCGGGCCGAAGAGCGCCTTGGCGAAGACCTCGACGCTGCCCTTCAGGTCGGCAAAGGAGATGCCCTTGTCGACGGCGAGGCCGTCGATCTGGTGGAACCCGGCGAGGTGCGTGGGGTCCGCCACGTCGCGGCGGAACGCCCTGCCCGGCATCGTCACGTAGAGGGGCGGATCGTTGGCCTCCATCGCCCGCACCCACATCGGGGAGGTGTGCGTGCGCAGCAGCGGCTGGCCGTAGTCGTTGGGCTCGACGTACAGGGTGTCGAACATCGACCGGGCCGGGTGGTCCCGGGGCATGTTGAGGGCCTCGAAGTTGTAGTAGTCGCTCTCGACCTCCGGGCCGTCGGCGACCTTGAAGCCCAGGCCGACGAAGACGTCGACGATCTCGTCGATGACCTGGGTGATCGGGTGCAGGTGGCCGAGCGGGGGCTTGCGGCCCGGGAGCGTGACGTCGACCCGTTCCGACTCCAGGCGGCAGGCGGCCTCCTCCGACTCCAACGATCCCCGGCGCCCGGCGACCGCCGACTCCAGGGCCGAGCGCACGGCGTTGGCCACCATCCCGACCTGCTTGCGCTCGTCCGGCTCCATGCCGCCGAGGGTGGAGAGGACGGCGGCGAGCGGACCCTTGCGGCCCAGATAGCGGATCTCGGTGTCCCGCAGGGCGGCAGCGTCGGGCGCGGCCTCGGTGGCCTCGAGGGCCTCGGCCCGGAGAGCCTCCAGCTTGGCGATCGCGTCAACAGTTGACATGCGAACCGAGGATAGCAGCGGGAAACGCTCGAACAGGTTTTGATGCATATGATGCTAAGATCGATGCATCATGCGCACCACGATCTCGATCGATGATCACCTGCTGGCCCGCGCCCGCCAGCAGGCCCGCCGCCGCGGGCAGACACTGGGGCAATACGTCGAGGAGGCCCTCCGAAGCGAGCTCGCCGGCTCGGGGACGACACCGCCGCGACCTCCCGTCCCGGTTTTCACGGGGGGCACCGGCCCCCGCCCCGGCGTTGACCTGACCTCGAACCGGGCGATCCTCCAGGCACTGGACGAAGAGTCGCCGCTCGAGAACCTGCGGTGATCCTGCTCGACGTCAACATCGTGCTCGCCGCTCACCGCAGCGATCACCCCCATCACCCGACGGTTCGGCGGTGGTTTGACGACCTGCTGGCCGCCGATGACCGGTTTTGCGTTCCGGACGTGGTCTGGGCATCGTTCGTCCGGATCACCACCAACCGCCGGATATTCACGGTTCCCAGCCCCCTGGGGGAGGCCTTCGATTTCCTGCGGGCGGTTCGGAGCCAGCCCCACCATGTCGCCCTGTCTCCCGGCCCCCACCACCTCGAGGTGTTCGAGCGGCTCTGTCGTGAGAGCGACGCCAGCGGAGATCTGGCCGCCGATGCCTACCTCGCTGCGCTCGCCGTCGAGCAGGGGGCCGACCTGATCTCACTCGACCGGGACTTCGCCCGTTTCGCCGCTCTGCGATGGCGGACGCCTGGCTAGGCCTTGGCGCCCCCGGCCTTGTCCGGCTCCGCCTGCGGATCGGGAGCGGCGCCGATCTCGAGGTCGTCCACCAGGGCGACCGGCAGGGTGAAGGTGAAGACTGCCCCGCCGGTGTCGCCCGCCTCGACCCAGATCCGGCCCCCGTGGGCCTCGACGAGGCCCTTGGAGATGAACAGGCCCAGCCCGGTGCCCGACGGCGAGCCCACCCGGCCGCTGTTGCGGCGGAAGAATTTTCCGAACACGGCCAGGCGGTGCTCCTTGGGGATCCCCTCGCCCTCGTCGGCGACGCTGATGCGGACCTTCGAGTCCTCGACGACGCCGGTCACGTGGACCTGGCCGGCCTCGGTGTGCTTCGTGGCATTCTCGACGAGGTTTGTCAGGACCTGCTCCAGCTTGTCCGGGTCGCCGAAGACGGCGGGGAAATCCGGCGGGAACGCCATCGACAGCTCGTGGTTGGCAGCGGTTGGCGCCAGGCGGCCGGTCACCTTCTGGGCGATCTCCGTGATGTCGATGGGGTACCGGCGCAGCTCGAGCCGGCCGGCCTCGATGCGGCTCACGTCGAGGAGCTCCCCGATCAGCCGGGTGACCCGGTCGGCGTCGCTCTCGATCGTGACCAGCAGATGCTTCTTCGTCTCGTCGTCGAAGCGGTCCCAGCGGTGCAGCAGTGTGGAAGTGAACCCCTTGACCGAGGTCAGCGGCGACCGCAGCTCGTGGGCCACTGCGGAGATGACCTCGGACTTCGCCATGTCGATGCGCTTGCGGCGGGTGATGTCCCGGGCGACGACGGTGATGCGGTGGATCGAGCCGCTGGCGTCACGCTCGTAGCTGCAGCAGGCGCCGAGCCAGAGCTCGGGGCGGCCGTTGGTCTCGACGAGGAACTCCTGCTCGGGCGTGCCGGTGGTGATGCCGAGCACGAGGTCCGGGTCGGCGGGGCCGATGCACGTGGGGTTGCCGTTGGCGTCCCGCGGCTGGAGCAGGTCGTCCACCGGCTTGCCGAGGACCTCGTCCTCGGACCAGCCGAGCATCCGGGGGGCGGCGCCGTACCAGCCGGTGATGTGCCGCTTGGCGTCGAGGACGATCAGGGCGTCTCGCAGCCGGGCAACGATGTCCTCAAGGGGGCTCACGGCCGTCTCCTCTGCCGCACCGCCTCGAAGAGGAACACCGCAGCCGCGATGCCGACATTCAGGGACTCCGCCGACGCCCTCATCGGGATCGACGCCCGCTCGTCCACCGCAGCCACCGCCTCCCCAGGCAGCCCCCAGGCCTCATTCCCGAAGACGAGAGCGCTGGGACCCCGCATGTCCACCTCGTCGTAGGTTGCCGTAGCCGCAGGATCGGCCGCCACCCGCCGGATGTGTCTGGCCCCCAACTCGGTCAAAACCCAGGGTACAGCAACCTCCCTGGCGACGGGAACGTGGAAAAGGGCACCAGCCGATGCCCTCACGACCTTCGGGTTGTAGACGTCCACGGTCCCCTTGGTGAGAAAGACTCCGCCGGCTCCCGCCGCACGGGCGGTGCGCAGGATCGTACCGAGGTTGCCGGGATCGCGCACCTCGGCCAGGACCACCAGCAGGTCGGAGCCCGAGTCGAGGAGCTGGGTGGGATCGACGTCCACGAAGGGGGCGACCGCCACGGCCCCCGGCGGCGTGTCGGCATCGGAGATCGAGTGCATCACCTCCGGTGACACCTCGAAGGTCTGCACCCGGGCGGCCCGTGCCTTCTCGACGAGGCCGTCGAGCTGCACCTCGCCGCCCTGCGACGTCGGACCGGAGACGAAGAGGACCTCCAGCCGGCGCCCGGACTCCAACGCCCCCTCGATCCCGTTGGCCCCCTCGACGAGGAACTCCTGCGCCCGGTCGCGCATCCCTCGCCTGCGGAGTTTGCGTGCCCGCTGAACCAGCCCGTTGCGGACGCTGGTGATCACCTTGGGAAGCGCCGGATGGCGCTAGACGGGCTCCTGCACGGACTCGGCCCCACGAGGAACCGAGGCGGGGACGTGGGCGTGCTCCCGGGCCACCTCGACCAGGGCGGCGAAGCCCTGGGCGTCCTCGACCGCCATCTCGGCGAGCACCTTGCGATCCACCTCGACCCCCGCCCGGTGCAGACCCTCCATGAAGCGGCTGTAGGACATGCCGTGGGAGCGCGCGCCGGCGTTGATCTTGGCGATCCACAGGCGGCGGAACTGGCCCTTCTTGTCGCGGCGGTCCCGGTAGGCGTACGTGAGGGAGTGCAGCATCTGCTCCTTGGCCGCCCGGAAATGACGGCTCCGGACGCCTCGGTAGCCCGCGGCCGCCTCGAGGACCTTGCGGCGGTGCTTGCGCTTGTGGACGCCCCGCTTGACTCGTGCCATGGCTCTTAGTCTCCCAGCAGCTTCCGGGCCCGGCGTGCATCGCCGGGCGAGAGGACGGCCTCGCGCTGCAACCGGCGCTTCCGCGTCCCCGATTTGTGCTCGAGGAGGTGGCGGACTCCCGCCTGTGCCCGCACGAACTTGCCGGTGCCCGTCCGCTTCAGCCGCTTGGCGGCGCCGCGGTGCGTCTTCATCTTCGGCATCTCTCTTACGCTCCTGCCTTCTCCACCTCGCCGGCGCCATTGCCGGCAGCTTCCCCGGCCGCCGATCCGGCGACGGGACCGTTCACGGAGGAGGGACCCCCCGATGCAGCTGGTCGCTCCCCGGAAGAACCCCTGTGGTGGGGTTCCTTGGGGGCCGGCTTCACAATCCGCTTCACCGGCGACAGCACCATCGTCATGTTGCGTCCGTCCTGCTTCGGAGCCGCCTCCACCTGCGAGATCTCGCCCAGGTCCTTGGCCAGCCGGTCGAGGAGCTTGGCCCCCAACTCGGTGTGGGCCATCTCACGGCCCCGGAACATGATCGTGACCTTGACCTTGTCGCCCTCTTCGAGGAACCGCTCGACGTGGCCCTTCTTGATGCTGAAGTCGTGGTCGGAGATCTTCGGCCGGAACTTCATCTCCTTGACGATGACCTGGGACTGCTTCTTGCGCGACTCCTTGGCGCGAACGTCCTGTTCGTATTTCCACTTGCCGAAATCCATGATCCGGCAGACGGGAGGGTCTGCTTGAGGTGCGACCTCCACGAGGTCGAGGTCCAACTCTTTCGCCCGAGCCAGGGCCGTCGCAGTGGGCATGATCCCGACCTGCTGGCCGTCGTGCCCAACAACTCGCACTTGGGGGGACCGGATACGGTCGTTGATCCGGTACTCAGCTACGATCGAAAACCACTCCCTCCGCGAGAGGGCTCAATTCCCGCCATAGACCTCCCCAACGCCAGTCGTCAGCACCTGATGAACGTAGCACCTGTGAACGCCCTGCACAACAGCGCGCGCCACTCAAGGCATGGTACCCGATAGTCCTACTCGACGATCTTGGTGATCGGCAGCTCGAGAATGTCGGAGGCTCCGATGGCCTTCAGCCTGGGGATCAGCACGTTGACGATCTTCCTCTCGACGACAGTCTCGAGGGCGTAGAAGGTCTGGTCCGCTAGCTTCGACACGGTGGGCGCCCGCATGGAGGGCAGGGCGTCCAGGACGGCCTGGAGGTACTGCCCCGGCACGTTCAGCTTCATGAGCACCTTGCCCCGGGCGTTGATGGCCCCCATGATCAGGATCTTCAGCTCCTCGATGGCCTGGCGCTTGGCGGGGTCCGCGTAGGCCGCCGGATTGGCGATCAGCAGGGTCGGCGACTCGAGGATCGTGTGGATGACCTTGAGGCCGTGCCGGCGCAGGGTGCTGCCGGTGTCGGTCACCTCGACGACGGCGTCGACGATGGTCGGCACCTTCGCCTCGGTGGCCCCGTAGGAGAGGAAGATCTTGACCGGGATGCCGATCTCCTCGAAGTAGCGCCGGGTGAGTTCGACGTACTCGGTCGAGATCCGGGAGTCCGGCTTGATCTGGTGCGGCTCGTTGATCCCGGAGGCTTCGGACACCGCCACGACGATGCGGACCCGGCCCCCGACGTAGGCCTTCGAGTACGGGAGCTCGGCGACGGTGGCCACGGTGGCCTTCGTCTCCAGCACCCAGTCGAGGCCCGTCAGGCCGAGGTCGAAGAACCCGTCCTCCACGTAGCGGGGGATCTCCTGGGGCCGCAGCAGCGAGAACTCCTGGATGCGGGGGTCGTCGACCTTCCCGTGGTAGTCCCGGTCGCTCCCGCGCACGAGCCGGATGTCGGCGGCCTCGAAGAGGGCCAGCGTCTGGGCCTCGAGGCTTCCCTTGGGGATGACGAGCTTCAACATGCCGCTCGATGGTACCGGATATCTCAGGCCCGCAGGCTCTGGTAGAGGTTCGCCATCTCGACCGCGTCGAGGGCCGACTCGTAGCCCTTGTTGCCGGCGGCACCCCCCGCGCGATCCTCCGCCTGCTCGTAATCGTCGGTGGTGAGCACGCCGAAGATGATCGGGATGCCGGTGTCCAGGCTCACCCGGAGGATCCCCTCCTGGGCGGCGGCGGCCACGAAGGTGAAGTGGTCGGTCTGGCCCCGGATCACCGCCCCGATGCACACCACGGCGTCGACGGTGCCTGTCGCGGCGAGCTTGCCCGCCGTGCCGGCCAGCTCGAAGGCGCCCGGCACGGAGGCGACCGTGACAGCGTCGGACGGGACCTTCGCCTCCTCCAGCCCCTCCAGCGCCCCCTTCAGCAGGGCCTCGGTGACCGACTCGTTGAACCGGCTCACGACCACGCCGATACGGAGGTTGCTGCCGTCGTGTTCACCCTGGAGGCGCCTCACGTGTCGAGGCCCTCCAGGAGGTGGCCGAGGCGATCGCGCTTCGTGCGGAGGTAGGCGATGTTCTGGGGGGTCGGGTGGGTCTCGAGAGGGACCCGCTCGGAGATCGAGAGACCGTAGCCCTCGAGACCGGCGTACTTCGCAGGATTGTTGGTCATGAGGCGCATTGAGGTGATCCCCAGGTCGGACAGCACCTGCGCCCCCACGCCGTACTCCCGGAGGTCGGGCTTGAAGCCGAGCTCCCGGTTGGCCTCGACCGTGTCCCGGCCCTGCTCCTGGAGGCTGTAGGCCCGGATCTTGTGCATCAGGCCGATGCCCCGGCCCTCGTGGCCCATGATGTAGAGCAGGACGCCGGCCCCCTCCTCCTCGATCAGCTGCATCGCCTCCCGGAGCTGGGCGCCGCAGTCGCAACGGGCGGACTGGAAGACGTCGCCTGTGAGGCACTGCGAGTGGACCCGGACGAGTACGTCCGGCTTGCCCTCGACCTCCCCCTTCACGAAGGCGACGTACTCCTGGCCGTCGGTCACGCAGCGGTAGACGTGGCAGACGAACTCGCCGAAGGCCGTCGGCATCTTCGCATTGGAGACGGGCTCGACGAGGCGCTCCCGCTGGTGGCGATAGGCGATGAGATCCTTGATGGTCACCATCTTGAGGCCGTGGCGCAGCGCCACCTCCTGCAGGTAGGGCACCCTCGCCATCGTGCCGTCGGGGTGGACGATCTCGGCGAGGACGCCGGCAGGCTCGAGGCCGGCGAGGCGGGCAAGGTCCACCGCTGCCTCGGTGTGGCCAGACCGGCGCAGCACCCCGCCGTCCACCGCCCGGAGCGGGAAGACGTGGCCCGGGCGGACGAGGTCGTTCGGCCTGGTGTCGGGGTGGGCCAGCGCCCGGATGGCGGCGGCCCGGTCGAAGGCGCTGGAGCCGGTGTGCTGGGGCACCTTGAGGTCCACCGAGACCCCGAAGGCGGTCTGGTGGGGGGCGGTGTTGTCGGCCACCATCATCGGGATCGAGAGCTGCTCGAAGCGGTCCCTGGTGAGGGCCACGCAGAGCTGGATGCCCGCCTCGCGGGCGATGAAGTTGACCTGCTCGGGGGTGACCGTCTCGGCGGCGGTGATGAAGTCGCCCTCGTTCTCCCGCTCCTCGTCGTCGACGACGATGATCATCTTGCCGGCCGCGATGTCGGCGAGGGCGTTCTCGATGGTGGCGAAGCTCATTGCTCTCCTCTCAACCTATCCGGCGCCTTGAGGGGCGCCTCGGGCTTGTTGCACAGCAGCGATTCCACGTACTTCGCGAGGATGTCGACCTCGAGGTTGACGGCGTCGCCGGGGGCCTTGGACTGCAGCGTCGTCGCAGTGAGGGTGTGCGGGATGAGCGCCACGCTGAAGGCATCCCCGCGCACGCCTGCCACCGTGAGGCTCACACCGTCCACTGCCACCGATCCTTTTTCCACAAGATAGCGCTGGAGCGCTCGGGGAGCCTCGATCCACATGAGGACCGAGCCTTCCTGGGGGTCGAGGGCGGCGACGGTTCCGGTGCCGTCCACATGGCCCTGGACGACGTGGCCCCCCAGGCGGCCACCCACCGGGACGGGCCGCTCGAGGTTGACCGGGCTCCCGCCGGTCAGCGTGCCGAGCGAGGTACGGGCCAGGGTCTCCTCGGACAGCTCGGCGGCAAAGGTGCCGGCGTCAAGTTCCATCACGGTCAGGCAGACGCCGTTGACGGCGATCGAGTCGCCGATGCCGAGATCGCCGAACCCGCAGGAGACCGCGAGCCGCAGGCCCCCTGCGGCGGTCACCCGCCCGACCTCCTCGATGATGCCGGTGAACATCTACGCGTGGAAGTCCGGAAAAAATCGCGTGTATGCACGCGAAAAGTTCCGCACCTCTCCTGACGACGTCACACCGCACCTTCCCTCGGCCGGGCTTCCAGGCGCAGATCCTCCCCCATCCGGCGGGTGGCGCGCAGGACCAGGGGCCGGGCCTCCCCGATGGTGGCCGCCGACCAGCCCTCCAGCACCCCCGGGGCCGACCCGCCGCCGAGCAGCTTCGGCGCGACGTAGAAGAGGTAACGGTCGATCAGGCCCGCCGCAGCGAACGAGCCGGCGAGCGTCGCCCCGCCCTCCATCAGCAGGCTGACGACCCCCCGGGCCGCAAGGCAGCCGAGCATCTCGGCGAGGGAGACCCGGCCTCCCTCGGCCGCCACGGCGACGACCTCCGCCCCCGCCTCCCGCAGCCGCCGGACGGCGTCGTCGGGGGCCGACCCCGTGACGACCACGAGGGTGGGCGCCGCGGCGTCCAGCACCTTGGCCCCCGCCGGCGTCCTGGCGAGCGAGTCCACCACCACCCTGAGCGGCTTCCGGTGCGGGGTTCCCCGGACAGTCAGCGACGGGTCGTCGGCGAGCACGGTGCCGATCCCCACGCAGATGGCGTCGGAGTCAGCCCTGAGGCGCTGGACGTCCCGCCGGGCAGCGGGGCCGGTGATCCACTGCGACGTCCGGTCGGCGGCGGCGGTGCGGCCGTCGAGCGACATGGCGGCCTTATAGGTCACGAACGGCCTCCCCAGGCGCCGGTGGGTGACGTACGCCTCGTTGAGGCCGGCGGCCGCTTGGCCCTCCGTGCCCACCTCCACCTCGACGCCGGCCTCCCGCAGGGCGCCGAGGCCGCGGCCCGCCACCAGCGGGTCGGGGTCCTGCATGGCGGCGACCACCCGCGTCACCCCCGACGCCAGGACCGCCTCGACGCAGGGAGGGGTCCTGCCGTGGTGGGCGCACGGCTCCAGGGTCACGTAGAGCGTGGCGCCGCGGGCGGCCTCCCCCGCCTCCCGGAGCGCCAGGACCTCGGCGTGCTCCGTGCCGGCCCGGCGGTGCCACCCCGTGCCGATCACCCGGTCCCCGGCGACGACCACCGCCCCCACAGCGGGGTTGGGGCTGGTCCGCCCCAGACCCTTGCGGGCCAGCTGGAGGGCCAGTCGCATGAAGTCCGTGTCGGCGGCGGGTGGGGCGCTTGGGGTGCTCAGCGGTTGTATCCCTTCACGACCATCTGGTTCTGGTCGCTGAGCCCGGCGCTGTTGCGCCCCTTCGTGGGGCACGTACAGCTCCACCAGAACAGGTCCCAGGTCCTCGGGGCCGCCGACGGTTCGTAGTAGACGACGTAGTAGGTGGCGCCGGGTGTGACGGCGACATCGCCGATGTCGGCTGCGCTGGTGCCGTAGTTCACGACCGGGGCGGCCACGTCGGCAAGCTGGCCGTTGCAGGCGACATCCGAGGACCCCGGCGTCCCGATCCCGCTGCAGACCCGGATGTGGGCCGTGACACCCGGCACCGACGATCCCGGTTGATAGTTCCCGCTCCCCCAGGTGACGCCCACGTAGGTCAGCGTATTGGACCGCGCCGTGAACGACTGGAAGCCGTAGGGGGACTGTCCCCAGTAGGGCGCGCCCGGGGCCATCCGGTCGTAGCTGACCACCGCGGTCCTGTTGGGCGGTGGAGGGGGCGGCGGGGTGCTGCTCCGGGACGGAGGGGGCGGCATGGGCGGCAGCGGTGTGGGGTTCGGGGGGCTCGGTTGCGGGGTGGGGCTCGCCGTCGGTGGCCGGTGGGAGGCACTGGCCGTGGGCCGGGCGGCCGAGGGCGCGGTGGCCGAGGGCGCGGGCGCGCCGGTGACCGTGATCGTCGCGGACGAGGAGAGCGTGCCGACCACCGCCCGCACGGTCGCTGTCCCCGGGCCCAGGGCACGGACCGTGCCGGACGTGACCGCCGCGATGTCGGGCCTCGACGACGTCCAGGCCGCACCGAGGGCAGCGGCAGGCGCCGGCGTCCCGTCGTTCATGGTCCCCGACAGCGCCAGGTCCTGCGAGGCCCCGGCGGCGATCACGACGCTGCCAGGGCTGACCTCGAGCCCGCTCAGCTGCCTGACGGCGAGGTTCGTGCGGGCCAGGTAGGCGGTCTCCGCCTTCACCTGGTCGGCGACGAGGCGGCCCAGTCGGCCCGCCGACGGTCCCGAGGCAGGGACGTTCGCCTCGTAGGACACAGTCCCGCTCTGGCCGGGGCCCAGGTCGGGGAACGTGAACCGGAGGACGGGGTCGTTCTCGAGCACCTGGGGGCCGGGGGGCTGCAGGTCGTGCAGGGCGCTGGCCGAACGCGCCACCGAGGTGGGGATCACCTCGTTGTAGACGACGGTCTGCGTGCTCGACCCGGCGTTCGTGAGCGTGACATGGCCGGACAAGGTGGCTCCCTCGAGCCTCCAGGTTCGGCTGGCAGCCACGGTGCCGCCCACGATGGAGAGAGGAAACGTCGCCGTGGTCGGGGGAACGGACCGCGTGAGCGCTATCGCCACCACCAACCCGGCGACCGCCACCGCTGCGGCGAGCAGCACCACAAGGACGAGGCGCTGCCTGCGGGAACGAGCGCTGCCTTCTGGGGCGGCACCGACCCCCCGGCCGGGATCGGTTCGGGAACCGGGCCGGCCTCGAGCAAGGAGGGTCGCTCGTTGCGGCTCCGGCACCTGCGGCTCCGGCGGCCGGTCGAGGCGCGGCAGGGCCGGCAGGCCCTTGAGGCCGGCTGCCACGGACCCGAGTGCCCTCGCCGCGCCCGCGGCGCCGGGCCGGTCGCCCGGCGCACGGGCGATCATGGCGGCGAACACCTCCCACAGGCGGGCCGGAAACCCGGGGACCGGGCCGGGCACCCTCTCCCGCGCGGCCAGCAGGACGGCCACCGGGTCCACGCCGGTCGCGAACGGTGTCGTGCCCGTCACCAGCTCGTAGAGCATGATCCCGGTGCTGTAGACATCGGCGGCGGCCGTCGCATGCTCGCGACGGCCTGTCAGCCCACCTTTTGGCTCAAACTGGTTGACCCGGACTGTTGACCCAGACTGACTGCCGCCTGGCTGTCCGGCCGGCCCGCCTCCTTATGTTGCCTATGGTGCGGAGGCCTCCGCAGACTGCAGCGTCCGCAGCTCCATCCGTCCCTTGAGCTGGGCAAGGTAGCGACCCCGCGTCGGCCCGATGCTGCCGACGGGCATCCCGGTCAGCGCCGAGATCTCCTCGTAGCTGGGCGGCGGGTCGGCGAAGAGCAGCCGCAGGAGCACCTGCGCCTTCTCGGGCAGGTCGGAGAACGCCTCCCACAGCTCGCCGTCCCGCTCCAGGATGAGGACCCGGCTTTCGGGGGCCACGGCCGGATCGGCGTCGGGGACCTCGGCAAGGAAGATGTCGTCGCTCGGGACCGCCCGCTGGTTGTGACGGATCAGCCGAAGGCACTCCCGCCCTGCGGTCGTCGCCAGCCAGGCCCCGGTACGCTCGGGCTCCCGAACCTTGTCGATGTGCTCGGCCAGGCGCAGCCATGTGGTCTGGCTGACGTCGGCGGCGTCGGCCGCGCTCATGCGGTAGCCCCTGATCACCGACCACACCAGACCCGCGAAGTGGTCGACCAGTCCGGACCATGCCCCCTCGTCACCTCCGGCCGCTGCTGCGACCAGTGCCGCCACCCGTTTCGCTTCGTCGCTTTCCATGAGAAGAACATTTCAAATTGGACTGCGCGGCGCATCGGGGAAACGCCCTATTTCGCGAACCTGGCACTACCTAGTTCGCCGCCCTGCCGGGTGCGGTAGGTCCTCTAAGCTGGGTGCATGACCGAGCAGGTGCTGGGCGGTTTTGTCCTGCACGAGGTTGTTGGGTGGGGGGCGGTCGGGCAGGTGTACCGGGCGACGGACCCCCGGGGCGGTCAGGTGGCCGTCAAGGTCCTCCGCCCCGAGCTTGCGCACGACCGGGAAGTGGTGCAGCGGTTCCTGCGGGAGCGGAGCATCCTGGCCGGGATCGACCATCCCCGTGTGGTCAAGGTCCGGGACCTCATCGAGGAATCCGGGACGCTCGCCATCGTGACCGACTTCGTCGCAGGCCCGAACCTCCGGGGGTACCTCGCCGGGGCGACGCTGCCGCCGGCCGAGGCGGCGCGCCTGATCATCCAGGTTCTCGACGGCCTCACCGCCGTCCACGCCGCGGGCGTGGTGCACCGGGACGTGAAGCCGGAAAACGTCCTCGTCGACACCACGGTGACCCCGTCGCAGGCGCGCCTCAGCGACTTCGGCATCGCCAGGCTCACCCGCGGTCCCTCCCTCACGCGCCTGACCGGGCTGATCGGCACGCCCGGGTACCTGGCTCCCGAGCTGAGCCAGCGCGAAAATTCCACCGCAGGCTCCGAGGCCGTGCAGGGCGCGTTTTGGGTGCCGAATTACTCCGTTCCCAACCAGCCTTCGGCCTTCTCGCGGCGCGAGGGAGCGGGCGGACGAGCCCCTGGCCGGAACTTAGGGCCCCAGCGCGCGCATGCGCGCGCTGGGCTCCTCACCTTTCTCCTCCCCTGGCTGGCGCGCGGCCCCGGCCCCCGCGAGGCTCCGGCTGGACAGCCGGGGCTGCGGCGGGTAAGAGTCACCGCATGGGCAGACGTCGCAGGCGATGCATCACTCCGTTGGGCGCCATCGTGCGGGGCGCCGTGGCCGGGGCCGCCGGGACGGCCGCCATGGACACCGCCCAGTACGTGCAGTACCGCCTCGGCGGCGGTACCGAGCCGTTCGCGGCGTGGGAGACCTCGAAGAGTCTGGACAACTGGGAGTCGGCCCCCGCCCCCGCCAAGGTCGCCAAGCGGCTGATCGAAGGCCTCACGCAACGGGAGTTGAAGGCCGACAAGGCGCGGCTGGCCAACAACGCGACGCACTGGGCCACCGGGATCGGCTGGGGGGCCGCCTACGGCGTGCTCGCCGGGTCGCTGCCCGCACGCAAGGTCCGCTACGGCCTGCTCTGGGGCCCGGTCGTGTGGGCCTCGAGCTACGTGGTGCTGCCCGCCCTCGGCCTCTACAAGCCGATCTGGGAGTACGACGCCACGACCCTCGCCAAGGACCTCGGCGTCCACCTGGTCTACGGACTCACCACCGCTACCGCCTTCCGGGTGCTCGCCGGCCCAGCAGGCAGTCCGGGTCAGGACGCCCACTGAAACGTCTGGAGCATCCGGTCGTAGTTCGGGTGGGGATCCTCAGGTTTCGACGTGCCGCCGAACAGCACGTAGAACCTGTTGTCGCGGAAGACCGCCCGTGAACGGAAGGACGCCCCGGAGCGGGTGATCACCGCGTCCTCCGCCGGGTGCCCCGCAACGGTCGCCGTCACCCTCGACGACACCGACCCCGAGAAGTCCACGGCCTCGGCGTCCATGGCCGCGTCAAGCGCCTTCTGGACGTCGCCGGCGGCCGGGGCGGTCGCACTGTGCGTGAACACCACACCGATGTCTTCGCCGTTGGTCGCCGCCTCGTAGGTGATGACGTCGACGGACGCTCCCGAGGGCGTCGCCGTCTTGACCAACCGCTTCGGCGTCACCGGGAAGACGGCCCGGAAGTCCGCATCCTTCGCGCTGAACGTCACCGGAGGCGGCGTGGTCCTGCCGCACCCGGCAAGCCTTCCCGAGGCGAGCGCGGCGAGCGCAAGGGCAAGAACGGCACCGGTCCGTCTGGTCATGCCGGGCAGACTACGACAGTTTGCCCGCCGCACCCCGGCGCCCGCGCAGGAAATCGGCCCCCGGCATCCGCCGGCCGCCCTCGGGCTGGACCTCCTCCAGGGTGAGAGCACCCTCGCCCGTCGCCACCACGAACGACCCGCCGGCACCACCGGCAAACGATCCCGGTGCCCCGCCCCCGGGCTCCCCGGCCACCCGTGCCCGCCACACCTTGAGGCGGCGGCCGTCGAGGGTGGTCCAGGCCCCCGGCCGGGGGCTGAAGGCACGCACGCGATCGACGATCGACGGCCCCGGCTGGCCCCAGTCGATGCGGGCATCCTCGGGCGTGACCTTCCCGGCGTAGGTCGCCTGCGAGCCGTCCTGGGGCCGGGCCTCGATGGTCCCGGCCTCCAGGCGGTCCAGGACCGAGACGAGCAGGCCGCCCCCGGCGACGGCCAGGCGGGCCTCGAGCGAGCCGGTGTCGTCGTCGGGCCAGATGGGTTCCTCGATGGCGTCCAGGATAGGCCCGGTGTCGAGGCCGGGGTCCATCTGCATGATGGTCACCCCGGAGACCGGCAGGCCGGCGAGCACCGCTGCCGCCACCGGCGCCGCCCCCCGGAAGGCCGGCAGCAGCGAGAAGTGGACGTTGACGCAGCCGAGCGGGGGCTGGTCGAGGACGGCCGGCGGCAGGATCAGTCCGTAGGCACAGACGACGAAGACGTCGGCTCCGGCGGCGGCGAGCTCGGCCTGCGCCTCGGGCGTCCGCAGGGAGGGGGGCTGGAGGACGGGGATGCCGGCAGCCAGCGCCCGCTGCTTGACGGGGGAGGCGGCCAGCTCCATCCCCCTGCCCCTGGGCCGGTCGGGGGCGGTGACCACCGCCTTCACCGAGTGGTGGGAGTCCAGCAGGCGCTCAAGGCTCGGAACGGCAGCCTCCGGCGACCCGAAGAAGACGGTCGTGAGGGACATTGGTCAGCCCAGCGTGGGCACCGGCCCTCGGCCGCTCAAGAGGGGGTCCTACAGGGCCGAAACGGGTTCGGGGAGGACGCCGCTCAGGGCCTGCTCGCGCAGGCGCCGCCTGGCCTCGCGTTGGAGGTCGGGGTGGATACGGTCGATGAACAGCACCCCGTCGAGGTGGTCGATCTCGTGCTGGAAGATGCGGGCCAGCCAGTCTTCCATCACCATCTCGACCCGGTCGCCGCGGTCGTTCATGCCGATGGCCTTCACCCACTCCGCCCGCGACACGGGATAGCTGAGGCCGGGCAGCGACAGGCACCCCTCGTCGGCCTCGGCCTTGCCGTGCTGCTCGACGATGGCCGGGTTGGCCAGCGCCCCCTCCGAGCCTTCATACGTCCAGACGAACACGCGCCGGGGAACGCCGATCTGCGGCGCCGCCAGCCCGACGCCCGGAGCGGCGATCACCGTGTCGCGCATGTCGCGCATCAGCTTGCGCATCGCGTCGTCGGGGGCCCCCACCTCGGCGGCCCTCCGCCGCAGCACGGGGTCTCCAAACGTCCGGATCGGCAAGACCGCCATCGTCACCACTCCCTCGGGTCCATCTCCACGAGCAGCCGCTCGCCGGCCGACGCCACGATCGCCCGCAGCGGATCGAGGACCGGCTCCCGGTCGCCCACCTTCAACAGTACCTCCGCCCCCAGGCGGCCCTCCACGGGGCCGAGCAGCTCGGTTCCCGGCAGCTCCGCCAAGCGGTCGAGGACCTCGTCGCCGATCTCCTGGCGCACCGCGCGGACGCGGATGAGCGTGGAGAACGGTGGGACCTCGCTCGCCCGACGCGCCTCCAGCTCGTGGCGGGCGAAGAAATGATAGTCGCCCCGGACCACGGCCTGGACCACGTGGTGGCCCGGCGTGTCCGTCTCCAGCAGCAGGCGGGGGCGCGACGGGGCTCTCGCCAGCAGGCACGCCAGCTCCCACAGGGTGGCGAACGCCTCCTCCGCCGCCCGGCCGGTCGGCCGGTGGATCATCGAGTCCACACCCAGGGCGACGGCGGCGCCGACCGCGGGGCGCTCGACGTCGGCCAGGGCGCCCTCGGTGGCGACGATGATCTCGGCCGTCAGCGCCCGTTCCAGGTCGCCCGCGCCCGACACCGCTCCCGGGTCGGCCCGGGCGATGCGGGCCTGGGGCGCGACCTTGCGGAGGTAGGCCGCCACCTCCGCCGGCCCTGGGCCGGACGGCGTCGCCGCAAGGCGCGGGACGAGGACCAGCACCCGCTCCCCCGCCTTGCGTGCGGCCAGGACGGCCGCGACGGCACGCCGGGGCATTGCGGTGCGCCCGGCCTCGACGAGCTCGACCACCGGCCACACCGCGCGCATCGACTCCCGGGGCGGCTCGACCATCGACCATCGCCCGGACTGCGCACGGTGCAGCGACCGCAGGCTGGGCGCCTCGGCGGCGAGCACGAGGTCGGCGCCGGAGGCCGAGGCCCGCGCCTCGGCCACCTCCCGGGCATCGTAGTAGGGAGAGCGCTGCTCCTTGAGCGTCCGGTCCGCCTCGGAGTGGACGATGACCAGCCCCAGCGCGAACGCGGGGACCAGGGCGGCCGTGCGGCCCCCGAGCACGACCCGTCGCTTTCCCCTGGCGATGTCCCACAACGCCCGGGACCGCTCGGCCGGCTCCTGGGCGCTGTGCACGACCGCCGCCTCCTCGCCGAAGGCCTCCCGCAGCCGCTCCAGCACGAGCGAACCCTCACGGATCTCGGGGAGGACGACGATCACCCCCCTGCCCTCGGCCAGGGCCCGCCGGATCATGCCGGCGTAGAGGGCAGCCGGATCCTCCCGAGGGCCGAGGCGTCGAAGGGTCCGCGTGCCGCCCGTCTCGCCGCCTCGCCGCGGCGGCGTGGCGGGGGACCCCCTGGCGCGTCCGAGCATCTGCGGCGGGGTCACCAGGTGCAGGAACGACGAGAGGGGGTGGACGTAGCGCCGGGCCATCGCATAGGCCGTCCCCAGCAGCCCCACGTCGAACACGGGGGCCGGCCCAGAAACGCCGGCCAGGTCCACGAGGCCGTCGCCCGTATCGCCGTCCCCGACCTCCGGCCCTGGCGAGACGGCAAGGACCCAGCCCCGCACACGGCGCCCCCGCAGCGGCGCCCGGACGATCATCCCGGGGACGACCCGGCCCGCAAGGGCCTCGGGGATCCGGTACGTCAGCGGGCGGTCCAGGCCCCAGATGGGCAGGTCGAGGATGACCTCCGCCCGGAGAGGCCCCCCCGAGGCGCCCGGCAGGTTAGAGGTCTCGGACGGCTGCCGCGATCTTCTCTGCCAGGTCGGTCCGCTCCCAGGAGAACCCGTCCTTGTCGGGCCGGCCGAAGTGGCCGTAGGAGCTCGTGGCCTTGTAGATGGGCCGCCGCAGGTCGAGGTTGTGGATGATCGCAGCCGGCCGGAAGTCGAAGAACTCCTGGACGAAGGCCTCCAGCTTCTGGGGGTCGACCCTGGCCGTGCCCCGGTCCTCGAGCGACACCGACACGGGGTGGGCGACGCCGATGGCGTAGGCAAGGCGGATCTCGCAGCGGTCCACGACACCGGAGGCGACCAGGTTCTTGGCGGCGTAGCGAGCCATGTACGCAGCCGAGCGGTCCACCTTCGTGGGGTCCTTGCCCGAGAAGGCGCCGCCGCCGTGGGCGCACATGCCCCCGTACGTGTCGACGATGATCTTGCGGCCGGTGAGCCCGGTGTCGGCCATGGGGCCCCCGACCTCGAAGCGGCCGGTGGGGTTCACGAGGAAGCGGATGTCGTCGGACCACAACACCTCGGGGACGGTTGGCTTGACGACGTACTCCAGAAGGTCGGGCTTCAGGAGCGTCTCGATATCCACCTCGGGCTGGTGCTGCGCCGAGATCAGGATGGTGTCGATGCCGACGGGCCTGCCGTCCTCGTACTCGACGGTGACCTGCGTCTTGCCATCGGGGCGGAGGTAGGGGATCTGGCCGCTCTTGCGGCCCTCGGCGAGCTTCTCCGCCATCCGGTGCGCCAGCCAGATCGGCAGCGGCATGAGGGCGGTGTCGATGTCGTCGCGTTCGTTGGAGGCGTAGCCGAACATCATGCCCTGGTCGCCTGCACCCACCTTGTCGAAGTCGTCCTGGGCGATGCCGCCTGCGGGCCCATCGCCACTCCGCTGCTCCAGGGCGGTGTCCACCCCCTGGGCGATGTCGGGGGACTGCTCCTGGATGGAGGTGATGACGCCGCACGTCTCGGCGTCGAAGCCGAACTTGGCCCGGGTGTAGCCGACGGACTTGACCTCGTTGCGGACAATGGTCGGGACGTCCACGTAGGTGTTCGTGGAGATCTCGCCGGCCACCATGACGACGCCGGTGGTGACGAAGGTCTCGCAGGCCACCCGGCCGTACGGGTCGGACGCCAGGATGCCGTCCAGGACCGCGTCGGAGATGCGGTCGGCCAGCTTGTCGGGATGGCCCTCGGTAACGGACTCAGACGTGAACAGGTAACGCCTCGGCATTCGTCCTCCAATCCACCCGCGTGGGTGTGGGGTTTGTGGCTCCGGCGTTCGAGTGCTCCGTGCCGTGCCTGTGAAGCCGATTATAGGCGGGGAGGGTGTGGATTTCGGTGAGGGAGCATTTCGGCGCCCGAGGCGCCCCTCAAGGCGCCGGATCCGCTTCCTGTTGGACCGCGACCTCGTCGACCCGGCACCGGTTGCCGTCGATCTCCACCAGCCAGATGCCCAGCGGAGCGTGGGCCGGGAGGTCAAGGTCCACCACGGCGGCCCGGACCGGCCCCGACCAGGGATTGGTCCCGCCCGCGGCACCGGGGCGGACGATCACCGCATCCCCGGCGACCCTCACGTCGCGGCTGTGGAGGTGGCCGCAGAGCATCAGCCGGACGCCGGGCGGAATCTCAGAGACCATCCGCTCGCTGTGCACGGCGATGACGTACGGATCCCCGCGGGGCGGCCGGACCTCCGCCGCGGCCTCCCTGGCCAGCTCCCGGTTGTGGGCGGCGCCGAACAGCACGGTGCGGTTGGGGTCGGGATAGCCCCACACCCGAACCCCGGCCACCGTGACGAGCCTCGGTTCCGAGAGGACCTCGGCCCCCAGCCGGCGCATGCAGCGCTGCGTGAGGTCCGAATCGTGGTTGCCGGGTGCGAAGACCACCGGGGCGGGCCACCGGGTCAGGGCGGAAAGGAGCGTCCATTCCACCGGCCCGCCGAGCCCGGAGAGATCGCCCGTCGTGACGATCAGGCGCACGGTCATCGTCCGGCAGAGGGCCGAGACGAGCCGGAACGCTGCCGGGCGGTTGTGGAGGTCCGTCACGTGGAGGATCCGCGTCCCGCGGGGTTGGCCGCAGCCGTCGGCGACAAGCCGTGCCATCCGAGCCATGGTCACCTCGGCATTTTGCCCAGCCATCCCGGTGGTACCCTCGACCGGCAACCTGACGGCGAAGGGGGGAATGACGAAGCGCAGGCTCGCGGCGGGGCGGTTCGCAGCCCTCGCCGGCGCCGTTCTTCTCCTGGGATCGCTGGTCGCCGCACTCCCGGAGGCCGTGGCTGCAACGCCCCTGCCGCCGGTCCTCAGCATCCTGCCGCCCGGCGAGAACGGCCTCGTCAACCCCCTCCAGGCGGTGCTCGCCCAGCTCGGCCAGCGGCCCCCCAGCAGCAGCGACCAGACGGCGCCCTATGCCGGCCTGCTGTACGCGCCGGGGCTGACCGACCAGGCCCTCACGACGTACTACAACGCCGAGACGCTCGGCACGCCCCCCGACGTCAGCCGCGTCGAGACCCTGTGGCCTCCCACCGGCTCCGTCACGATCACCCGCGACACCCACGATGTGCCCCACATCAAGGGATCCGACCCCGTCGCCCTCGGCTTCGGCGCCGGCTACGCCGCGGCCGAGGACCGCCTCTTTCTTATGGATGTCCTCCGCCACTACGGCGCCGGCACCCTGACGGCCTTCCTTGGCCCCACCTGCGCCAACGAGCAGATGGACCACGACCAGCTCCTCGCAGCCCCCTACACCGACGCCCAGCGCCAGGCCCAGGTGGACTCCCTGCCCCTCACCTACGGCGCGCAGGGGGCACTGCTCGTCGCCATGGCCACGAGCTACGTGGCCGGCATCAACCAGTACATCGCCGAGTCCCGCCTCGACCTCTCGAAGCTCCCCGCCGACTACGCGTCAACCTCGACGCCGCTCCCTCAGCCCTTCACGGCCGCGGATGTCATCTCCTCCGCCTCGCTCGTCGGGGGCCTCCTCGGCAAGGGCGGCGGGGCTGAGCTCCGCAACGCGGCCCTCTACCAGCACCTCCTGAAGGTGGCACCCGACGCCGCGGACGCCAAGGCGATCCTCGCCGACCTCCGCCAGCAGAACGACCCGGAGGCGCCGACGACGATCCGGGACCAGTCCTTCCCGTACGAGACCCCCACGTCCGGAGCGACCACCATCGACCCCTCGACCACCGCCCTGCCCGACGACGCCCGAGCGACCCTGGCCGCCATGGGGGTACCGGGCGCCGACGAGCCCGACTGCCCTGGAGCCCCCAACCCCGTAAGCGGTGTGGTGTCGCCCCTGCTCAACGCCGTCGCCGCCCTCCCCGCCGCCCTCGGCAACATCGGCCATAGCAACGCGCTCGTCGTCGACGCTGCCCACTCCGTGGACGGCCACCCCCTGGCCGTCTTCGGCCCCCAGGTCTCCTACTTCGCCCCGCAGGTGCTGATGCAGGAGGACCTCCAGGCGCCCGGCATCTCGGCGGCCGGCGTCGCCTTCCCCGGGACGGGCTTCGTCGTCGAGATGGGCCGGGGGCAAAACTATGCGTGGTCGGCAACCTCCGCCGGCACCGACAACATCGACGTCCGCCTCGAGGTCCTCTGCGACCCGGCCGGGGGGCCCGTGTCCGCGCGCTAGCCGTTCTACCTGTTCAACGGCGCCTGCGTCCCAATGGATCACCAGAGCTTCACGCTGACGGCCCTGCCCACCGTGGCCTCGATCAGCGCCGGGGGCATCCTGCCGAGGCTGATCACCCACGACACCTACCTCACCGGCCACGGCGTCGTGCAGGGATGGTCGACGGCATTGGGCGGCAAGCCCGTGGCCGTCGTCGCCCAGCGCAGCACGTACAACCATGAGGTCGACTCGGGCATCGGGTTCCTCGCCTGGAACCAGCCGGCCGCGACCCACGACGCCGCCTCGTTCATCGCCGGGGCCTCCAACGTCGGCTACACCTTCAACTGGTTCTATCTCGACGCCGCCCACATCGCCTATGCGGTCAGCGGCCGCGATCCGATCCGTTCCCCCAACGCCGACCCCACGCTGCCCACCTGGGGCACGGGGGCCACGGAGTGGCAGGGCTTCCTCTCCCCCGCCGCCCATCCCCACGAGGTCGACCCGCCCCAGGGCTGGTTCACCTCCTGGAACAACAAGCCCGCGCCGGGCTTCTCGGCGGCGGACAACCAGTACGGCTACGGGCCGGTGTTCCGGTCACAGTCTCTCGACAGGGCGATCGCCAGGCAGCTGTCGCTGCAAGGGGGGCATCTGACTCGGGCCGACCTCGTCTCCGCCATGGAGAGCGCCGCCACCGTCGACCTGACCGGGGCGGCGGTGCTGCCGGAGCTGCTGGCGACGGTCAACCCGGCTTCGCAGCCGCCGCCGGTGCAGGCCATGCTCACCGAGCTGGGGGCCTGGCTCGCCGACGGTGCGGCCCGGAAGAAGGCTGCCCCCGGCGACGCCCAGTACCGCCACGCCGGCGCCGTCGCGGCGATGGACCACCTCGAGGTCCAGCTCGCCCAGGCGCTGTTCCGCACCGTTCTGGGGGACCTGACCCTGGGCAACGGTGGCCTCGACCTCGTCGACGGGGTGCCGTACGACTGTGCCCTCCTGCCGATGGTCTTCGCCGACACGCCGAACAGCCGGGGCGCCCACCTGGGCAGCGCCTACGACAGCGGCTACGAGAGCTACGTCGTCAAGGCCCTGCGGCTCATGCGGGGGGCTCCGGTGGCGGCTCCCTTTGGGGCCGCCCTGTCGTCCCGGCTCTGCGGCGGGGGGCTCGCGGCCTGTGGGGCCGCCGTGGCGACCGCCCTGCAGCAGACGGCGAGCGACCTCGCCGCTGCGAACGGGGGGAGCACCGACCCGGCCAGCTGGACGGTGTCGCCGGCCCTCGCCAACGCCAACCGTGCCGCTGCCGTCGCGTTCCCGCCCGGCGCCCCCCAGACGATGCCGCAGTACGACGCCATCGCCTTCCGCACCCTCGGCCTCATCGGCCAGCCGAGCCTCGACTGGCAGAACCGCCCGACCTTCCAGCAGGTGGTCGAGTTCCGGGGGTGACGCTGGATGCGTCTGAACCCGTCAGGATTCTCAGCTACTTGCCAGCCCAGGCAAAGCGGATTACGAGATTAACGGACAAACCTGTCGGCTATGGAGATCCAAGCCAGCGACACGGTGCGAAGCGCCCAGGAGGACAGCGCTCCCCCGGCCGTCGAGATCGTGGTCCCCGTCTTCAACGAAGAGCAGGATCTGGCGGCCAGCATCCGGCGGCTGCACGCCTTCCTGGGCTCTTCCTTTCCCTTCTCCGCCCGCGTGACCATCGCCGACAACGGCAGCACGGACGGCACGTGGGCCATCGCGACCGGGCTTGCGGGGTCGCTCCCCGAGGTCAGGGCGCTGCGGATCCCGGAGGCGGGGCGCGGCCGAGCACTGCACGAGGTGTGGTCGGCCAGCGACGCCGACGTGGTCGCCTATATGGACGTCGACCTGTCCACCGACCTGGCCGCCCTTCTCCCGCTGGTTGCTCCCCTACTCTCCGGACACAGCGACCTGGCCATCGGCACCCGCCTGTCGGGCACGGCTCGCGTGGTTCGCGGCGTCAAGCGGGAGCTCATCTCCCGCAGCTACAACGCCGTCCTCCACGCCGTGCTCGCCACGCGCTTCTCCGACGCCCAGTGCGGGTTCAAGGCCATCCGCGCCGACCGGGCCCGGGCGCTGCTGCCCTGCGTCCGGGACAGGGCCTGGTTCTTCGACACCGAGCTGCTCGTCCTTGCGGAACGGGTGGGCTTGAGGATCCACGAGGTGCCGGTGGACTGGGTCGACGACCCGGATACCCGGGTCGACATCGTCGCCACCGCCGTCGGTGACCTGCGAGGTGTTGCAGGGCTTGTACGCCGGCTTGCGCGCTCCGAGATCCCGATCGGCAGACTCCGGGCGGAGCTGGGACTGCAGAAGGCACACCGGCCCCCGCCGGCCCCGGCCGCCCAGGCCCTTCGCTTCGCCGGGATCGGAGCCCTGAGCACCCTCGCCTATGTGGGGCTGTACCTGCTGCTGCGGGCCTCGATGTCGGCGCAGGCGGCCAATGCGCTGGCGCTGCTTGCCACCGCCGTTCCCAACATCGCCGCCAACCGTCGCGTGACATTCGGCATCCGTGGAATCCGCGGGTCCCTCCGCCACCACGCCCGTGCGCTCGTGATGTTCGCAGCGGCACTCCTGGTGACCTCGGGCGCCCTCGATACGCTGCACACCTTCGCACCCGACGCCGGGCGCCTTTCCGAGATCGGCCTCCTCGTGCTCGCCAACCTCGCTGCGACGGCCCTGCGCCTGCCCCTCATGCGAACATGGGTGTTCCAGACTCACCCCGCCCAGGTCGACCCGATGCCCGTCGTACCCCGCCTCCGACCGGGCGCGTAGGACCAAGGAGTCCCGATGACCACGACCGGCCTTCCTGATTCCACCGTCGTGTCCGAGGAGCGTCCCGGCCTGGCGGCGGACATGCCGACGGGGGGCAGATCCTGGCGCCGGCTCCTCCGCGGGCCGGAGGACGACCCACACTGGGTTCGGCCCGGCTTGCTGGTGCTGCTCGTCGGGACCGGCCTCCTCTATCTCTGGGCGCTCAGCGCCAACGGCATGGGGAACGACTTCTACGCCGCGGCCGTCCAGGCCGGCACCAGGAGCTGGAGGGCCTTCCTCTTCGGTTCGTTCGACGCCTCCAACTTCATCACGGTGGACAAGCCGCCCGCCTCGTTGTGGGTCATGGCGCTCTCCGGACGTATCTTCGGGTTCGGCACCTGGAGCATGCTCGTTCCCCAGGCGCTGGAGGGCGTGGCGGCCGTGGGGTTGCTGTACGCGGCGGTCCGCCGTTGGTACGGGGGCGCCGCAGGGTTGCTCGCCGGCGCCGCGCTCGCGCTCACCCCGGTGGCGGGACTGATGTTCCGGTACAACAATCCCGACGCCCTCCTCACCCTGCTGCTCGTTGCCGCCGCGTACGCCACCTGCCGGGCCATCGAGGGGGCCCGGGTGTGGTGGCTGGCCCTGGCGGGGCTGCTGATCGGATTTGGCTTCCTGACCAAGATGCTCGAGGCGCTGCTCGTCGTGCCGGCCCTGGCCGTCGCCTACCTGGTCGCTGCGCCCGTGTCCTTCTGGCGGCGGATCCGGGATCTGGCGGTCGCCGGGGCGGTGCTGGTCGTGGGCGCCGGCTGGTGGGTGGCTGCGGTCACCCTGACGCCGGCCGCGGACCGGCCCTACGTCGGGGGATCCACCAACAACAGCGTCCTGCAGCTTGCGTTCGGGTACAACGGGCTGTCCAGGATCACCGGGAGCAACCGGCGTGGCGGGGGTGCCCCGGCGGCGCTGCGGAACGTGCAGGCCGACGTCAGGCAGTTCGCGGGCTTCGCCTTCGGGGGCCAGCGGGGGCTGACGCGCCTGTTCAGCGGCTCGTGGGCCACGGATGCGGCCTGGCTCATCCCCGCCGCGCTGATCGCGCTCGTCGCCGGCCTGTGGCTCACGCGGCGCGCCCCACGGACGGACCTGCAGCGCGCGGGGCTGGTGCTGTGGGGCGGCTGGATGCTGGTCTCGGCCCTCGTGTTCAGCTTCGCCAGCGGGATCGTCCACGAGTACTACTCGGTCGCCCTTGCCCCCTCGGTCGCCGCCCTCGCCGCCATCGGGACCGTCACGTTCTGGAAGCGGCGTGAGCAGTGGGCCGGCAAGGCGGCCCTCCTGGCGATGCTTGCCGCGACGGGCCTCTGGGCGTTCGTGGTGCTCGACCGAAGCCCCCACTGGAACGCCTGGCTGCGAGTCCTCCTCGTGGCAACGGCACTGGCCGGGATTGCCGGCATCGCCGCCGGCTCGCTGACGCGGCGCCGGTGGGCGGTTCCCGTTGGTTCCCTGGCCCTCGCCACGGCGCTGCTCGGCCCTATTGCGTATTCGGTGCAGACGGTGGCCTCCTCGCACGGAGGCGCCCTCCTTGCGGCGGGCCCGGCCACGGCGCAGACGAGGCTGCCCGCCGGCCTCCAGCGAGAAGCCGAGGACCTCCTGCAGCGGGGTGGCTTCGGCGGCTTCGGCGCGGGAACGAGGCCTCCCACCGGAGGGGGGGCAGCAGCCATGTTCGGCCGAGCCCGGGGCGGCCCCCAGACGGTCAGCAGCGCCCTGGTGTCCCGGCTCGAGGCCGGTGCCGGCACGTACCGTTGGGTGGCCGCCGCCACGTCGGCCCCCCAGGCGGCGCCCTACGAGCTCGCAACCGGCAAGCCGGTGATGGCCATCGGCGGCTTCATGGGAACGGACAACGCGATCAGCCTCGCCGCGTTCCAGCAGCTCGTCCGGGCCGGGGAGGTGCACTACTTCATCGGTGGCGCCGGCCCCGATGCGGGCCCGGGTGGGGGCCGCGGCGGAGGCGGAGGGGGAGGCGGCTTCCGGGGTGGCTCGACGACGGACGCCGGTCAGATCGCAACCTGGGTGGCGGCGCACTACCCGCCGGAGACCGTGGGCGGTACCACCCTGTACGACCTAACCGTCAGAGGATCCGGGTCAGGACAGTAGATCTTCGAAGCGATCGCGGGCGGCGTCAAGTCATGGCAGGCCTGTGCTTCGTCCACCGCCTCCTGTCCGTGAGCTGCGTGAATTGAGGCGCTCCTGCAACCGGGCTTCCTCAAGGCTCGGATTCGTCTCTGAGACAAAACTCGGCCGAAGGCTCTTGCCCACCTGACCGCCACCATGCCAGCGTCATCATCGCCCACCCACTCGGAATAACGGTCAAGACGCGGCGGAATCTCCCGGCGGGTGATAAAGGGAGCGCGAGGCCAAGACAGACGTCACGATCGCAGCCAACGACTATTGAAGCGATCCCTGAATTCATCGAGCACCTCTTCGAATCGCGTGAAGCCTTCAGCCCTCATCTGATGGGCGAACCTGGTGCTGTTCTCCGTTCCGGTGATCGCGGACCAGTAGTAGGCCACCATGCCTTCGGCGTCGCGCTGTTCCATTCTCATCATGGTCAGTCGAACTCCTGACTTCAGGCCCTTGGACGCCTCGGGGGAATCCAGGATCGGGTCGAAAACCCGATCCTGGAGGAAGTGCATTAGCTCCTCTTCCTTCGTCATGCTCGATCTCCTTTTCGAATCGTCGACGCACGAACGCAGAAGGTCACTACCCCCACATCTCCGCCCTGGCTTTACGGAACAGGGTGCGAACTGGCTCCGAGATGCGGTAGGCGGCGACCTCCCCAGCCCGATGCTCGAAAGGCCGCTCACGGCCCACCTTCTTCATTGCCCGGCCTACCGACGAGAGGCTGCCGGCCACTCCGTAGGCCCCATCGAGGCCAGCTGCCGCCGCCGAGGCTTCAGCGCTGACCCACTCGCCTTTTGGCGAGTCGAGCCACAGGCTGATGATGGCCGAGGCCTTCTCGCTGATGCTCCCAAGGAAGGTGCGGGCCTCAGCGATGTCCCCCTCCTTCCACGCCGACAGCCCGCCGCCCATTGATGTTGCCGAACCATCGGTCGCTGCCGGCGCCTCTGCCAGCCACCGCCCGAACATCGAGTGGAACTCTGCGAACCGGTACTTCGGAACCGACACCGTTGCCGACATGTACTCCTCGCCTTCGGTACTAGCCATCTCTCATTGCCCCCTTCTAGGTCTTGGACTCCTGTGTTAAGTCCCACGAGCTACTGTAAACTAGCTATTAGCCAGTGTCAAGCCCAAGACAGCCATTGTAAGCTTCCCCAGCCAGCGTCCAGGGGGAGGGGTCCCACATAAGCTGAGCGACTCAGCAGTGGCGTTGCCGGTGGAGCGACAATGGCCCCATGGCACCGGGCGTCGCTAACGGGGGGAAACAGCCGCCGACACTCGTGCGGGGATTGCGCCACGATCCCCACCACGCGCCCGAACTCGTCCTCCTGCATACGGTGCCGCAGCTGTCGCCCCAGGTCCGGCGATGGCACGCTTCGTTGTTCCGTCGCCATCCGCAGACCGACGTCGACAAGCTCACTGCGAAGCTCATCCGCCGGGCGACGGCCCAGGCCCGCTGGGACGGGGGCGTCACCGGCTCGTCGTTCTACTTCGGGATGCCGCCAGCAATTGCTTCGCTGTACTGCCGGCAGGTCATGACGGTGCTGCAGATCGCTGCGTTGCACGGCTTCGACCCAACCAACCCGGCCCGGCTCGTGGACCTGCTCGTGATCCAGGGCCGCCATCCCGACGCCGAGGCCGCTTCGGTGGCTCTCCGTACGGCAGGTGCGACGGCCCCCGGCGTCCACCTGCCCAATCCATTCACGTCATTGAGGCACGCCCTGCGCCACGTACCGGGCATGGTCGGCGTGAGGTTCAACGCTTTCCGCAGAGGAGGGCCCGTCAATGCGACGCTGTCCGTCGCCAAGGTCGCCTCCTATCTCGTCCCGGTGCTCGGCATCCCGGCATGGGCCATCGACCAGGCCAGGGCCACCAGGAAGCTGGGGAACGACGCCGTCGCGTTCTACGCCCTCCGGACGGGACCGGACCCCGCGTCCGGTGTCTTGCTGCCTCCCCCGCTGAAGCCGCGCACACGGCGGCTGTACGAGGCCGGGGGGCTGGTGCTCGGCCTCCTCCTGGCGATCCTCGCCGCGGTCCTACCGCTCGGCGGTTTGACAGAGCGGTGGACCGTCCTCGTCTTCGCCGAGCTGTTTCTCGTGGTGACGCTGGGCAGGCTGCTCTGGATCACCCGCGCCGGCCGATGACCCGGCTCGACAGGGCAGTTTCCGTCAAAAAGTGTGCCCACGGCCCTTTTTGACGGAAACTAGCTTTTGCCCCCCAGGCCCCAGGCCCCGCTAGGCCAGGAAGCGGTCCCGGACGGCGTCGAGGATCGCACCCGCAAGCTCCCGCTTCGAGACAAGCGGCAGGTGGTCCACCCGCTCGTCGCGGCCGACGAGGACTGCCCGGTTCGTACCGGCGTCGAACCCGGAGTCGTCGACCCCCACCAGGTTGCCGACCACGAGGTCGACGGCCTTGGTCTCCAGTTTCGCCCGTGCCCGGCCCTCGACGTCCTCGGTCTCCGCAGCAAAACCAACGAGCACCTGGCCGTCGTGCCGGCGGGCGGACAGCGCCCGCAGGATGTCCTCGGTGGCCTCCAGCGTGATCACCGGGGGTCCGTCGCCCTTCTGCAGCTTGCGGCTGGCCGGATCGGTGGGTCGCCAGTCGGCGACCGCTGCCGCCATCACGACCACGTCCGCCCCCTCGGCGGCGCCGAGGACGGCGTCGCGCATGTCGGCGGCCGTCTCGACCCGGACGACCGCGGCGCCCGGCGGCGCCTCCAGGCTGGTCGGGCCGGTCACGAGCGTGACGGTCGCTCCGCGGCGGGCGGCCTCCGCGGCCACCTCGTGGCCCATCCGGCCCGAGGACCGGTTGCCGATGAACCGGACGGGATCGATCGGCTCCCGGGTTCCGCCGGCCGACACGAGCACCCGCCGGCCGGCGAAGTCGTTTCGGCGGGAGAGTTCGGCGGCGACGGCGGCGAGGATGTCCTCGCTCTCGGCAAGCCGGCCCGGGCCCTGATCCGGGCCCGCCAGGGCACCGGTGGCGGGCCTGACGAAGACGACCCCCCTGGCCCTCAGCGTTGCGGCGTTGCGGGAGGTGGCCTCGTGCTCCCACATCTCCGTGTGCATGGCGGGCGCCAGCACCACCGTGGCCCGCGTGGCGAGCAGGAGGGCGGAGAGGACGTCGTCGGCGAGGCCGAGGGCGTACTTGGCGATCAGGTCCGCGGTGGCGGGGGCGACGACGATGAGCTCCGCCCACCGCCCGAGGGAGGTGTGGACGATCTCTGCGGGAGCCGGCTCCGGGAAGAGGTCGGAGGCCACGGCGTGCCCGGTGAGCGTGGAGAAGGTGAGCGGGCCCACGAACTGCGTGGCCGCCCTGGTCATGACAACCCGGACCTCGGCGCTAGCCTGGGTGAGGCGGCGGGCAACCTCGACGGCCTTGTAGGCGGCGATGCCCCCGCAGACGCCGACGACGATGCGCCTGCCGGCGAGATCCAACCCTACTTGACCCGGGCCTCCGCCTCGGCCGGGCGCTCGTAGCCGAACTTGCCCTCGGCGACCTCCTCGAGGGCGATGGAGAGCGACTTGGCGTGCTCGCCGAGGCGGCTGGACGAGACCTGCGGCGGCACGAAGTCCCGGATGCCCTCGCCGAGCTGGGAGTAGTACGAGTTGATCTGCCGGGCACGCTTGGCCGCCAGGATCACGAGCGTGTACCGGCTGTCGACCTTCTTCATCAGGGTTTCGATCTTCGGGTGGATCAAAATGGGCTCCTTTACGAGCGCTGCTTGGCCTTCTCCATTATTTGTAACACCTCTTCCACCGCTTGATCGACCTCCGTGTTGACGACGACCCCGTCGAAGGACTTCTTCTGGCGCAGTTCGTCGTAGGCATCGGCGAGCCGGCGGCTGAGCGCCTCCGCCTGCTCGGTGCGCCGGTTGCGAAGCCGCTGCTCGAGGATCGCCAGCGAGGGAGGCTCGATGAAGATGAGCACGGCGTGGGGCATCTGGCGCTTCACCTGGGCCGCGCCCTGGACGTCGATCTCGAGCAGGACGTCCCGCCCCGAGGCCAGCGCCTCCTCGATGCTGCGCCGCGACGTGCCGTAGAAGTTGCCGTGCACGTCGGCGCACTCGACGAAGTCGCCGCGCTGGCGCATGAGGGAGAACGTCGTCGGGCTGACGAAGTAGTAGTGCTCTCCGTCGCGCTCCGTCGGGCGCGGCGGGCGCGTCGTGTAGGACACCGAGAGCGCGATGTCGGGACGGCGGACGAGGAGCCCTTGGACGATCGTCCCCTTCCCGGCCCCCGAAGGTCCGGAAATGATGTACAGCTGTGAGTGCGCTATTTTCCCGTGAACTCCTTGAGGAGGGACTCGATCTGCTTGGCTCCGAGACCTCGCATCCGGCGTGACTCGGCGATGTCCAGCCTGGTCATGATCTTGCGAGCCCGCACCTTGCCCACTCCTCGTATCGTTTGCAGCACGTCGGAAACCTTCAGCTTGCCGACGATCTCGTCGTCGGTGCGGTCGAGCAGGTCCTTCAGGGTCGCCTCTCCCGACCGGAGCTGGTCCTTCAGTGCCGCCCGCTGCCGCCGAGCCTCGGCCGCCTTGGCAAGCGCGTCCCGGCGCTGATCCTCGCTCAGCGGAGGTGGTAACGCCACAGTTCCTCCTTCGAGCTCGATCGCCGGTCCGTCGCCGTACCGGCGGAAGTATAGTGCCCGCCTTTCGGATCCCCCCGGTCCCTAGACTTGCCCGATGACCGCCGTCGAGTCCATCAGGTCCCGCTTCCTCTCGCACCCGGGGCTCGCCGCCAAGGCGGCGCTGCGCATGGTCCCCGGCATCCTCGGTCCGACGGACTGGGTGGGCGGCCCCGGCGACGACACCGCGGCCATCCCCTCCGACGGCGGGTTCCTGCTGGCCGCCGGTGAGGCGATGTTCCCCCCGTTCGTGGCGGCGGACCCCTACGGCGCCGGCGTCGCCTCGGTGGTGGCCAACGTCAACGACGTCGCCGCAATGGGCGGGCGGGCGGTGGCCCTCGCCAACACCGTCGTCGGGCCCGAGGCACAGCTGCGCGAGGCGCTGCGGGGCATGCGGTTCGCCTGCGACCTCTACGGCGTCCCCATGGTCGGGGGCCACCTGAGCGCCTGGGACGGGCCGGCGTCCGTCTCGGCGTTCGTCGTCGGGAAGGCGTCGACGCTGTTGTCGTCCCGCCACGCCGCCCCGGGCCAGGTCCTCCTCGCGGCCTTCTGCCTGGAGGGACGGGCCCGCGGCGACTTCCCCTACTTCAGCTCCGTGGCGGCCCGGGGCGTCGAGCTTGCCGGCGACGTCGCCGTGCTGCCGGCGATCGCCGAAGCGGGATGCTGCGTCGCCGCCAAGGACGTGAGCATGGCGGGCCTGCTGGGGTCCCTGGCGATGCTCCTGGAGGCGACGGGGACGGGCGCGATTGTGGACCTGGCGTGCGTGCCCGTCCCGGACGGCGTCGGCCTGGAGCCGTGGCTGTTCACGTTCCCCACGTTCGGCTTCCTGCTCTGCTCCCCGCCCTCCCGGGCCGGCGAGTGCCGGGAGGCGTTCCACGCACGGGGGCTTGCGTGCGAGGTGATCGGCGCGATCGAGGCCGGGGGTTGCCTGCGGGTGCGCCTGGGTGCGGACGAGGCCACCCTCCTCGACTTCGCCACCGCCACGGTCACCGGGTTGGGCTTGGGCAAAGACGTGGCCAGGAAATCGCGCTCATAGAAGGCCCCTGGTCCGAAGTTGGGAGCGAATCGCGCGTAGGCGCGCGCCAGGCTCCCAACCTCATCCTCCGGCCCCCGGGTGGCGCGAAAAGCTCCTCAGTTCCCGGGACGCGCGCTGACCCGCTCCCCTGCGGCGTAGATCCCCGCGGTGCGGGGTAGGTATCCTGCGTTCGCCTTGACGCGCCCTGGGCGCTGGGAGCACACTGCTCGCCCGGAAGGTCCCGAGCCCGCTCCGAGGCCACCGCTGTACAACACCGACGAGATCAGGTGAGAAAGGAGATGCCGCATGCCCGAAGGGAAGAGAAACTTCTGGACGACCGTGCCGGGAGTCATCTCCGGCGTCGCCGCCATCGTGACCGGCCTCGGCGTGCTGATCCCCCTGCTGCTCGGGGTTGGCGGCAAGCACACGAACACGAACAGCGCATCGCACAGCCCTTCCCCCAGCGTTACGAGCTCAACAGGGACCGAGGGCACCACCTCCACCACGGGTGGGGGGACGACCGGCACCGGGAGCCCGTCACCGACGGACAGCCTCGGATCGTCGCCCAGCGCCAGCGCCAGCGCCGGGGCTACGGGAGCAACGGGCATCTCCGCCGACCCCCCGAGCCTGAGCTTCGGGACGGTCAGGGCGAATGGGGGCACGTCGGACCAGGCGGTCACCATCAACAACCCGGGCAGCGTCCCCGTCATGATCGATCACGTGGCGGTCACGCCCTCGAATGCGCCGTTCACGATCACGAGCACGACCTGCGGAGAGGGATCCAGCATCGCGCCGCAGAGCTCCTGCCAGATCAAGCTGCACTTCGCGCCCACCGCTCTGGGGTCGGCGTCGGCATCGCTCGAGGTCCACTACCACCCGCCACAGTCGGCCTTCACGTCGATCAGCCTCAGCGGAACGGGGTCGCTGGTCTGAGGGCCCGCGAGGAAACGACGCTGTACGTCGATCTGTGCTCAAAGAATCTCCCCAGGCGCCGCCGCCGCTCGTCTGACCGACGAAACCTCGCTCAGAGGCGGCGCAGGACCAGGGGGAGGTCGATCGCCATGGTCTGGTGGGGCCGCCCGACGAAGCTGACCGGCTCTCCGACCGCATACCAGCCGAGGTGCTCGAAGAAGCCCACGTTGGACGGCTGGATGTGGGCGATCATCTTCCGGCCCCCGGCCTGCGCCGCCGTCTGCACGGCGAAGCGCACGAGCGGTGCCCCCAGCCCGTTGTGGCGGAAGGAGGGCAGGACCGCCAGGCGGTCGCCCTTCCACAGTCCCGGCTCGAGATCGACGGCGTCGCCGTCGAGGGATGCATCGGTCAGGGGATAGAGGCGCACGGCCCCCCCGGCAACGTCGCCGCAGAGGCCGAGGACGTGGACGGTGGCGGCGTCGCCGTCGTGATCGTCCGCATCGGACTCTTCGAACATTCCCTGCTCCTCCACGAACACCCGCCGGCGGATCTCGTGGTGCAGCGCCACCTCCCCGGGGTCGCGGGCCGGACGGCACACGACGTGCAGGCCGAGCTGGACGGCGGCGAAGGCCTTGCCCGGATGGAGGAAGGGCGACAGGGAGCGTGCGGGTTCAGCGGACATTGAGGATGGGGAGTTGGCGACCGCCCGAGGGCGGCTCGCCGTGCCGCTCGTAGGCAGCGAGGGCCGAGCAGGCGCCGCAGCGGGCGCATCCGGCGTGGACCTCCCAGGACGCGAGGCCGTTGACCGCCAGGTAGGGGGCGACCTCCCGGTAGAGCGACTCGACGTACTCCGCGGGCGGCGGCACCTTGTCGCCCATCAGGCTGCCGGGGACCGGGCGCAGCGGGACGACGAAGGGGTACACCCCGGCGTCGATCGCCCGCTTGCAGCCGTCGATCGTCATCTGGAGGTCCTCGCCCATCCCGAGGATCACGTAGGTGGAGACCTGGCCCCTGCCGAAGATCTCGACGGCGCGCTGCCAGGCCCGGAAATAGCCGGCGACACCGGTGCGGGCCTTTGCCGGCGCCACGTAGGCGAGGACGCCCGGATCGAAGGACTCCAGGTGCATGCCCACCGAGTCCACCCCCTGCTCCTTGATCTCCTCGAGCACCGAGAGGTCGTCCGGCGGCTCGAACTGTGCCTGCACGGGCAGGCCGCTCGCCGCCTTGATGGCCCTGGCGCACTTCCCGAGATAGCGAGCGCCCTTGTCGGCGCCTCCCGTCGTGCCGCTCGTGAGGGTGACGTCCACCGCCCCGTCGAGCTCCTTGGCGGCCACGGCCACCTCGGCGAGGTGCTCGGGCTTCTTGACCGGGATGGTCCGGCCCGCCTCGAGGGAGAGCTCGATGCCGCAGAAACGGCACTGATCGTCCTTGCCCCAGTACAGGCAGGTCTGGATGACGGTGGAGGCCAGCGAGTCGAGGTGCAGCAGCGCGATCTTCCAGTAGGGGATGCCGTCCGCCGTCGTCATGTCGTAGAACCTGGGCCTCGGCGGGACCTCGGCCCCCGCCAGGCGGCGGCCCTCGCGGTAGACGCCCCACGAACCCTCGTCCCCCTCGGGCTGCAGGACGTACGGAGAGTCCGCCACGTAGTCGGCGGTGAAGGGAAACGTGACCGGGACACCTTCGACACGGATCATCCCGGCGTCGGACGGCCCGGCTCCCCCGCGGCGCGCCTGGATCGTGTCCTCGACCCGCACGCCGTAGCTCTGGAGCTCCGCCAGGAGCTCGCCGAGCGCCGGCCCGGACAGCGTGTCAGCCAAACTCAAATGCTCCTACTGGGCCTTCGTGTAGAGCTCTTCGAAATTCTGGTACAGGATCCGCTGCTTCAGCTCGCTGCCCACGGGTGCACCGTAGATCTTCCAGTATTCACCCCAGAAGTCGCTCCACGGCTCGTCCGAGGCGAAGATCACCCGGTCGTGGCCCACGCCGCGCTTCTCGATCTCGGTCAGCAGCCACCGCGCACCGAACCCGATGGTCCAGGTGGTGTCGGTGTAGACCTTGTACCCCTCCTCCACCCAGTCGAGGAAGCGGGGGACGAGGCGGATGTGGCCGCTGACGCCGCCCCCGAAATGGACGAGATAGATCTTTACGCGCTTGCCGTACTTCTCGACCATCGGGATGAAGTTGCTGATGTCGGAGTTGCCGCCGGGGCTGGTGTGGAAGTGGAAGACGAGGTCGTGGGCCTCGGCGGCGTCGAAACAGGCATCCGCGATCTCCCGGGTGGCGTCGTCCCAGCCCTCGGGGTTGGGGTTGCCGCCCAGCAGGAACGTGGTCTTCAGGGCCACGATGCCCTGCTCGCCGGCATTGCGGAGGGCCTCGCGGGTCATCTCGGCGTTCTGCGGCAGGAACGACACCCAGAGGCCGCCGAGGATCCGGTCCTCGGACTTGACCGCGTCCAGCACGAGCGGGTTCAGGAGGAAGGGCTGCTCCTGCTTCGGGATGCCGTAGTTCGGCAGGACCAGGCCCCGCTCGCAGCCGTAGGCGTCGAGGTGCTGGATGTAGTCCTTGGGCGTGGGGAACTCGTAGACCGTCGGCTTCACCGCTTCCTTCAGGTCGTAGAACTTCCAGGCGGCCATCTCACCGATGTGGCTGTGCCCGTCGATGACCCGGCCGGCCACCCGCTCATCGCCCATGTGGCACCCCTTCCTTGCTGTGAAACGTCGTAACATCCCGGAAATAACTATAGGAAATATTCATCTACCTTCGTTGATCCTCTCGCTCCGATGTGGGCAGTGTCAAGGCGCTTGCCTGAGCTTGGATCTCCCGTTCGCGCAGGGCGAAGGCGGCGGCCGCAACCAGCTCGGCCGTCGCAGGGTCGTCGGGCCCGCCCGCGGCGCGGAGGTGCTCGGCTGCCCGCTCGAAGGACGTCGCCGAGGCCGCCGCCCAGGACGCCACGAGCGCCTCGGGGCTGGCGACGACCAACAGCTCGTCTGCCAGCCCCCGAACCGCGAGAACGCAGCGCTGGTACCCGGAGGGGTCCGCGAGGATCGTCGGGTACAGCCGCTGCTCGGCGACCCGCCAGCGGCGGACCAGTTCCTCCAGCGCTTCCGGCACGTCGTTGGCCTGTGACCTCAGACGGTCCAGGTGCTGAGGACGAGCGCCTTCTCCCTGTACGCCTGGATCGTGAAATCGAGGACGTCCAACGGGTTGATGGGCTTGACGCCCTCCAGCATGTCGACCTCCCGCATGCCGTAGAGCGCGGCCGCCGAGAAGCGGCAGGCATAGACGTGGCCGCCTTCGTCGATGAAGGTCTTGAGCTGCTTGTTGTAGGCCTGCTCGCCGGGGAAGGGCTCGTCGCCGACCCGGGGGTAACCGCGGGTTGCGGCGGCGATGAGCGAGCCGGGGCCGTAGAGGATGATCGAGGTGTCGAATCCCTTCCGGTTGATACGGGTGCACGTGAGCAGGTTGACCAGGCCGACCGAACCCTCGAAGGGAACGGTGTGGAAAAAGACGTACGCGGTCTGGCCTTCCTCTGCCTTGTAATCCGGGAGGACCTTCTCTTCGTAGTCGACGATCGCGTCGCCCGGCTTAACCCGCTCCCCAACGATCTGTACCATCTCGACTCCCTTTCCTTTCGTTGACCTGCTTGTTTTATTCCTCGCTTGACGTCTCGCCTGCCGGCTCGTAGGCCGGTTGAATCGATGAGCCCATCGATGAACCCTGCTCCTGCGCTGCATCAGGGGGACGGGTCGGAGGGAGGCGGCGCCCTCCCCTTCCACGAGGGCCGGTAGGTCCACTGCCGGCGGTGGCTGCCCGGCATCATCTGCATGAGCGACCGGCGCCAGCTCCACGGCACCAGCCGGTAGGCAGGGACGAACACCCTGCGCCAGAACTGCGCCCGCAGGCCGCCACCCGTCGAGGGGGGCGCGGCACCGAGGTACTTCTCCGCCATCTCACGTTCGGACGCCTCCAGCAGGTAGTGCTGGGAGTTGACCCGCAACCATTCGGCGAAGGCCACCGGGGGCGTCCCTAGGTGGACTTCCCGGCTTGCGCCAGCCGGGCGAGGCCGTTCTGGGCGGCCAGGGAGATGGGCTCGTTCAGGGCTCCGATCGGCGGCGAGTACACGTTCTCCATCACCGCGAGGTCCCGCATCGTGATGCCCTTCTTCGAACAGACGGCAAGGAAGTCGGCACGTTCCTTGATGCCCTCCCCGCCGACGAGCTGGGCGCCGATGATGCGGAGGGTCTTCGGCTCCGCGAGCAGCTTGACGAGGATCTTCTGCATGCCCGGGTAGTAGCGGGCGCGGGAGATGCCCTGGGCCATGCCAAGGTGGTAGGGCATCCCGAGCGCCCCCGCGGTGGTCTCACCGAACGAGACACCACCGATCATCCACTTGCCCGCCACCATGCCCCACGGGACGAAGACGGGATCGTAGGTGCGCTGGCCGTTGGCGGCGTTGGTGCCGGCGGTCTTGCCCTGCGCGTAGGCATGGCTGCCGGAGAGGCCCTGCAGCGGCAGCATCGTGAAGCCCTGCGGGACCTCGACGCAGTCCCCCGCAGCGAACACCCCGCCGCCCGACGTTGCCATCCGTTCGTCGACGACGATGCCGCCGGTGGAGCCGATCTCGAGGCCGGCCTCCCGCGCCAGGTGGTTGTTCGGCTGCTTGTGGGTGCAGACCACGACCACGTCGGCGGGGATCTCGCCCTCGCTAGTCCGGACCCCCCGCACCTCCTTGTCACCCAGGAACGCCTCGAGCTTGGCGTTGAAGTGCATCTGGACGCCCATCTCGGCCCACGAGTCCTGCACCGGCTTCATGATGTCGGGGTCGGCCACCTCCGACAGCGCCCACGGGTGGGCGTCGACGAGATGGGTCTCCAGCCCCCGATGGGCGAGGGCCGTGGTCATCTCGAGCCCGAGGGGCGAGGCCTCGACGACCACGGCGGTCTTGGCCTTGTCGAGGATGGGGTCCCACTCCATGGCGCGGCGGATGTTCTTCACGTAGTGCAGACCCTCGAGGTCCGATCCGGGGACGCCCGGATCCGCGTAGTTGAAGCCCGTGGCGACAACGAGGCGGTCGTACGGGACGCGCTCACCGCTCGCCAGGACAACGGCATGGCCCGCCGCGTCGACGCTTGCCACCGTGGTCTCGTAGTGGATGTCGAAGCCGGCGTTCTCGTAGAACTCCTTGCCCTGCAGGATCAGTCCCTGGAACGTCTCGATCTCGCGGCCGTGGACGTAGGGGATACCGCAGGGGCTGTAGCCGACATCCTCGAACTCGGTGAACACGGTGATCCGGGCGTCCGGGTCTGCCTGCTTCGCCGCCCCCGCCGCGCCGATCCCAGCAGCTCCGCCCCCCACGACGACGATCCGCAGAGCCGTGGCCGGTCTCCTCTCCCTCTGGGGTCCTCGGGGACCCCTGTCCGAGATGTTTCTCTCGTCGCTACAGGGGTCTCTGGAGATGTAACATGCAATTTACTATGATGAAGATCGTATCTACCGCAGGCAACTCTACCCGCGGCGGCAGCCCACTTCAAGCCGCGGCGCTGCAGGGGGCGACCACGGAAGACGTCATTGCTTCGATCGGCCCGAAGGTCCGCCAGCTCCGGCGGCAGAAGAACCTTTCCCTCCAGCAACTGGCCGAGCGTGCGGGCCTGTCGGCGGCGGCCATCCACAAGATCGAGCACAACGGGATGGTCCCCACGATCACGACCCTGATGAAGCTCTCCGCCGCCCTGAACCGGTCCGTCGCCTACTTCGTCGACGAGGAGCAGGCCGAGCCCGCGGTCCTCGTTCGCTCCGACGAGCGCAAGCAGGTCTTCACCTCCAAGGACGGCCTCGAGCTGGCCGGCATCAGCGGCCCCTACGGCCACTTCTTCATGGCCGGGGCCGTCGCCACCATGGAGGCGGGGGCCGACTCCGGGCCCAAGCGGATGGAACATCCGGGCGAGGAGCTGATCTTCCTGCTGGACGGCACGATGAGCTTCGAGGTCGAGGGAGAGGAGTACACGCTGCGCCGCGGCGACGCCCTGCACTTCCGCACCGACCGGCCCCACCGGTGGGGGAACCCGTCCGCTCGGCCCGCTCGCGCCATCTGGATGGCGCTGCGCTCGACGTAGAAGGGGCCAGCGTCCATGGCTCGCCCCCGCATCGCCGTGGTGGCCGTCGGCGGCAACGCGCTCACGCGCGAGGGTGAGGCCGGCACGTACGCCCAGCAGTGGCGCAACGCGACCAAGGTGGCCGGAGCCATCTGCCGGCTGGTCGAGGCCGGCTACCGGCCGGTGCTCATCCACGGCAACGGCCCCCAGGTCGGCAACCTCTCGATCCAGCAGGAGGAGGGCAGCCGGCTCGTGCCGGCCCAGCCGCTCGCCGAGCTGGTTGCGATGACCCAGGGTGCGATCGGCCACCTGCTCTCGCTCGCGCTCCACCACGCCTCCACCGGCACGCTCGGGGTCGTCGACATCGTCACCCACGTCGAGGTCAAATCCTCCGACCCGGCCTTCCGCAATCCCACCAAACCGATCGGGCCGTTCCTCGCCGAGGACGTCGCCGGCAAGCTGGCGGCCGAGCGGGACTGGGTGGTCCGGGAGGACGCCGGCCGTGGCTTCCGGCGGGTCGTCGCCTCCCCGGAACCGAAGGCCATCCTGGAGGCCGCCGCCATCAAGGAGCTCGCGAGCAAGGGCTTCCTCGTGATCGCCGGAGGCGGCGGCGGCATCCCCGTCGTGCGCCGGGGGCGGAGCGTCTCCGGGGTGGACGCGGTGATCGACAAGGACCTCACCGCCGCCCGCCTCGCCACCTCGGTCGGCGCCGACACCCTCGTGTTCCTCACCGGCGCCAGCAACGTCTTCCTCGACTGGGGGACACCGCGCCAGCGTGCCGTCGCCGAGATGACCGCCGCCGAGGCCGAAGCCCACATCGCCGACGGCCAGTTCGCCGCCGGCAGCATGGGACCGAAGATCATCGCCGCGGTGCGCTTCCTCGCCGACGGAGGCCAGCAGTGCCTCATCACCTCCTCGCGCCATCTCGCCGCCGCCCTGGCCGGCAGCCACGGCACCCGGATCGTGCCCACTGCGGGCCGGATGCCGGCCTCCCGGCGAAGCGCCGCCGCCCAGTGACCGAGGCGGCAACCAGGGTCCACGCCGACACCTACATCGATTCGGTGCAGCTCATGGCGGCTACCCGGGCCATGTCCGGTGCGCCGGGCGTCGAGTATGCGGCGGCCGTGATGGCGACACCCGCCAACCGCGACGACCTTGCCGCCGGCGGGTTCGATGTGCCCGCAGCCGGGGCCAACGACCTCGTCCTGGCGGTGCGGGCAGGCTCCGCGGCCGACGCGGAGGCCGGACTCGACGCCGGCGACGAAACGCTGGCCTCGGCGGCAGCCTCGGCGGAGCCCGGAGGCGCCGAGCCGGGAGAGAGCCCAAGGACCCTGGAGGACGCCGTCGCCGCCCTGCCGGACGCCAACGTCGCCATCGTCTCGGTCCCCGGTCCCTTCGCCGCCCTCGAGGCCCACAAGGCCCTGTCGCAGGGGCTGCACGTCCTGCTGTTCAGCGACAACGTTCCGGTCGGCGACGAGGTGGCGCTGAAGGAGCGGGGCGCGTCGCTCGGCCTGCTGGTCATGGGGCCCGGCGCAGGCACCGCCATGCTCGGCGGCACCGGGCTCGGCTTCGCCAACGCGGTGCGGGCGGGCCGGGTCGGCGTGGTCGCGGCAGCCGGCACGGGGGCCCAGGAGGTCATGTGCCTCCTCGACCGCTGGGGCGAGGGCGTCAGCCAGGCCATCGGCGTCGGAGGGCGCGACCTGTCGTCGGCCGTCGGCGGGACGATGGCCGGCCTCGGGCTGCGGGCTCTCGCCGAGGACCCCGCCACCGAGGCCATCCTGCTGGTGTCGAAGCCGCCCTCCGCCGACGTGGCGGCCCGCCTGTTGCAGTCGGCGCACGGCAAGCCGCTGGTCGCCGCCCTCGTCGGCCTGGCAGCGCCGGTCGAGGCCGCCGCGGGCGTCCTGATCACGGACACGCTGGAGGAGGGGGTGCTCCTGACGCTGGAAGGCCTGGGGGCGACGCCACCCGATCCGGGTGCCGGCCTCGCCTCGCTCGTCTCCTCGGCGCTGGCCGGCCTGGACCCGGCGCGCCGCAGCCTGCTTGGTCTGTTCTCAGGTGGGACGCTCTGCTACGAGTCCATGGTGGTGATGAGCCGGTATCTCGGTGCTATCCACTCGAACACCCCGCTCAACTATTCTTGGGGAATTCCGGCACCCGCAGGCGCCCATGTCTGCCTGGACCTCGGCGAGGAGGAGTACACCCGTGGACGGCCCCACCCCATGATCGACCCCGGCGACCGTGCGGAGCGCATCGCCGCCGCGCCCGGGGACGGCAGCGTCGGCGTCGTGCTGATCGACGTCGTGCTCGGCTACGGGGGGCACGCCGACCCGGCCTCCGTGCTTGCGCCCGCCTGCCGGTCGGTCACGGCCCAGCCCGGCGGCCCCAGGGTGGTCGCCTACGTCCTGGGGACCGAAGCCGACCCGCAGGTCCGGTCGAAGCAGTGCGCGGCGCTGGAGGAGGCGGGCTGCCTCCTCGCCCCGACCGCCACCCGGGCGGCACTCCTGGCCGCCGCCATCGCCGCTCGCAACCCTTCGATTGCAGAGGACGGGCGTGCCGGATGAGGAGCCTGCCCCGCATCGCCCTCGTCACCTATTCGACCCGCCCCCGCGGGGGGCCGGTCCACACCGTCGAGCTTGCCGAGGCGTTGCAGGCCCTGGACTGTCCCGTCCATGTCTTCGCGATCGGCGACCCAGGCGCCGGATTCTTCCGGGCCCTGGCGGCGCCCCACACGATCTTCCCGGGACCCGCGTCCGCAGGCACGCTCGAGGAGCGGGTCTTCGCCTCGGTGGACGCCCTGGCCGCCGGCCTCGCCGCGGCAGTGCCGGGGCGGTTCGACGTCGTCCATGTCCAGGACTGCATCGCCTCCACGGCTGCCATGGCCCTTCGGGAGGCCAATCCCTGCCTCCCGCTCGTGCGCACGGTCCACCACCTGGACGACTTCACCACGTCGGCACTCGTCAACTGCCAGCACCGCTCGGTCCTCGAGCCCGACCACCTTCTCGTGGTCAGCGAGTTCTGGCGCCGCGCGCTGCGGGACGGCTACGGCGTCGAGGCGACCGTCGTGACCAACGGCGTCGACGCCGGTCGTTTTGCGGCTCGGAACGGTGCCACGGCCCAGCGCTCGGTGCTGCGGGACCGGGCGGGGGCGGACGGGCGGTTCCTCTTCCTGACCGTCGGCGGCATCGAGCCCCGCAAGGGGAGCCTGCACCTCATGGAGGCGCTGGCGGCGCTCAAGGGTGAGCTGGATCCCCCCCCGATGCTCGCGGTGGTGGGGGGCCACTCGTTCCAGGACCACGCCGCCTACCGAGAGGGGGCGCTCGCCCGGGCATCGGACCTGGGCCTCACGGAGCGCGACGTCGTCATCCTCGGCACGGTGCCGGACGCCGAGATGCCCGGCTGGTACCAGGCCGCCGACACCTTCGTCTTCCCCTCCGTCAAGGAGGGCTTCGGCCTCGTGGTCCTGGAGGCGATGGCGGCGGGCCTCCCCGTGGTCGCGAGCGACATCCCCGTGTTCCGGGAGTTCCTGGGTGGCGGCAAGGCGCTGCTGGCCCGCGCGGGGAGCTCCGCATCCCTGGCGAGCGCCATGCGCCGCGCCGTCACCGACCGGGCCGAACGGGCACGCCTGGCCGCTGGCGGCCCCGCGGTGGCGGCCCACTTCAGCTGGGAGCGGACGGCTCGCCAGCACCTCGATTTCTACGAACGGGTGCTCAGCGAAGCCGAGGACGCCGCCACGTTCGAGGCGGGCCAGGCCGGAGGTCTGGGGGCGGGCTCGGCCCAGTTTCCGTCAAAAAGCGTGGTGAGCGCCCTTTTTGACGGAAACTAAGGGCCAGTTTGCGCCACAACCGTCATATCCGCGGTATTTGGCACAAACTACCCCCGCTAAGGGCCCGCTTGGAAGGCAACCTCCTGGTGGCCGCCGAACTTAGGAGCACAGCGCGCGTATGTGCGCGAAAGGCGACTAACGTCCGCTCGGCCCGACGGTTTCCCCCGCGCCGGGCCCAAGCCTGGCTGGTGGCCGCCGAACTTAGGAGCACAGCGCGCGTATGTGCGCGAAAGGCGACTGACCTGGCATTGGAAGGAACGTTTTGGCGTCAGCCGGAGCCCACCGACGCCTCCGGGGGTGGCACGGCCCGGGGGGCCGTCCATTGGGAGTCGTCCCGCTCCGACAGCTGGCCGTCGTGCATCGCCAGGCGGCGGTGCGCCCACCCGGCGACGTTGTCGGCGTGGGTCACCAGGATGACCGTCACCCCGTGCTCGGCGGCGAGGCTGCGGAGGATCGTGCCGATCTCCTCGGAGGAGCGGCTGTCGAGGTTGCCGGTGGGCTCGTCCGCCAGGATGACCCGCGGCTTGTTGGCCATGGCGCGGGCTATCGCCACCCGCTGCTGCTCACCTCCCGACAGCAGCGACGGGAGGTGCCGGGTGCGCTCCGACAGCCCCACCTGGTCGAGCAGCTCGGCCGCCCGCTGGCGCCGCTGCGCCTTGCCCTCCTTGAGCGGCACCATGGCGATCTCGACGTTCTCGGAGGCCGTCAGCGTCGGGATCAGGTTGAAGGCCTGGAAGACGAAGCCGATGTCCCTGGCCCGGATCGAGGTCAGTTCCCCATCCTCGAGCTTGGAGAGGTCGCGGCCGTCGAAGACGACGCTGCCCCGGCTCGGCTTGTCGAGGGCGCCGAGCAGCTGCAGCATCGTGGACTTGCCGGACCCGCTCGGTCCCTCGATGGCCACGAGCTCGCCGGGATACAGCTCCAGGTCGACGTTGTCCACGGCCCGGACCTCGGCCGACCCGACCCGGAAGTAGCGGTCCACTGCCTTGAGCCGGTAGAGCGGCTCGGTGGTTGTCTCCATGGATGTTCGTGCTCCTTTCAGGTTTAGGCGAGGTCTTAAGCGAGGTTCCGGAGCGCCTCGGAGGGCGAGAGGCGGGCTGCCCGGGCGGCGCCGACGCCGCCGGCGATGAGGCCCCCGAGCACCGCCAGGGCGACGCCCACGATGAGCGTCAACGGGTGGATCGGTGCCGTCAGGTGGATCGTCGACGTGGTGGTGACCGCCTGGGTCGACTGGCCGAAGAGACCGGCGAGGCTCGAGCCCTGGAACGTGGACACGCCCACGGTGTTGGCGGACAGCGTCGGCGAGAAGGCGGTCACGGCGGCGCTGGCGCCGAAGCCGAGCGCGATCCCGAGCGCCCCGGCCACGAGGCCGATGCCGACGGTCTCGGCCACGATCTGGCGCACCACCCGGCCCCGGGACCACCCGATCGCCCGCAGGGTGCCGATCTCACGGACCCGCTTGCCGACCGAGGACAGCGTCAGCAGCATGGCGATCACGAAGGCCGCCGCCACCACGATGACCCCGAGCGCACCGCCGAGGGAGTCCGCCAGCTTCTTCACATCCTTGAGGGAGCCGGTCACCTGGTTGGCGAGCGACTGGGTGGTGATGACGGTGGCGCCGGGCAGCTCGGTCTGGATGCGCTTGGCCACCGCGTCGACCTGGCTGGCGTCCTTCACCTTCACGAGGATCTGGGTGATCCGGCCGGACTTCCCGGCGAGGGTCTGGATCGTGGAGAGCGGGAAGTAGACGTCGGCGATGGTGCCGGTGAGCGTGGGCTTCACGAGCCCGACCACGGTGTAGCTGGTGCCGTTGATGGGGAGCTGGGAGCCGACGTTATACGAGTGCTGGCTGGCGTAGGACTGGTTGAGGAGGACCTCGTTGCCGGCACCGTTCCCGATCCAGCGCCCAGCGACGAGCTGGGACGTCGTGACGAGGCCCGAGGTCGGGCTGCCCGGGTCGATGCCCGCGGCGGTGTAGCTGGTGGTGCTGATGTCGGTGGACGGCGGGTTGACCGCCTGGTTGATGGACCGGCGGGCGGTCGTGATCGAGGCCGTGTACTGCTGGAAGCGGACCGGCAGGCAGGCCTGGAACGCCCCGCCGCCTCTCCCGATGCGAAGACCCGTGTCGGGAGCTCCGGATGGGGCAGGAGCAGGGGCGCCTCCCACCTTGGGCGTCACCGTGGCGGTTGCCTGGCCCCGATCGCCGATGCGGACACCGGAGCTCTGGAGGCAGGTCTGGACCGCCGTTTGTTCGGCGTCGGTCAGGGGGGCCGGCGTGGCCGTGGTGGTCAAGGTCTCGCCGCCGATGACGAACGTGGCGGTCTGGGTCGGCACGGTACCGGTCTGGTGCTCGACGAGCTGGGTGAGCCCTGCCGTCGCCGAGGCGACCCCCGGGACCGTCACCGTCGCGGTGAGGGCGTCGGCGGGGAAGCTCAGCAGCGTCGAGGAGAGGAAGAAGTCGTGGGTGAACTTGGTGCCCGCCGGCCCGAGCTTCGAGAGGTCGGTCGTGACGTTGCTGTTCTCGGCGAGCAGCGCATTCGCGTCACTGGCGTTCGCGCCGTTGACGCTGACCGCCGCGCCGCCGCCCCCGCCGCCATTGGGGCCATTGGCGCCATTGGCGAAGAAGCCGCCGCCACCGTTGTTCTGGGTGTTGTTGTTGCCGGTTGCCGTCGATGTGGCCACCCGGGTGACGAGGATGTCGGTCCCGATCGACGAAAGTGGCTGGAGGACCGCGGTCTGCGCCTCGCTCAGGCCCTGGGAGAGGCCGATGATGCCCAGGACGAGGCCCACGCCGACGGCCAGGCCGAGAGCGGTGACGAGGGTGCGGCCCCATCGGCGGCGGAGTTCCTGGAGCAGGTACCCTCGTTGAAACATAGAACCTCCTGGTCTTGTCGGGGCGGCGGGGTGTCAGTGCTTAGTAACGACCCGGGAGGTTGGGTAAAGCTGGAAGTTTCCTGTGGGCGGCCTGGGAGAACGGTCCTCCGCCTACGCCGTGCCCAGGCCCCGGGACAGCCCCCAGCACAATCCCTGGGCGAAGTCCGCCCCCGACGAGTGACCGACACTGCCCAGCGCCCGCGCCGCCGAGCGGGCGGCGGGGCCATAACCCGCGACGGCCGCTGCGAGGAGATCGTGGACCGGGGCCAGCGCCTGACCTCGTGCCGCCCAGAGCAGGAAGGCGCCCGAGATGGCGGTCGTCTTCACCTGACGGGCCACGGCCACGAGGTCGTCGTCGCATCCCATCGCCTCCAGGGCGAAGAGGACCCCGCCCAGGGCGTCGTCGCCGGCAGGCGTCAGGCCGGGCCCCGCACCTCCGAGCCGGGCGGCGACCTCGAGTAGGTCGCCCCTTCCCAGCGCGAGAACGGCGGCCCCGGCCCGCTTCGCGGGCACCAGATTGTTGCCGGCGACCGGCGCGAGCACCTCGAGGACGAGGGGAACGGCAGCCGCGAGGGCCGCCGGATCCGGGAGCGCTCCCCGCCATATCGGAGCGCCGGCGAGCCCGAACACAGCCGCCTGGGGGGTCGGGGCGGCGTCGAGCAGCACGTGGAGCGGTCCCGCCCCCACCCCGGGGGCAACGAGCGCTGCGATGCCCGCCGGCGTGGCGACGTAGAGGGCCTTCGGAAACGACGCCAGGACCTCGGCCCCACCCGGGTGCGCCAGCGCCTCGGCGGCACCCATCCCGGCGAGGAGGGCCTTCACGCCTCGGGCGACTCCACCACGCCGAGGAGGGCCGCCTGGAACGCGGCCAGGGGAGCCGTCGCCACCCCGGCGCCGACCTGGCCCCGGCCCCCTGCCGCGTCGAGGATGCCGGTGGTGATCCGCGGCGTGACCTCGAGCGTCACCACCCGGCGGAGATCGATGCCGATGGGCGAGCCGGAGAAGTCGAGGTACGGGATGCGGAACCTGGTGCTGCGGCCGGCGCAGATCGACTCCATCGCCCGCGTGGCGGCGACCGCCCCGGCCATCTTCCCGCCGAGGAAGGTCGCCACCGCCGGCGACGCCGCGGCTGCAGCGCCGCCGAGCCCGAGGGTCTCGAGCACCGCACTGTCCCCGATGTCCGGGGCGGCGTCGGCGGGGCCGTAGCCGGGGTGGAAGAGGGCCTGGCCCACGTCGGGCGCGGGGGCGGTGAACCACCGGTCGAGGCCCGCGACCTTGATCCCGAAGGTTGTCCCGTTGCGGGCCATCCCGGTGACGATGCTGGAACCCGGCACCGCCGAGGCCCAGTCGGACGTGGTCTTGGCGGCAGCCATGACGACGTTGAGGAACAGGAGGTGATTCGTGGCCAGGAACCGTGCCACTTTGACGCCGCGGTCGCCGTCCGCAGCCACCAGGCCGGGCAGCAGCGCACGGATGAGGAGGTTGGTGGAGGCCTGGGTCCGCATGTGGGCGTCGTCGCCCATCTGGAGCCCCTGCGCGGCCACCGAGAAGATGTCGATGGGACCTCCCGATTCGATGGTGGCCCCGAGTGCCGGCTCGAGGACCGGCCGGACGGCTTCCCTCAGCAGCACGAGCCTGGCGACGGCCTCCGGCGTCTCCACGCCGAACCACGGGGCAGCCCCCGGACCCTGGTTGATCCCGGCGAAGGCACGGGCGCCGGACTGAGGGTTCTCGACGACGAAGACCGGCGCCGAGGGGCCGAGCACGGTCGCCATCGGACCAACGGTGGCGTGCTCGTTGGCGGGCTGGAGGTCGACGTCGCCCGAGGCAATCAACGCCTCGGCCGCCTCCGGGGTGTCCGCCCAGCCTTCCGCCATGACCGCGGCGTGGGCGGAGCGCCGCAGGGGGTCGCAGACGTCCTCCCAGGCAAGTGGCGGCCCGGGGTGGAGCAGCGTCCTGTCGCCCATCCCCGGCACGACGTCCCGGGCGGTGGCCAGGCCGCTCAGCACGGGGGCGGCGCTGTCGAGGCGCCGGCAGACCTCCGCGTTGGCCTCCTCTATGCGAGCGGAGTGCGTTCCGTAGGTCGTGGTGAGCGCGGCCACCAGCGCCGGGTCGCCGCCGGCGGGGATGCGCCAGTCGACGTCGACGACCCCGACCCCCTGGGACCGCACGGCATCGCCGAACAGCCTGAGTCCGACGTTGACCACGGCCACTCGGCTGGGGAGTTCCACGGGGGAGCCGTTATCGTGGTCGGCCATGAGCGAGCTCGAGCTTACCGCCCGGTGGGAGGGCGGCTACCGGATGCGGACGGAGGTGCGGGGGCTCGAGATCAGGGCCGACGAGCCTCCCGAGTACCACGGCGACAACACCGGGCCGATGCCGACGGAGCTGTTCCTGGCCTCCCTTGCCTCGTGCTTCGGGATGGCGGTCGTACACGCCGGGCGCAAGCGCGGCATCGACCTGCCCGACGTTGCCGTTCGGGTGACCGGCACCTACGAGGGCCTGCGCTTCTCCCGGATCCGGGTCGAGGTCCTCTCCTCGCATCCCCGGGAGCAGCTGGAGCCGCTGCTCGAGCGGGCCATCAGCTACTGCTACGTCTCCAACACGCTGCTGCACCAGCCGTTGATGGAGTTCGCCATCGGCTGACTGTTCTTGTCTCACCGGCCCGCCACCTCCTCGGCAGCCTTCACGAGGGCGCGCTCCGCCTCGTCGAAAGCCGCCTGGCGGCGCTCGGCCTCGGCCCGGATGCGGTCGGCCGCCGCCCGGCATTGGGCCACCATGCCGCGCACGACGTCCGGGGCGGCGCCGCCGGGCGACCGCCGGGTCGCCACGATGGCCCGGGGGTCGAGCACCTCCGTCAGGTCGGCGCCCGCGAGCCCCAGGCGCCGCCCGATCCGGCCCTCGGCCGCCTCCTCGATCATCCCGGCGGTGAGGTCGATGCCCCGCAGGCCCTCGGCCGCCGCCCGGCGGACCGCAGCCCCCACGACCACGTAGGCGGTGCGGTAGTCGACGCCACAGGTCTGCATCACGAATTCGGCGAGGTCGGTTGCCTGCGAGAAACCGGACTCCAGCGACGCCCACATCCGCTCCGGATGGACCTCCAGCGTCCTGACGACGCCGGCCATCAGGCGGGTCACCTTGCCGGCCAGCTCCAGGGACCTGGGGATCTCGCCGTAGGCGAAGATGAGGTTGTCGGTGCGGGCGCTCGGTGTCTTCACGACGGCGAGGAAGCCCGACAGCCTCCCGATCAGCACCCCGGCGGCGCCCCGCACGATCGAGAGGGCGTAGGGGTTGCGCTTCTGCGGCATCAGGACGCTGGAGCGGGTGTACGGGCCGGCAAGGCCGACGAAGTCGAACTCCTGGCTGTCCCAGATCTCCAGGTCCTCCGCCAGCTTGCTCAGCGTCGAGACGAGGCTGGCCGAGGTGGCGAGGACGTCGATCAGGCCGTCGGTCTGCCACATCGCGTCCCGGGTGTGGTCGATCAGGCCGTCGAAGCCGAGCAGGGACGCCGTCCGGTCCCGGTCGAGGCCGATGCGGCTGCCGTTGACGCAGCCCGCCCCGCCGGGGCTGCGGTTGACCCAGTCGCCGGCGGCCAGCAGACGGTCGGCGTCGCGGAGGGCCGGGTAGGCGAACGTGAGGACGTAGTGGCCGAAGGTGGAGGGCTGGGCCTGCTGGAGGTACGTCTGGTCGGGCATGACCGTCTCGGCGTGGGCCGCGGCCAGGACGGCGGTCGCCTCGGCGAAGGATGCGGCGTCGATCACGAGGCCCGCGACCAGCCGGCGGAGGTGGAGCCGGAGGGCCACCCGGCCGGCCTCCCGGCGCGGTCGCCCGGCGTGCAGCCAACCGGCGTCGTCGCCGACCTGCCGCACGAAGTACGCCTCCCGGCTGTTATAGGCGTCGCCGTAGGCAGGGTCGTAGGGGAAGTCCTCGGCCGGGATCGACCGCACGACGTCGAGGACGGCCCCGATCACCCTGGCCGCCGGTGCCGGCGGCACCACGCCGCGCTCGGCGAGAACCAGAAGGTGGGCGAGGTCGGCCATGTTGAGACCGTCGTGCAGGAGCGGAGCGTCGGCGACCTCCAGGGCAAACCCGCTCTCGACCATCTCGGGGGCGGGGGCCTCGGACGAGGGCCCGACGTCACTCCTGCCCATGGTGGCCTCCGTCGCTTTCGAGGTGCGGAAGAAAAACGTTGCTAGAGGTCGTATTTTTTCCGCACCTCGCGCCACTGCAGTTCACGGCCACACCTCCGACTCGCTCGCCCGGGCGGCCCGGGCCCGGCGAACCACCTCGTCGACCATGCGCCCGGCGGCGCCCGCATCCGGAGCCAGGAGGTCCAACCCGTTGAGGCCAGCAGCGAACGCCACCTCGTCGAGGGACTCCCCCGCCGCCAGCGCGCGCTGCAGGACGTCCTGGGCCGCGTGCTTCCCCTTCGAGGGCGCCAGCGCGGCGAGCAGCTTCTCGGAGGCGGCCATGGCCCCGAGGTTGCGGCGCATGGCCTCGGGGTGCACCTCCAGCCCGGCCAGCATCCGCTTGGCGAGGTCGAGCGCGGCCCCCGCAAGAAGGCACGCCTCCGGCACCGCAGCCCACTCCGCCTTCCAGCCCCGGCCGTCGCGCTCGCCCTCGGCGACCATCCCCTCGAGGACCACACCCTGCTGCGCCCGCACCAGGCGCGACAGCGTCACGAGGTGCTCGGCGATCTCGGGGTTGCGCTTGTGCGGCATCGTGATGCTGCCGACGACGCCCCGTCCCGGTGTCTCCGCCAACTCGCCGATCTCCGGCCGCGATAGCTGGTACACCTCGTTGCCCACCCGGGCGAGGGTTGCGGTCACCATGGCCAGCAGGTGGACGAGCTCCGCGGGACGGTCTCGCGAGGAGGTCCAGGAGATGGCGGGAGTCTCGAGCCCGAGCAGACCGCAGAAGCGCCGCCGGAGTTCGATGCCGCCGGACCCGAAGAACGCGAGCGTTCCCACGCCTCCCCCCAGCTGCCCGCCGAAGAGGCGGGGCCCCGCCTCACGGAGGCGGTCGACGTGGCGGCGAACCTCGTCGGCCCATCCGGCTGCCTTGTAGCCGAACGTGATGGGCGATCCGGGCTGGCCGTGCGTCCGCCCGGCCATGAGGGTGTCGCGGTGGGCCTTCGCCAGCGAGAGCAGGATCTCCTCGATGGCCCGTAGGTCGCGCCACGCCACGCCGAGGACCTTCCTGGCGGCGAGGGCGCTCCAGGTGTCGGTGAGGTCCTGCACCGTGGCGCCGTAATAGACCCACTCCCTGGCCTCGTCGGGCAGCACGGCCTGCCACCCCCGGATGAGTCCGAGGGTCGAGTGGCCGGTGCGGCGCGTCTCCTCGGCCACGACCTCGAGGTCGAGCAGCTCCACGGACGACGAACCGGCGATGGCCTTGGCCGCCTCCTCGGGAATGATCCCCAGCTCGGCCTGGGCCTGGGCGAGGGCAGCGAGGACATCGAGCCATCCCTGGATCCGGCCGGCCTCGTCGAAGACGCGGCGCAGCTCGTCCGTCCCCCAGAGGTGGGCGTAGAGGGCCGAGTCCGTCAGGCGGGCGCCCACGCCGTCTCCAGGAGTTTCGCCACTTCGCTCAACCCTCGGCGCACCTCGTCCAGCGACGCGCCCCAGGGCACGACGACGCAGTTGCCGTCCCGCACGATGTCCTCCTCGAGCAGGCAGCACTTCGTGAGGGTCGGCACGGTCGTCGGGCTGGCGGCCGCCAGTTCCCTGGGGCAGATGTCGACGGTGGGGGGCTCGGCGTCGCCGTAGAACCACCGGTGGAGCTGGCGGGACCGGGCGCACCCGACGAGGGTCCAGGACGCACCGTTCTCCGGGAGGGGAGGCCGCTGATCGAGATAGGCCACCTCGGCCCCCGGCGGGGCGGCTCCCGAGCCGCGGCACGGCAGCAGGTACCGATCGGCCGGGTGAGTCGCGGCGAGCGCCTCCAGGTCCACCACTTCGCCCCGAAGCTCGATCGGGGGCAGGTCGTCGGCCACGTCGAGCACCCGCTGGGCCTGGTCGAGCAACTTCGGCGGGAGGGGCGGCGACACCTCCACCACGCGGACGACCGAGGGGACGGGGTCGAGGATGAAGCTCACATGCTGGTAGCGCCCCATCACGATCACGCACCGTGCCCCCGGCGCGAGGTTCCTCGCGGCACGGGCCAGCTGCGAGGGCACGCCGACGTCGGTTTCGGGGTCCTCGACCACCGCACACTCGTCCGGGCCGGCCAGCACCTCCACCGTGAGGATCGGCGAGAAGAGGGACTCTTCGGAGGCCTTCTCGACCCTCACGAGCGCCGCCCGGTCGCCGCGCCGGGCGACAATGTAGGTCGTCCGCCGGTAGGCCTCCCGGCCGACCAGGAGCGAGCGGAGGCCCGCCTCGTTCAGGTCGACATCGACGTCGGCGACGGAAACACTCCGGTAGCGTGCTGGGACGAGGTTCCGCATATCTCCTACAGTAAATATTTATAGAAGGAAAGTCACACGTGCTCGACAATCCGGAGCTGGCCCGACTCAGGGCCGACCGTTGGATTCTCCCGACGGGCGTGGCGTTGTGGGTCATCGCCCTCGCCGTCGCGATCCAGGGCTTTGTCCGACCTCTTCGCCAGCCGCTCGCCGACCTGCACGTGTATACAACCGCTGTCTCGTCGTTCGTCCACGGCACCGGCCTCTACGGGCTGCACGGGTCGCTGCGGTCGGGATTCACCTACCCTCCGTTCGCTGGCCTGGTCCTCCTGCCGCTGGCGGCCGTGCCCGAAACAACGAGCGGTGTCGCCTGGACGGCGCTCACCGTGCTGGCCGCTGCCGGCATCGCCCTGATGGTGGCCCGCGCCCTGCCCCGGCGAGTCGGTCCCGTCGCCGTCTCCTGGCCGGCGCTCACTGTGCTGGCTCTGGCGTCGAAGCCGCTCCAGAGCAACCTGCGCTTCGGACAGGTGAGCATCTTCCTCACCCTGGCGGTCGTGGCCGACGTCGTCGCACTCGACGGCCACCGGTGGCAGGGCGTACTGACGGGGCTGGCCGCGGCGATCAAGTTGACGCCGCTGCTGTTCGTCCCCTACCTGTGGCTGATCGGCCGGCGGCGGGCCGCAGCCCTGGCTGCCCTTGTCTTCGGGGGAGCCTGCCTGATCGGATTCGCCGTCGCTCCCCATGACTCCGCCGCCTTCTGGGGTAATTACCTGTGGCACGAGAGCTATGGCCTGCCCCTGGCCGAGGGCGGTAACCAGTCGATCTACGCAGTCCTCCTCCGGGCCGGGGCCCAGGGCGCCACCCTCGGCGTGCTGTGGGTCTGCCTCGGCGCCGCCGTGGTGGCGCTCGGCCTGTGGCGGGCCCGGGCGGCATGGGTGGGGGGCCAGCGTCTGTTCAGCCTCGCGGTGGTGGGCTGCGTGTCGATCCTGGTGTCACCGATCTCCTGGACCCACCACCAGCTCTGGATCCTGCTTGCCGCGGCCGGGGTGTTCACGGCGAACGCCTCCGTGGACTTCGCTCTCGCGGCCCTCATCATTGCGCTGATGCTGCTCGGCCTGCCCGGGATCCAGGATGTGGGGGCCGTTGGCCGATGGCTGGCCGTCAACCACCGGGCCGCGCTCGCGGCGGTTGTCGCGTGCGCGCTCCCGTTCGTAGCCGTCCGGCGGCGCCTCAGCGGCTGAGGCGCTCCAGGATGTGCGAGATCTGTTGCCAGGGCTCGGTCTGGCCGAGGGCCTGGCCGACGAACGGCAGGATCAGGGCGATGTTGCTCAACCGGAAGCGCCGCCGGGTGGCGGGGTCCACCGGCCAGGTGGGCATCTCCTCGATGGCCCTGTAGCGCTCCGACCCGGCGGCGATGCGCTCTTTGAGGCCGGCGTCCTGGGCGCCGGGGTCGTGGACGAGCTTGGCCTGGATCTCGGCGATCTCCAGGGCGGTGTGATCGGCCTCCTTGAGAGCCTTGTCCTTTTGGCTCACCATCTCCTGGTGGAATGCCCAGAGGGGCACGACGAAGGCCAGCATCTCGATCACGACGGCGACCGCAAGCAGGCCGGGGTAGGAGGTCTTCCAGCGGTCGTAGCGGTGGTGGTTCCAGCCAAGGACGATGAGGACCCACCACACCGCGATGAAGGCACCGGGGATCGCCACGACCATCGCCTGGAAGAAATAGAAGTCGCCGACGGGCTTGAGGCCCCCGACGCCGTCGAGGTGGCCGGGTCGCACCTTGGGCAGGCACGCCCTGGCGCGCAGGAAGGGCCCCAGCCTGCCGAAGCCCGCCATCCGGCCGAGGTGGTAGCCCGCGACGTACGCGCCCAGGGACTCCAGCACCACCAGCGTCGCCTTCAAGGCGAGGTTGCCCCGCGTCGCCAGGACGAAGGCCAGGAACACCGCCGCCGCGGTCACCCAGCCCGTCCGGAGTCCCCAGCGCCCAGCACCCGCCGAGAAGTCGGTCCAGAGCTCGTCGAGCTCGCGCTGGGTGACCTCCAGACTGCCCCGGTCGCGCATGCGTTCCAGCATGCGTTGCGCACGTTGGGGGACGGTCTGGGCGATGACGAGGCCCACGACCAGCACGGCCCAGCCGGAGATGAGCAGCACGTCCCACCGCCGCAGGTCCGAGCCGCCGTCGTGGATCTGGACCGCGACGTAGAAGGCAAGGATCAGGCCGAACGGGGTCCACCCGTAGCGGGAGGTCAGCAGGCCTTCCAGGAGGCGAAGCGGTCTCCGTGCCCAATTCGGGGCCCATTTCGGCTGGGCTACGGCCACGGGCTACCCGGAGCTGGCGGCCAGATGGCGGCTGCCCGGGGCCACGGTGTCCTGCCCCGCGGCGCAGAGCGGGCACTCCGCCGGGTCCCACGTCGCGGCCTGCAGCCGGGCGAGGCTGGTGAGGGGCATCCCGAGGTCGAGCGCGGAGGAGCGGTCGAGGAGGCAGCCGGCCCCCACCAGGGCGTCGGGATCCACGAGGGCCAGGACCTCCTTGAGCGACGTACCGGTGGTCACGACGTCCTCCACGACGAGGACCCGCTCGCCCGGCGCCAGCTCGAAGCCCCTCCGCAGCCGCATCGCTCCCGCGTCGCGCTCGGCGAACATGAACCGCGGCCCCCCATCCCGGCTCAGGGCGAGGGCGGTGGAAAAACCCAGGACGATCGCCCCCAGCGCCGGCGACAGCACGACGTCGATGTGCTGCCCGGCGAAGCGGTCCGCGAGTGACGCTCCCAGCGAGAGGGCGAGGTCGGGGTGCTCGAGTGCCCGGAACTTCTCGGCGTACACGTCGGAGTGGCGGCCGGAGGACAGGATGAAGTGGCCGGTCGACACGGCCCCCACGTCGCGGAGGGCCTGTAGGACCTGGTCCTCGTCGAGGATCTTCGGTTGCCTGAGCCCGCCCGAGGATCGCCCGGCTGCCTTGTACTGGGAGGACTTGTGGGGTTTCGGGACCATGACGGAGACGATACCTCAGCTGGGGTCGGGCTCCGGTTCCCGCTGTTCGGGCTCGAGCTTCGGCTTGTCGGGCTCCGGGTCCTCGGGGTCGATGTCCTCCGCAGCCAGCTTGCCCCACGGGATGGCGTCGAGCCAGCTGAGGATCCCCTCCTCGAAGATGATGGCGAAGCGGACCACATGCGCCGGCGCGGGGTCGGACCGGACGATGGCTGGCAGCAGGTTGCGGTAGTACTCCAGCGCCTCCTCGTGCCGGGGACGGACGGTGCTGACGAAGCGCCGTAGCGTCTCCTCGGACAGCAGGGCGCCGAAGAAGAACTTGAGCAGGAACGGAGAGCGGATGACATCGGGGCCCGGGTCGATCTCCAGCCACGCCAGGAACGACTCGCGGCCGCGGTCGGTGATCGCGTAGGGCGCCCGGCGACGGGGCCCCACCTCTCCCAGCTCCACCAGACCGTTGACGGCGAGGGCCTGCAGTTCCCGGTAGATCTGGCTGCGGGTGACGTTCCAGAAATGGCCGACGCTCGCCTCCACCGCGGAGACGATCTCCCCACCGCTCATGGGCCGCCAGTAGAGGAACCCGAGGAGCGACGCCGAGGTCGGGTTGATGGGGCTTGGCGCTTGCGTTGGGTCTTCACTTGGGTCTTGCGTTGGGTCTTGACTGTCCACAGTGGACATTGTTACCATCCTTTTGGCTCCCTGCTGGCTCCCTGCCGGCGAACTGACCTCCAGGGATATCACGGTGGATACCACGGTGAGCGGTGGAGTCCTGGATTTCTCCAAACCTCCGCAGACGGGAGAGGGGATGGGAACGCTCGTGGCAGAGATGGCGGTGGTGCAACAGGCCGCCGAGACGATTGCCGGTCGGGTGGCCGCCATGGTCCGGGACATCCCCGACGTGAACCTCCGGATCCCCCACTCCGAATGGAGCGTGGGCGAGGCCGCCGCCCACCTGGCCTTCGCCAACCTGGG